>CANBOV010000019.1 GCA_947371275.1 Flavobacteriaceae bacterium | reverse complement strand
GGAGTCTTTAACCAGTATTTGAGTTCGAATTGTATAAATTTCCACATAAGACGTTACGTTTTTAAAAGTTATACTAACTCGTTTAGTTTAGCAAAGAACACATCTTCTAAGTTTTCTTCGGCTTTATTGAATCCGTCAATAGGACTATCCGAAAACACATGAATCAAAGGTTGGCCACCCACCAGTTTGTTGGAGATGACTTTATATTCTTCTTGGTATTTTGATAATTCTTGTTTAGCAACTTTCTTTTCCCAAACTTTTCCTTTAACTTCCAAAAGGGCATCGTCAGTATTTCCTGCAAATAATACACTGCCTTTATCTACAACAGCCATCTGCGTGCATAATTCACGCACGTCTTGTACAATGTGTGTAGACAATATAACGATAGTATTCTCCCCAATCTCACTCAAGATATTATAAAATCGGTTACGTTCTCCTGGATCAAGACCTGCAGTAGGTTCATCCACAATGACTAGTTGAGGGGTTCCAATAAGACACTGTGCAATCCCAAAACGTTGACGCATTCCACCACTATAACTGCTTACCGCTTTGTTGCGTTGTTCCCAAAGATTGACTTTAACCAAGAGTTGTTCAATCATTTGTTTTCTTTCCGACTTGTTTTCAAATCCTTTCAGTAATGCTAGATTGTCAAGTAAGTCTATGGCAGAAGTTCTTGGATAAACACCAAATTCCTGTGGTAAATACCCCAATACTTTTCTAACGGCCTCTTTGTCATTAAGTACATCAATGTCGCCAAGCATTACAGATCCACTGTCGGCATCTTGCAAAGTGGCTAAGGTTCGCATTAAAGACGATTTACCCGCTCCATTAGGGCCGAGTAAGCCAAACATTCCCGTAGGAATGGTCAAAGAGACATTGTTTAAGGCATGTACACCATTGCTATAGCGCTTGTCTAAATCTTTAATTATTAATTCCATAAGTGGTTTATTGGTTATGAGTTAATTTGAATTGGTATGACGTTCTACTAGGTTGTTTTGTTACAGTATCGTTTTTACAATACTACGAAAAAATTAAAGACTAGCTAATTTGGGAGGTGTTGTATCATAGATTTTATAAAGGATGTATTGTAGTTTGCCAATTAAAGTGCGTTCATAATTGATTATGCCTTTCCTTGGCCAAAATGACCGCGGTGAATATAATTAACTGTAAGTTGTGCATATGTGTTGTGTTATACTTCTTTCTATTTTGATAGGTGCACTTTAGAATTATTATGAAGTAAAACAGCTAATAGTAAAAGAACTACGCATAATGTTGTACGCTGTGATGTTGAAAAAAGCAACAGAAAAGTAATAAAGATAATTTTGTATTTCCATTGATAATACTACTTTTGCACATGCAACACAACGTACTTATTTTAGATTTCGGCTCGCAATACACACAACTTATTGCACGTCGCGTTCGCGAATTAAACATATTCTGCGAAATTTTCCCTTACAACAATTATCCAAAGGATTTATCGTCATACAAAGCGGTTATCTTAGGCGGTAGCCCTTACTCGGTTCGCGCGGAAGATGCTTTGCAAATCGATTTGTCTGAAATTAGAGGAAAACTACCCTTGCTAGCGGTCTGCTACGGGGCACAATATTTAGCCCATTTTTCCGGTGGGGAAGTAGCAGCGTCCAATATTAGAGAATACGGCAGAGCTAATTTGTCTTACATAAAGGAGGGCGAACTTTTTTTTGAGAACGTAAACGTGAATTCACAAGTTTGGATGAGTCATAGTGATACCATTAAAAAATTACCCACCAACGGAGTAAAACTAGCCAGTACCAAAGACGTAGATAATGTAGCCTACCGTATCGATGGGGAAACTACCTATGCCATACAATTCCATCCAGAAGTTTATCATTCAACAGACGGAAAGCAAATTTTAGAGAATTTTTTAGTGAAGATTGCCCAATTGCCTCAAAACTTTACCCCTAATGCTTTTGTGGAAGATTGCATAAAAGAATTAAAGGAAAAAGTAAAAGGAGATAAAGTTGTCCTCGGTCTTTCAGGTGGAGTAGATTCAACCGTAGCAGCAGTTCTATTAAACAAAGCAATTGGGGAGAACTTATATTGCATCTTTGTTAATAATGGTTTGTTACGTAAAAACGAATTTGAAAATGTACTGCACCAATACAAGGATATGGGGTTAAATGTAAAAGGAGTTGACGCTTCTGAACGCTTTTTATCGGCTTTAGACGGAGTAGAAGATCCTGAATTGAAACGCAAAGCCATCGGTCGTGTTTTTATTGAAGTATTTGATGACGAAGCAAAACTCATTGAGAATGTAACGTATTTAGCTCAAGGAACTATCTATCCAGATGTGATTGAATCCATTTCAGTAAAAGGTCCTTCAGCAACCATTAAATCACACCACAACGTGGGTGGTTTACCCGATTTCATGAAGCTTCAGATAGTGGAGCCTTTGCGAATGCTGTTCAAAGATGAAGTACGTAGAGTGGGTAAAACATTAGGAATAGATGATGAGTTGTTGGGAAGACATCCTTTTCCAGGTCCAGGACTATCAATTAGAATTTTAGGCGCCATAACTCCAGAGAAAGTAAGAATTCTGCAAGAAGTGGATGCCGTTTTCATCAACGGATTAAAAGAGCATGGCTTGTACGATAAAGTTTGGCAAGCAGGCGCTATTTTACTGCCTGTAAATAGTGTTGGAGTAATGGGGGATGAGCGTACTTATGAAAAAGTAGTGGCATTAAGGGCAGTAGAGTCAACTGATGGAATGACAGCGGATTGGGTCCATTTGCCCTATGAGTTTTTAATGAAAATATCCAACGAAATAATTAATAAAGTTAAAGGAGTTAACCGAGTGGTCTATGATATTAGTTCAAAACCACCAGCCACTATAGAGTGGGAATAATACTCGGTTTATCGATAAACGGTTAAAAAAAATCGGTTATTTGCTTTAGAATAAAAAAGTTTTGCTAATTTTAGCCTTCAATAAAACAACAAGTACATGAAAAACCGTATTCTTTTTTCAATTCTACTAACAGTATTTTCGTTTATGTATACTGTTTCAGCGAAACAAGAAAAATACATAAAGCATACTGTAACTAAAGGTGAAACTATTAATAGTATAGCCCAAAAATATAAAGTTACTCCTTTTGATATTTACAAGCTCAACCCTGATTCTCAAAACGGAATTCAATTGAGTAGTGTGTTGTTAATTCCGCCTACTAGTGTTACTACTTCTGCCACTTCTGTTGCAGTAATAGCGCCAAAGGCAGTTCAGCAAGGAAATCCCCCCACGACCCATTTAGTCCAACCTAAAGAGACATTATATAGCATTTCAAAGCAATATAATGTAACTGTTGACGCCTTGAAAGAGGCCAATAGTGATTTGTTGAAAAACGGATTAAAGATTGGGCAAAACATTAAAATTCCTGCATCCACCGGAGAACAACCCACGACAGTGGTTGCCAAAATAGAGCCAGTCAAAGAAGTGGTTAGGGAAGTAGTAAAAGAAACATCTAACGAGGTAATTAAAGAAGCTCCCAAAGGTGAAATCAGCTATCATGTAATAGAACCCAAAGAAACTAAATACGGAGTTTCTAAACGGTATGGGATGACCATAGAAGAATTAGAACAACTCAACCCGCAAATTTTAAATAGTTTCCCAATAGGAATGAAATTGAAAGTTTCAGGGACAGAAATGGCTGTTGACACTCCAGCTAAAACAGAGGCTAATACCAGCACCATAACAAAACCTGTTACTACTCCTGCGGCATCGTCTAGTGGAAAAAAATATTTACAAGAATATGTGGTAAGACCAAACGAAACCATTTCTAGTATAGCAACTACATACGGAATGTCTGAAAGTGAACTTTTAGAACTGAATCCCGAATTGAAACGAGGGGTTAAGCCCGGTATGATACTAAGGGTTCCTATTATATCGAAGAAGGAACTTCCCAAACTTGAACCTTCAAAAGGACAAGGAAATTTAATGGATAAATTAAACACTAATGCGAGAAAACAACTCGCATTACTTTTACCCTTTAATATCTCAAAGATTGAAAGTGACACGCTAAACACCACGCAGTCACGTTTAAAGAAAGATAAATTTTTAAACCTAACCTTGGATTTTTATTCAGGAGCTTTAATGGCAATTGATTCGGCAAAAGTATTAGGCTTAAATGTTAATATTAAAATTTTAGATTCACAGGAAACTAAAAACACTTCTAATTTAGCTAACCTAGTCACTCAGGAAAATTTAGCTGCAATGGACGCAATTGTAGGCCCTTTTTATCAATTCAATGTAGAAAAGTTGGCCGAATTAGTTCCTCAGATACCAGTAGTATCTCCACTATCTAAAGAGGCAGGAAAAAAATATCCAAATTTGTATCAATCGATGCCTTCCACAGAGTTATTACGCACCTCTATTTTTGATTATATGCGTGCCAAAGGAGGTAATGTGTTAGCGATCGTAGATCCTAAAAAGAGTAGTGTAAAGCAATATCTTCAAGATGTACAAAAGGGAGTCAGGATTATAGGGTTAAATGAAAAAGGAGGTGTGGTTTCAGATAGTCTAAAAGTTAGATTACAAAAGGATAAGATTAATTTTGTTGTAATCGCTTCTGAAAGTACCAGTATGATTTTGGCAACAACTACTGCAATGATGAATCTTCAAAAAGAATATCCAATGCAGTTGGTAATTATGGAACCAAATGAAACGTTAGATTATGAAGAAATTACTTTGAATAGATTGACAAAACTTAAATTGTTATACCCTTCGTTTTCACGTCCTAATGAATCGGATGGCGCAAACCAATTTGATGCAAAATATAAAAAGTTAAATAAAATATTGCCTAATCAATATGCTATTCGAGGGTTTGATGTTATGTTTGATACATTAATTCGTTTATCACAAGACAAACCGTTTGCAGAAACTATTCAGACAGCTGCCTCAGAACAAATTGAAAACAAATTTGAGTATGTTGCTAACACGGTTGCAGGATATACAAATAAGGGAATTTACATTTTATATTATGACGAAGATTTAACCATAAAAGAAGCTTTATAATGCCCACTTCAAAAGTCACTTACTTAGGCGATTTAAGAACTTCGTCTATTCATTTACAATCAGGAAGTCAAATCATATCTGATGCTCCATTAGATAATAACGGTAAAGGGGAGGCATTTTCACCAACCGATACTGTTGCAAATGGATTGGCTAGTTGTATGTTTACAGTAATGGGGATCAAAGCCCGTGAAATGGAAGTTGATTTTTCAGGTTCAACGGCAGAGGTTACTAAAATTATGGAAACAGAACCTCGACGTATTTCAGAGATTCATATTGAATTTGACATGAATTTGAATACGGATGATAAAACCAAAACCATATTGGAACGTACCGCAATGACTTGTCCTGTCTTTTACAGCCTGCATCCTGATATTAAGAAAATAATTGTCTTTAATTGGAAATAAATTAGAATATCGAGAATTTCATTTTACACGCAACTTTCATTCTCCTACGTTTAAAGGATTATTCTCAATTTTAAATGAACTCCCAACAACTTCTTCTCATTAAATTAGCACATGCCAAAATGCCTTTCGGAAAATATGAAGGGTACTATCTCATTGATTTACCCGAATACTATGTAGTGTGGTACAGCAACAAAGGTTTTCCAAAAGGAACACTTGGAGAGCAATTACAATTGGTTTATGAGCTAAAACTTAACGGATTGGAACAACTAGTGCGCAATATTAAAAAGCAATATCCGAATCCAATTTAAAAATACTAAAATTTGAAAATTTAAAGTGGTAAAAGGGACTACTTCTAAAACCTAAAAAATAATAATTTTTCAAATCTTCAAATTCAAAAATCTTCAAATTAAATCGTACTTTTGCCTCGTTTTTTACAACAACATCACAACAACAACAACACAATGAATCCAACACAAACGAAATACATTTTTGTTACAGGCGGTGTGACTTCTTCCTTAGGAAAGGGCATTATTGCAGCCTCTCTTGCCAAGTTACTGCAGGCAAGAGGATATCGAACAACCATACAAAAATTTGACCCTTACATTAATGTAGATCCAGGTACCTTAAATCCGTATGAACATGGTGAATGTTTTGTCACAGATGATGGGGCAGAAACTGATTTAGACTTAGGGCACTATGAGCGTTTTTTAAATGTTCCCACTTCTCAAGCTAACAATGTCACAACGGGAAGAGTCTATTTATCGGTAATTGAAAAAGAACGAAGAGGAGAGTTTCTAGGGAAAACGGTTCAAGTGGTTCCTCATATAACAAACGAAATTAAAGACCGAATGCAATTATTGGGTCGTTCAGGAGATTTTGATATTGTGATTACTGAAATTGGAGGGACGGTTGGTGATATTGAATCGTTACCATACATTGAGTCGGTTCGTCAGTTAGTATGGGAATTAGGGGATAGTAATAGCTTAGTAGTGCATTTAACATTAATCCCGTATTTAGCTGCTGCAGGAGAATTAAAAACAAAACCTACTCAACATTCTGTTAAAACATTGATGGAAAGCGGTATCCAAGCCGATATTCTAGTCTGTAGAACGGAGCATGAGTTGTCTGATGAATTGCGTCAAAAATTAGCCTTGTTCTGTAATGTAAAAAGAGAAGCAGTGATCCAATCTATTGACGCTTCTACAATTTATGAAGTTCCCAATTTAATGTTGGAGGAAGGCCTAGATATTGTGGCATTAAAGAAATTAAACTTACCCAAAAAATCAGCTCCGGATTTAAGAAACTGGAATACTTTTTTGCATAGATTGAAACATCCTAAACAAACGGTTAATGTTGGTTTAATTGGTAAATATGTTGAATTACAAGATTCCTATAAGTCGATTTTAGAAGCATTCATACACGCAGGCGCTGCTAATCAAACCAAAGTAAATGTGGTTAGTATTCATTCTGAATATATAGATGAAAGTTCAGCAGCTGAACAGTTACAGGGATTAGACGGAATTCTGGTTGCTCCAGGTTTTGGTGGTCGAGGTATAGAAGGTAAAATTGAAACCGTCCGATATGCGCGAGAAAAAAACATTCCATTCTTCGGAATTTGTTTGGGAATGCAAATGGCAGTTATTGAATATTCACGAACTATTCTTGGTTTAAAAGAAGCCAATTCTACCGAAATGAATGAGGAAACAGCGCATCCTGTTATTGCCTTAATGGAAGAACAGAAAACAATAACAGACAAAGGAGGAACCATGCGCTTAGGAGCATGGAAGTGTGATCTTATTGACGGGACGCTGGCGCATAGTATTTATGGCAGTTCCCAAATTCATGAGCGCCACCGTCATCGTTATGAATATAATAATGGGTTCAGAGAACAATTAGAAAGTGCCGGACTAAAAGTCTCAGGAGTAAATCCTGATACTGGTTTGGTAGAGATTGTGGAATTGGAGAATCATCCTTTTTTTATTGGAGTTCAATACCATCCAGAATATAAAAGTACCGTTGCAAATCCACATCCAATTTTTGTTAGCTTTGTGGCCGCAATGGTAAAGCAAAAAAAATAAAAGTGTAACAACAATAAGGTTGTTACAACTTATGACAAATACTTAAAAATGGAACAAAAGAAATTTGATTTTAATACAATTATTGGTTTTGGTTTAATCTTCGTAATCATCATGTGGATGATGTACAATAATCGTCAAACCGAACTCAAAGAGCAACAAGAAAAGGCCAAAACTGAAAAAGCAGCTAAAGCTAAAGAAGTAGCTTCACCTTCTAAAGAAGTTGCTGCTGCTATATCTGATACCACTGTGACCGATTCTCTAAAGATTCAAAAACTGCAAGGAGCATTGGGGAGCTTTGCCTATTCTGCAACCTTACCTTCTGCCAAAGAGGATTTTACTACATTGGAAAATGAGTACATTAAACTTAAAATTGCAAATAAAGGAGGGTATATAGTCCAAGCAACTTTAAAGCAATTTGAGCGATTCAAGAAAGATTCAAAACAATTGGTTGAATTAATTAAAGACAATAATGCATGTTTTAATTTGCAATTGCAAACAAAAGACAACCGCGTTTTAAGTACAAGTGAATTGTATTTTGAGCCAACTTTATCCAAAGTAGGGGAGAATCAAATTCTTTCTATGAAGTTGAAAGCAGGAGCCAATGAGTACTTGGAATATAAATATGTATTAGCACCAAATAAGTATTTAATTGATTTTGATATTCATTCTCAGGGATTGAGTTCCGTATTGAATACTTCAAAACCTATAGATTTACAATGGGATCTGAAATCATATAGAAATGAAATAAGTATTTCCTATGAAAATAGATATGCTGATATTCGTTACGAATATGAAGACGGAAAAGATAATTATGTTGGTCAAGGTAAAGACAAGGAAGAAACACCTGCAAAAGTTTCCTACATTGCTTTTAAACAACACTTTTTCTCTACTATATTATTGACCAAAACTCCTTTTGCAACTTCAAAGTTGCATTCAACAAATTTGGTTAGTGATGAAAAAGTGGATACAATATTCACAAAACAATTTAAAGCTAACGTGCCTTTAGTGGCTAATAATGGTGAGCTAGATTATAAAATGAATTGGTATTTTGGTCCAACAGATTACAAGACGCTTAAGGAATACGATCGAGGAATGGATAAAATCATTCCATTAGGTTGGGGGATTTTTGGTTGGATAAATAAATTTATTTTTATTCCGCTTTTTGGGTTTTTGAGCTCATTTATGGGCCTAGGTATTGCAATTATAATCTTTACGATATTAATTAAAATTGCCATGTCACCAATTACTTTTAAATCGTTCTTGTCTCAAGCCAAGATGAAAGTATTACGTCCGGAAATAATGGAGATTGGTGAAAAATTCAAAAAAGATCCAATGAAAAAGCAACAGGAAACAATGAAGTTGTACAACAAAGCAGGAGTTAATCCTATGGCGGGTTGTATCCCCGCTTTAATCCAGATTCCTTTTATGTATGCCTCGTTTCAGTTCTTCCCATCTGCATTTCAATTGCGTCAAAAAAGTTTCCTTTGGGCAGATGATTTGTCGTCTTTTGACCAAGTGGTAAAATTGCCATTCCGTATTCCGTTATATGGCGATCACATCAGTTTGTTTCCAATTTTGGCAGCCATAGCTATTTTCTTTTATATGAAAATGACTTCAGGAGATCAACAAATGGCAACGCCACAACAAGAAGGTATGCCAGATATGACCAAAATCATGAAAATGATGATTTACATTTCTCCTATAATGATGTTGATATTCTTCAATAGCTATGGATCAGGTTTAAGTTTATACAACTTTATATCTAACTTAATTACAATCGGAATTATGCTAGTAATCAAAAAGTATTTTATTAATAGCGATAGAATTCATTCTCAGATTCAAGAAAATAAAACTAAGCCAAAATCTGAAGGTAAATTCCAAAAGAAAATGAGAGAAATGATGGAACAAGCTGAAGCTCAAAAACAGATTCAAAACAAGAAAAAATAACAATTACTATAATTTAAAAGGCTACTGAAATTACTTAGTAGCCTTTTTTTTTGTTTTTAAATAGTAAACTGCAAACTAGAGTTTTGTTTATTAGAGATCAAATAAATGGAATTTTAAGAGAGTCAAATGATTATGGATATAAACATGCTCTTACTATGAGTTTGTAAGCTTAAAAAGAAGATAGACGGTGTTGGTAGGAATAAAAAAAGGAGGCTTATAAGCCTCCTTTTTTTATTTTAGATAATTATTGATTATTCTAAATTTGGTAATAATACTGAATCAATAGTATGAACTAAACCATTAGAACATTTGATGTCTCTTGCTGTAATGTAAGAAGCGCCATCAGTCAATGGATTAACATCTGTTAATGTAATTTCATTTAGTTCTGTGTTAATATTAACAGTAAAGCTTTGTCCTAACAATGTATTTACAGTCATACCATCTGTTAACTCGGTAGAAAGTACTCTAGAGTCAGCAACTACATGGTACTTTAAAACTTTGGCTAATACTCCTGGTTGGTCAATTTCCAATTGTTCTAAACTTGGTTCTCCTAATGCGCTTAATAAAGAGGCTATTGCTTCATTACTAGGTGCGAAAACAGTCATATTTCCCGAAGTTTCAAATGTTGAGGTTAAACCAGCTACATCTAAAGCCTCAGAAAAACTAGTTAAAGTCGGAGTTGATTTTGCAAGGGTAGCAATTGATACAGTGCCTAAACTTTTGTTACCAGTTTCTGATGTAGAGCAAGAAAACGCTAGAAAAGCGACAGCTACTAAGGCAATTTTTTTAATTAGTTTTTTCATTAATAGTAAGGTTTAATTTTTTTCAAATATAAAAAATATTCAATACAAATTGACAACTATTTTTTATAAACTATTTAAAGTTTTATGAATCTTATGATGTAACTAGTATCTAGACATGAATTTATATTAGTTTTAGGTTTGTATTGTTAACTATTTGCAAATATCTTTTCTATTTTTGGATAGTTTTTAGAGGTCATACTAAAATGATTTTTTTAACGTTATATTTAAAATGAGTTTTATGAAATATTTAGTTTTTTTGTTGCTTGCCACACTTACATCATACGCACAAGAGTATAACAAATTGGACGACAATGGAAAGAAACAGGGTGTCTGGAAAGGAATCTATGAAGAATCAAAACGTCCACGTTATGAAGGTACTTTTGAGCACGGAAAAGAAGTGGGGATATTTAAGTTTTTTGATGATACTAAAGCGGGAACAGTAATAGCCACTAGAGAGTTTAATCCCATCGATAATTCTTGTTACACTATTTTTTACAGTCAAAAAAGTAATAAAGTAAGTGAGGGTAAAGTAGTCAATAAACAATTTGAAGGAGAATGGAAATATTACCATGAGGATTCCCCTGTGATTATGACGCTGGAATATTATAGCAACGGAAAATTAAACGGCCTCAGAAAAGTGTTTTATTTAAATGGTAAAATTGCTGAGGATACTTCATATGTAAATGGAATTAAAGACGGTCCTTATAAAAGCTATACCGAAGATGGAGTAGTTATGGAAGAAACTATATATAAAAATGGTGAATATGACGGCCCTGCAATTTTTAGAGATCCACTGGGGCAAATTGCTAGTCAAGGAATTTATAAAAACGGAAAGAAAGTAGGCCTTTGGAAGATTCTTGAAAAAGGAAAGATGAAAGAGGTTAATATGAATAAGCAAGGAAAGAAATTCCAAAAAAGAGTTAAACCCATAGAAGATTCCAAATAATCAAGTAATTTTGCAGTCAAATTTTACTGTAAAATGAAACGAGTTGTAGTAGGGCTTTCAGGAGGTGTAGATTCTAGTGTTGCCGCTTATTTATTAAAAGAACAAGGCTATGACGTCATTGGGCTTTTTATGAAGAATTGGCATGATGATTCTGTAACTATTTCCAATGAATGTCCCTGGCTTGAAGATAGCAACGATGCGCTACTGGTAGCAGAAAAACTCGGAATTCCTTTTCAGACAGTAGATTTAAGCGAACAATACAAAGAAAAAATCGTGGACTATATGTTCAACGAGTACGAGCAAGGACGAACTCCAAATCCTGATGTATTGTGCAATCGCGAAATCAAATTTGATGTTTTCATGAAGATTGCGCTAAGTCTTGGAGCTGATTTTGTTGCCACAGGACACTATTGTCGCAAAGGATCATTGGAAGTGGATGGAGAATTAGTTTACCAACTTTTAGCCGGAAAAGACGATAATAAAGATCAGTCCTATTTCTTATGTCAATTATCGCAAGAACAACTAGCAAAAGCATTATTTCCCATAGGTGAATTGACTAAACCTCAAGTTCGTGAAATTGCTATGCAATTGGATTTGGTCACCGCAGAAAAGAAAGATTCTCAAGGATTATGCTTCATAGGAAAAGTGCGTTTACCTGAATTTTTACAACAACAACTCCAACCAAAAGAAGGATTGATATATGAAATCGATTTTGAGAGTGAATTGTTTAGTAAAGAGTACCCAGTATTTAATTCATTGGAGGAACAATTGATTTTTGAATCTAAAGGCATTACTTACGTGCCTGAAAGTGGTAAAGTAGTAGGTAAACATCAAGGAGCACATTATTTTACTATTGGACAGAGAAAAGGTTTAAATGTAGGAGGGACCAAGGAAGCACTATTTATTATTGCAACGGATGTAAAATCCAATACTATCTTTACTGGGCAAGGTTCCAGTCATCCTGGTCTCTATAAAAAAACATTGCGTGTTAAACCTTCTGAAATTCATTGGATTCGTAAAGATTTGGCTTTGAACACTGGAGAATCACTTGAAGTCATGGCTCGTATTCGTTACCGTCAGGCATTGCAAAAAGCGACTTTGTATCAATTTGAAAGCGGATTATACGTTTCTTTTAACGAACCGCAATCTGCGATAACCGAAGGACAATTTGTAGCATGGAATATTGGCGATGAATTAGTTGGTTCAGGAGTAATTTCATAAATTAGCACTTTACATATAGTAAAGTATGAGTAAAAATTTCCTTTTATTTTTTCTTCTTTTTAGTTTCTACGGATTTTCTCAAGAAGATGCATGGGTTTATTTTAATGATAAGCCAAATGCTCAAGCTTTTTTTGATAACCCTTTAGCAACAATGACGCAAAGAGCCTTAGACCGTAGATTGGCCCAAGGAATTACTTTGGATGTTTCTGATGCACCAATTGAACAATCTTACATCGATGGTATTGCAACTTCGGTTGGAATAGAAATTAAAGCTAATTCCAAATGGCTTAACTGTCTCCATATTCGTGGAAGTATAACTGATATACTAGCGTTAAACTCACTGTCTTATGTGGATCATATTCGATTTGCAAATGCTACTTTGAATAATAAAATGATAAATTCAAATCCATTCAATCCAGTTAATAAGCAAATGGAAACAACTACAACCTTTGCCTACGGGAATTCGGCCAATCAAATACAAATGATAAACGGTCAAGTATTGCATCAGGCAAATTTCACAGGAAGCGGTAAAATTATAGCAGTATTGGATTCTGGATTTATCGGAGTTGATACAATTGCTCCTTTTAACAGATTTTTTGCTAATGGATTATTTTTAGGCGGATACAATTATGTTGCAGGGAATACCAATGTTTTTTCAGCTCACAATCATGGAACGATGACTTTGTCTTGTATGGTAGGTTTCGTGGATGGTCAGTTGGTAGGAACTGCACCAGATGCACAATATTATTTGTTTGTCACAGAAGATGTGTCAGGAGAGAATCCTGTTGAGGAGAGTTATTGGGTACAAGCTGCGGAAGAAGCCGATAGATTAGGGGTCGATGTAATTTCAACTTCTTTAGGTTATTTTGAATACGATAATGTAAATTATAGTCATACGTATGAGGAAATGACCGGTAATGTTGCCTTCGCATCGCAAGGGGCTAATATCGCTTATAGCAAAGGGATGATTGTGGTGGCAAGTGCTGGAAATTCTGGTGGAAGTAGCGAACCTCATATCGGTGTGCCCGCGGAAGCGTCAAATGTTATAGCTGTTGGAGCTGTTAAATCAGATAGAACTTACGCGTCTTTTAGTTCCATTGGACCAAGTTTTGATGCTAGAATTAAACCAGATGTAATGGCACAAGGAGAGAATGCTGTACTTTCAACCATAACGGGTGTTATTACTACGGCTAGCGGAACTTCATTCTCCTGTCCAATAATGGCTGGTGCAATTACAAGTTTTTGGCAGGCGATACCATGGGCAACTAATGCTCAAGTTATCGATTTTGTAAAACAATCTGCGGATAGATTTACAACACCTGATGCATTGTATGGTTACGGAATACCTAATTTCCAAACAGCTATGGATATTGCTTCTCTTTCTATTGACGAACCGCATAAAACAGTTTTTTTTGTGTATCCAAATCCAGTTACTAATCAAGTAATAGTGACTTTTCCAAGTAATTTGGAAGAAGCAACTATTTCGGTGCATAATGCTTTAGGTCAGTTGGTTTTATCTCAATCTATTTCTAGGAACAACATTAAGATTAATTTAGAGTTTCTAGAGACGGGACTGTATTACTATAATATAAAAGGAGGATCATTACTACAGACCGGAAAATTAATCAAAGAATAATGAATAAAATAATCCAACTTTTCAATATTAAATACCCAATCATTCAAGGAGGAATGATCTGGAACAGTGGGTATAAATTAGCAAGTGCAGTAAGTAATGCCGGAGGGCTTGGTTTGATTGGGGCTGGTTCAATGTATCCAAATGTACTTAGAGAACATATTCAAAAATGTAAAAAAGCAACAAATAAACCATTTGGTGTAAATGTGCCAATGTTATATCCTAATGTAGAAGAGATTATTCAAATAATTATAGAAGAAGGAGTGAAAATTGTTTTTACCTCGGCAGGTAACCCAAAAACATGGACTGCTCATTTAAAAGCAAATGGAATTACTGTAGTCCATGTAGTCAGTAGTTCTAAGTTTGCTATAAAGGCAGAAGAAGCTGGGGTAGATGCCGTTGTAGTTGAAGGTTTTGAAGCCGGAGGACATAATGGCAGAGAAGAGACCACTACGCTTACATTAGTGCCAATGGTTAGAAAGCAATTAGCAATACCATTAATTGCAGCTGGAGGTATTGCAACGGGTAGAGGAATGTTGGCAATGATGGTCTTAGGAGCAGATGGAGTGCAGATGGGTTCTCGTTTTGCAGCATCAATTGAAAGTTCAGCACATATAAATTTTAAAAATACAATTTTAGAAACGAAAGAAGGGGATACTCAATTAACTTTAAAAGAATTAGCTCCTGTTCGTTTGATAAAAAATAAGTTTTATCGCGATTTGCAGGATTTGTATGCAAAGGGAGCCACCATTGAAGACTTAAAGGAATTGTTGGGAAGAGCTAGAGCTAAAAGAGGAATGTTTGAAGGCGATTTAGTAGAAGGAGAATTGGAAATTGGTCAGATTGCCGGACTTATAAATGAAATTCTTCCAGTCAAAGTTATTATTGAAGAAATTATCACAGAATTTAATTTAGCTGCTTCTCAGTCTAGAGATTTCTTTTTTTAAATAGTTTTTTTAGTTTTTTTGCAATTAGTCGTCACTAAGTTGCATTTCGTGGATTATTTATTAACATTTTTTATTTTATGCATTTACACTTAAAAGTATTAATAACTTAATATTAATAGGATTTAAAATTTTAATGTATTTTATTTCAGTTAGTTATAATAAAATAAAATTGTTGATATGTTGTTGATAATGTTGATTATTTTGTTTATAACATTTTAATAAGTCAAAATGGCTCATTATTTTTATCTGTAATATAGTGGTAGCATTTTTACTTTGGGTAATTCTATACAATCCGTATTTAAAATCATTATATAAATAGTGTTTTAAGTAAGTTTTGCTTTATAAATAGAGTTGTTCATAGTTTTTAAAAAATGTTTTAACTATATTGCTTATGAGAATAACTACTCTTGTCAAAAAATATTTTTTTAACCTTTTTATTGTTGCGCTTGTTTTTGTAAATTCAAATGTAGCTTTCTCTCAATGTCCAACAATAACCAACACTTCGCAAACATTTTGTGATACCCAATCTCCAACTATCGCTGATTTAGTAGCAACAGATGCAGGCGGAGGTGTTAAATGGTATGCCACTGCGTCTTCAACGACGGCATTAAGTAGTAGTGCACCTTTGCAAAATGGAGAAGATTATTTTGCAGATGATAATACGGGTGCTTGTGGTTCAAGGCAAAATGTAGTGGTTACAATTTATTCTGCACCAATCGCAGACCCTTTTCAAGGGCCTTGTGTTGAAAATCTATCCGATGCGACACTCCAAGATTTTACGGCTGTTGGAAATAATATTCAATGGTATGCTACTTCAATAGGGGGGAGTCCTTTGCCAATAACAACGGTGATTGTTAATGGAACGCTGTATTATGCTAGTCAAACAAACCCTTTTACAGGATGTGAAACGTCTAGAAGACCTGTTAGAGCAGTCGTTGGATATGTCCCTACGCCTACAGGTAGTCCTATACAAAATTTTTGTAACTTCTCAGGAGCTCCACCAACGGTGGCTGACTTGAATGCTTCGGGTGAAAATAATTGGTATTTAAATTCTTTTTCAAGTGTTCCTTTGTCATCAGCTGCACCCTTAATTAACGGACATACTTATTATGCAACAACAATTGATCCACCCTGCGAAAGTGTAAATAGGTTGGCTGTTTTGGTAAATATATACCAACCAAATAATGCAGGTACAAATGGTAGTCTAAATATATGTGAAAATGAAATTAGCACTACTGTACCTTTTGATTTGTTTACTTTGTTAGGAGGAACACCCGACAATACTGGGGTTTGGACAGGTCCAATAGCAACTTCAAATGGTTCACAAGGTACTCTTAATGTTGCTACAATGACACTTGCAGGTAGTCCCTATTCTTTTACATATACTGTTAGTAATCCAGCTTGTGCTAATGTGACATCAACAGTCACCATTTCCATTTTACCACTTGCAATAGCTACTGTTGCGGTGAACCCTACATTAATTTGTGCAAATAGTAATAGTACCTTAACTTTTACAGGTACACCAAACGCTACTGTTACCTATACATTAAACAGTGGTGCAAGTCAAACAGTTGTGCTGAATGCCTCAGGTATCGCCACTATAGTCACTTCGTTTTCAACCACAACTATAGTAGATATTACTAATGTAGCAAGTCCAACTTCTCCTAGTTGTGATAACAATCAGTTAAGTAGCGCCACTATTACGGTTATTCCTTTGCCAGACGCAACAGTGGCCTTCAATCCTGTAACGATCTGTGCTAATACAAGTTCAACTTTAACCTTCACTGGTACCGCCAATGCAACAGTAACCTATACGATAAACAGTGGAGCCAACCAAACTATAGTATTAAATGCCTCAGGTACCGCAACCGTAGTAGGAACGTATGCCGTCAACACTACCGTTACTTTAGTAAGTATAACCACGGCAGGTTCGCCAAGTTGTACAAAAGCACTAAATCAAACAGTTACTTTAACGGTAATCGACCCAACCGCAACAGTGGCCTTCAATCCTGTAACCATCTGTGCTAATACAAGTTCAACTTTAACGTTCACCGGTACTCCAAACGCGACAGTAACTTATACAATAAACAGTGGAGCCAATCAAACTATAGTATTAAATGCCTCAGGTACCGCAACCGTAGTAGGAACGTATGCCGTAAATACTACCATTACTTTAGTAAGTGTTGCAACGTCTATTCCGCTAAGTTGTATTAAATTATTGAATCAATCTGTTACATTAACGATAATAGACCCTACAGCTACTGCTTCTTTTGCAAGTACCCCGGTTTGTTCTAATACCAGTGCCGTATTGACTTTTACCGGTACCGCCAATGCAACGGTCACGTATACGGTAAATAGTGGAGCCAACCAAACCATCGTGTTAAATGCTTCAGGTACAGCTACCTTAACTGCTACCTATACTTCAAATACAATAATTACGTTAGTAAGTGTTACTACGGCAGGTGCTCCAGGATGTACAAAGATTTTAAATCAAATTATTAATTTAACGGTTAATATCCAACCCAATGCAGGGGATACCCCAACAAGTCCTATTGCCGTTTGTTTTTCAAGTGCTCCTTTTGATTTATTTGCTTTATTAGGACCTAATGCACAAACAGGGGGAACGTGGTCACCGCTTTTAGCTAGTGGTACCGGACTGTTTAATCCTGCAGTTGATTTGTCAAACACTTATGTATATACGGTTACCGGTGTAGCACCATGTACACCATCTACAGCTTCTATACAAGTATCTGTATCCCCTGTCCCAAATGCTGGTAATGATACAAGTATACCTCTTTGTTCAAATCAAGATCCTATAGATTTATTTACATTACTTGGTCCAAATGCACAGCCAGGTGGTACTTGGTCACCAGCGTTAGCTAGTGGCACAGGCGTAATAAATCCAGCCATAGATGCTTCAACTACTTATACCTATACTGTTACAGGAATTGCGCCGTGTGCAGCAGATACCGCTACGGTGGTTGTAAACATAACTCCAGGGCCCGAAGCGGGTGCAAGTACTTCAGTAACGCTTTGTGTGAATAGCTCAACTAAAGATTTGTTTGACTTACTAGGTCCAAACGCTCAATTAGGAGGGATTTGGACGAATCCATCCAATACAGTGGTTACGAGTATAATTAATCCTGCTACTGATCCTGCCGGAATTTACACCTATACCTTATCAGGTACTAACCCATGTGATAATGATGTAGCAACCGTTACAGTTACTATCAATCCAGTGCCCGATGCCGGAGATAACGGGTTAAAAGTGTTCTGTTCAAGTGATGCTCCAACCGACTTGTTTTTATCCCTTGGGGGAACTCCTCAAGCAGGCGGAACATGGTTCCCAACCTTAGCAAGTGGTTCGGGGATATTTAACCCTGCTCTCGACACAGCACAAGTCTATACTTATACAGTCGGTTCTGCCTTGTGTACACCAGATAGTGCACAAGTAGATGTTACTATAGTGCAAGCTCCAAATACAGGAGGAGTGGGGCAATCTGTAAATACTTGTATTGATGTTACTTCGTTTGATTTATTTACAGGATTAAACGGAACACAAGATGTCGGAACTTGGAGTGATGATGATAGTACGGGTGCATTAGCTGGTAATATATTTAATCCTTCCGTAATCGGAGTAGGGACTTACCATTTCACCTACACGGTTGTTGGGACTTCTCCTTGTTTGAATGGAACAACTGTCGTTACCGTCACCGTAAATCCATTACCAAATGCTGGTACAGTAGTGACCATGAGTCCAGTATGTCCTTCAGTAGGTACTATTGACTTGAATACTTTATTGATTGGTCAAGATGCCGGTGGGGTATGGACAGATAGTGCCTCTCAAGTAGTCACTTCACCAATAAATATTAGTAACTTCTTAGGTGGAATATACAATTATACTTATACGGTTACTAATTTCTGTGGCACCGCTACCCAAACGGTACAGTTTGAAGTATTGCCTAATCCAATAATCGCGTCTGCCAATGTAAGTGCTGCTCCCGTATGTATCGGTTCAGATGTTACAATAACACTCTCAGGAATAATGGACGCTACTTATGCCCTTAACTATGATTTAAGTGGAAGCAATACGGCCACAACGCAATCAACAACAGTTACAGTAGTAGGGGGAACGGGTAGTTTTACAATACCCGCTGCAATTGTGCCAAACAGTGGGACTACAACCATTTCCATTACCAATATGCAAAATACAGTAACCACTTGTCAGGTTGCTTTAACCACAGTAAACGCGCCCATCACGATCTTACCTGCGGTACAGCTAGACAATGCTAATATTACAGTTTCAAATGTCTGCCTTGGTACTGACGCAACAGTCTTAATAAGCAATGCAATTAATCTTCCGGATGGTGATTATCAATTTAATTATACAATCCCAACAGGAACCACTGCAACAGGAAATTCGGGTAACATAACTATTACAGGCGGTAACGGCTCCTTTACAATACCTTCCGCAGTTTTTGGTACGACAGGAAATTATTCAATAACGATAACCTCAATTATTACTGCTGTAGGATGCAGCAACCTAAATGAAGATGCAACGACTACATTTGAAGTGATAACGACACTAAATGCGGGCACAGTAGTAACAATGAGTCCAATATGTCCTGCTGCAGGTACCGTTGACTTGAATACATTATTAACAGGTCAAGATGCCGGGGGCGTTTGGACCGATAGTGCTGCACAAATAGTAACTTCACCTATCAACATTAGTAGCTTCATAGGAGGTATTTATACCTACACTTATACGTTAACCAATCCTTGTGGGACTGTATCTCAATCGGTACAATTTGAAGTGTTGCCAAATCCAATTTTTGACTCAACTAATGTTAATGCAGCACCAGTTTGTATCGGCTCTGATGTTGTTGTTGCCCTTTCAGGTTTGGTAGACGGAACCTATGCTTTAACTTATGGCTTAAGTGGCAGCAATAGTGCAACAGATCAAATAGTAACCGTAACGGTAACAAGTGGAGCAACAAGTTTCACTATTCCTACAGCCACCGTTCCAAATACAGGCACTACCATTATTACCTTTACCAATATTCAAAATACTACAACAACTTGCCAAGTGTCTTTAACTTCTGTTAATGGAACGATAGTAGTTAATCCAGTAGTTCAATTAGATAATGCTAATATTACAGTAGCCAATGTGTGTTTAGGCTCTCCTGCAACAGTAACGATTTCCAACGCGGTCAATCTACCTGATGGGGACTATCAATTTAATTATACGATTCCAACAGGTACAACTACCACAGGTAACTCAGGAAATGTGACGATTACAGGAGGCAACGGATCCTTTACCATCCCTTCAACTATTTTTGGTGCTACTGGTCCTTATTCTATTACCATCAACAGTATAATTTCAACAACGGGTTGTAGCAATAATAATGAAGATGCAACCACTACTTTTGCCGTACAAACAACACCAAATGCAGGAACTTTTACAGGGCTTACTTCGGTATGTACCTCTACCGTTATCTTAGATTTAGGTACATTATTGAGTGGTGAAGAAACCGGTGGCGTATGGACCGATAGTGCTTCTCAAGTAATTACTACGCCTTTCAATATCCTTAATTTTGCAGCAGGTACTTATTCTTATACTTATACAGTTACTAATTCCTGTGGAGTGGATGCAGAACTGGTTCAATTTACCGTTTTACCAAGTTCAACCTTGACCAGTTTAAATCTTACGGCTCCTTCCATTTGTATTGGAAATAACGGTATAGTGAACTTCAACGGTATGGTTGATGGAACCTATACGTTAGACTATGATTTAGGAGGTAGTAACTTTCTAGCGGCCCAACAAGCTATAGTGACTATAGCGGGTGGGATTGGCAGTTTTACAATCCAAAGTAATGTAATACCGAATGCCGGTACTACGGTAATTTCCTTTACTAAAATCACCAACAATACCAACGCATGTTTTAGTTTATTAAATGTAACCACTTCCTTATTGATAAAACCTTTGGCGGATCTTGATCCAACCAACTTGTCGATTGCCAATGTGTGCTTCGGTAATGATGTAGTAGTCAATATTGCCAATGCAACCGGTTTACCGGATGGAAATTACCAATTCAATTATTCTATTCCAGGAGGTGCGCCTACTGGTGGGACTACAGCAATCGTATCAGTGATAAATGGAGTTGGTCAATTCACATTGGCAGCTTCCTTGTTTGCGAATGCTGGAAATCAATCGCTGACCATAATCGGAATAGTAGCTAGTGCAGGAGGGTGTACAAACGCAAATGAGAATGCGGTGGTTAATTTCACCCTGTATCCAATACCGTCGCTTACTGGTGCCACAATATCGGTTCTTGCAACTTGTCCAAATTTTGATAGTACCGCAACCATAACAGGAGTGACAGCATTAAATGATGGGACCTATACAATACTCTATAATCTCAGTGGAGCAAACAATGCAACGGCTCTATCAGCGATTTTAACTGTAACAGCCGGCGTAGGAACCTTTGTAATTCCAGCGGCTAGTTTGACAACAGGAGGAACGACATCTATCAGCATCACTGCTATTAGTTCAACTACTTCTGGTTGTGGTGGAACATTAGGCAGTACGTTAGATGCCAATTTCGAAGTAATGACTTTAGCTCCACCTACCTTAATAACTGATGGCAATATTTTCTGTGACGATAATGCGCCAACGGTGGCTAATCTAACGCTTAATATAGTGGGAGGACAAACCGTAATTTGGTATAATGCACCAACAGGAGGTACGGCCTATGCAGCAACCGATTTATTAGTTAACGGTACTATTTATTATGCCGCATCAGTAGCCCCTAGTGGTTGCGAAAGCAGTATCCGACTTCAAGTTACAGCCGACTTAACGGGCTGTCCTGATATTAAAATACCAGATGGTTTCTCACCAAATAATGACCAAATCAACGATACCTTCGTAATTAGTCATCTAGCAGATTTATATCCACTATTTACCTTAGAAATCTATAACCGTTATGGAAATAAAGTATACCAAGGAAATATCAATACCCCTGACTGGGACGGTACTACTTCGGAAGGAGGATTAAAATTAGGCGATAGTTTATTACCAACCGGAGTGTATTTCTTCATCATCAATTTTAACGATGGAGCAAGAGCACCACTTCAAGACCGAGTTTATTTAAGCAGATAATTGAGCAATGAGTACCACTATGAAACATAAAACGATACAATACCTTACAGTACTTTTTGTTGTATTTTGCTCAACGTTGATGCAAGCACAACAGGACCCTGAGTTTACACATTATATGTATAATATGAGTGTAATCAACCCTGCTTATGCCACAGACAACCCAGGTGTAATTAATATGGGAGGTTTATACCGTGCCCAATGGGTCGGGATAAAAGGAGCTCCTACAACGCAGTCTTTCTTTGCACACAAACCGTTTTCCAAAAAAGTTGAGATGGGTATTTCAGTAGTGCATGATGAAATAGGAGACGTAGTGAATGAAAGCAATATTTTTGCCGACTTTGCTTACGTGCTAAACGTAGGGGAAGAAACTAAATTATCCTTCGGTTTAAAAGGAGGAGTAACGCTTTTTAGTACTAATTTTAACGGATTTGAATACACCTCTCCAACCTTAGATCCTGCTTTCAAAAATAACATTAGCAAAACATTCCCTAATGTAGGAGCAGGAACTTATTTGTTCGGACCTAACTACTATGTTGGTTTTTCGGCACCAAATTTATTAACATCCAAACATTTAGAAAACCAGGACGGTATCACGACAACCGGGGTAGAAGCCATTCACTACTTCTTAACAGGGGGGTATGTTTTTACGTTTAATGATAATGATAATCTAAAAGTTAAACCTGCCTTTATGGCCAAGGGAGTACAAGGGGCGCCAGTTTCATTAGACTTAACAACAAATGTTTTAATCAATAATAAATTTGAAGCTGGGGTAGGCTATAGACTGGGTGATTCGGTAAGTGGATTAGCTAGCTTCTATGTGACTCCTACGTTGAGAATTGGGTATTCTTATGATTACACTTTAACCAACTTGAGGAAATTTAACTCAGGTTCCCATGAGGTTTTTGTCTTGTTTGATTTAGGAGGCAACAAAGATAAAGACGGTTCAGGAAAAGGATATGACAAATCACCACGATTCTTTTAATAATGAAAACGATGAGAAAAATTTACCATATACTTTTTGTTTTTTGCAGTATTACAACCCTTTTTGCCCAAAAAAAAGCCAGTGTTAAGGATGGCGATGCTTTGTTTCACACAAAATCCTACATCAAAGCCGCTGCTGTCTATGAACAGCTTCCGCCATCCAAAACGATAATGCAAAATCTTGGGGATTGTTATTACTATAACTTCCAAATGGGCAATGCTGTCCAAGCCTACAAAAAATTATTTACCACGTTCAAAGACAGTATCGATAAAGAAGTGTACTTCCGATACGCTAATGCCTTAAAAGGAAACAGAGAACTAGAAAAGGGAGATTCTATTATGGGTATTTATTTAGGCTATGAACAAAATACTCAGAAGTTCATGAAAAGCGCTTCCCGTAATGCAGAGACCAGTTACCGTTTGGAACTAATGTCTAAAGAGAAGAATAGGGGTGATTTCGGAATTTCATTTTATGGAGCTAAAGTCGCTTTTTCCTCCACACGTAACGCAATTGGTAAATCATATGGTTGGAATGAAAAACCCTATCTAGATTTGTTTTCTGCTTCGGTAGATGATAAAGGGCAATTGATTAATATCGAACCTTTTCCCGATATGATCAATACCAAATACCACGAAAGTAATGCCACCTTTACGTCCGATGGCAAAATAATGTATTTTGACCGTAGTGGAGATAAACAAGTAAAAGTAGGTGATGAAGAGGTGGCAACAATTAAGATTTTCAAAGCCGAATTCAAGGATGGTAAATGGATCTACGCTACTAAATTGCCTATGTCCAGCGACGAATATTCGGTAGAGCATCCTTGCCTTACCAAAGACGGAAAACAAATGTTCTTTGCCAGTGATATGCCCGGTGGGTATGGTTCGATGGATTTGTATGTAGTGGATATCGATGAAAAAGGCATTTTTGGGTTACCTAGAAATCTTGGCCCTACCATCAACACCGCACATCGCGAACAATTCCCGTATGTTACCTCCAACGGAATTCTCTTTTTTGCCTCCGACGGGCATCAAGGAAATGGAAACTTAGATGTGTTCTTTAGTGTCAAAATGAGTGATACCGAGTACGACAAACCAGTAAACTTAGGATCTTCTATTAACAGTGAAATGGATGATTTCAATTATATTTTGGATGAAACCAAAGACCAAGGTTACTTTGCGTCCAACCGTGCAGGAGATGATAATTTATACACTTTTGTTCGTGAGAAAAACAGGTTGCAGTACTTAGTAGAAGGTGAAGTAAGAGACAAAAAGACCATGGAGTTATTGCCGGGTTCAACAGTGAAATTATATGATGAAAACGGAAAGCTGCTAGACGAACAATTAGTAGGTAAAGACGGGGACTTTAATTTTAATACGGAACCCAACAAAAAATATAAAATTATGGCGTTCAAAGATTTTTATATTCCTGCTGAATCTGAATTTGAAACCAGCCAAAATGGAAAAGTATACTTAGACCTTCAAATGAAGGTAGAGTCCTATTATGATGCAGAAGCTATTATCAACAAGAAAGAAGATGGAACCGTTTTAATCGAATTAGAAAACATTTATTTCGATTTAGATAAATGGAATATCAAACCTCAAGCCGCCTCAGTATTAAATGTCTTAGTAGGATTGCTTAAAAAATACCCCTACATGGAAATACAAATTGGTTCCCATACCGATTCTCGCGCGTCGTCCATGTATAACTTAAGATTATCCAATAAAAGAGCCGCCTCAGCTTTAGAATATTTGGTGCAGAATGGAATTGAAAGAAACAGATTGTCATCCGTAGGTTACGGTGAAACCAAACCGTTGATCATTTGTCCGAAAAATGACTGTACCGAAGAAGAGCATGCCGTAAATCGTAGATGTACGTTTATGATTTTGAAATAGAAGTTAGTTGTTATAATAGTTGTTAAAAATTGGGAATTTTTCAAAGGCTTTCGGACTTCCGAAGGCCTTTGTTTTTTTAGGCACATTCATTTCGTTTCTGTACTTTTGTTCTTCAACTGTTATCCTATGAAAAAGTCTTTTTGTACACTCCTTTCTATAATTTCCTTGACCGCTGCTGCTCAACAACGTCCAAAATTGGTAGTAGGCATAGTTGTAGATCAAATGAAAATGGAATATTTGTACCGTTTTCAAAGTGATTTTTCCGAAAATGGCTTCAATCGCTTACTTACTAAAGGATTTGTGTTTCAAAATACCCATTACAATTATATGCCTACCTATACGGCACCAGGTCATGCCTCCATTTATACGGGCACTACTCCAGCCACACACGGAATTGTTGGAAACGAATGGTTTAGTCGTAAATTGGGTAAAGAAATGTATTGTACCGATGATGCCACCGTGCAAACCTTAGGGGACGGAACCAAAGAAGAAGGAGCCATGTCTCCCAGAAATCTATTGTCAACTACGATAACTGATGAACTGCGTTTGGCTACCAATTTTAAAGGAAAAGTGATAGGAATGAGTCTAAAAGACCGCGGAGCTATCTTGCCAGCAGGCCATTTTGCCAATTGGGCTTTTTGGTATAGTAAAACGGGAAGCTTTATTTCAAGTACTTTTTATGGGAACGAATTACCGCAATGGGTAACCCAATTCAATAGCGAAAAGCATTATATGACCTACATCAATAAAGGATGGGATTTACTCAAGCCCATAGAGGCCTATAATGAGAGCCTAGCGGATGATAATAGTTATGAAGGTAAGGTTAATGGAGCTAAACCGGTGTTTCCTTATGATTTAAAGGCCATGTATGTCATAAAAAATGATGCGGGGATATTGCGTTCTACGCCCTACGGAAACGACTTGTTAGAAGAACTTGCCAAAACCGCTATCGAAAAGGAGCATCTAGGTCAAGATAATATAACCGATTTCCTTACTGTAAGTTTTTCATCTACAGATTATGTAGGCCATGTGTTAGGACCGCGTTCAATGGAATTACAAGATACCTATTTGCGTTTAGACTTGACCATCGCCGATTTCTTGGCCTATTTAGATAAAACTGTAGGGAAGAATAATTATTTGTTATTCTTAACAGCAGACCACGCCGGTGCAGAAAACGCTAAATTTCTTAACGACAATAAATACAATGTTATCAATGTGGATAGTAAAGATATCACAAAGAATCTCAAAAAGTTCTCAACCGATACCTTCGGAGAGGATTTAGTGCTGAATTATTCCAATTTTAATTTGTTTTTTGATAAAGATAAAATCAAAGCCAAAGGGTTAGTGTTGTCTAATGTGGCAAAGGCGTTCACCGATTATCTTATGACGCAAGACCAAGTAAAAAGAGTATACTCAGAAGCCGAGATATTGGCCGATACCGGGAACGATTATTATTTGAATTGTATCGCCAAAGGCTATGATGTTACCCAAGATGGTGATCTAGTAATTCTGGATAAACCAGGGTATATCGAATATGGTGCTACGGGTACCTCTCACGGAACACCCTATAGCTACGATACTCATGTTCCCTTGCTTTTCTATGGTTGGAACATCAAAGCTGGTGAAACGCATGACCGTAAAGTAATTACTGAGATTGCACCCACCATAGCCCAGAAAATAAAAACTGCCTTTCCCAACGGTACTGAGGCTAAAGTGCTAACCGAGATTCTAGATAAGTAAAAATAAAGCCCCAAATCAATTCGATATGGGGCTTTATTTTTATAATGATAGCATAATTTGATTTTGAAGCAAATCTTCTAGTGTCTCACGTTCTCGTATCAAATGTCCCTTCCCATTTTTCCATAATACTTCAGCAGGTTTAAAACGGGAGTTATAATTGGAGGACATAGAGAAACAATAGGCTCCTGCATTCTTAAAACATAATATATCTCCTTCGTGAATTTCGGCAATGCGGCGGTTATTAGCAAACGTATCGGTCTCACAGATATACCCTACTACGGTATAAAAACGCTCTTTACCTTTTGGATTTGAAATGTTCTCAATAACATGTTGCGACCCATAAAACATAGGACGTATCAAATGATTAAAACCACTATCTATCCCCGCAAAAACCGTAGAAGTGGTTTGCTTTACCACATTTACTTTAGCCAAAAAATAACCTGCTTCACTCACCAAGAATTTCCCTGGCTCAAAGGCTAAGGTCAACGGACTGCCATATTCTTTTTCAAAGGCCAAAAAGCGTTTGCTCAATTTTTTACCCAATTCCTCAATGTTAGTTTCAATATCTCCTTTTTTATAAGGTACTTTAAATCCAGAGCCAAAGTCCAAAAACTGTAGATTCTTAAATTGTTTGGCTGTGTCAAACAATATTTCAGAAGCATAGAGGAATACCTCAATATCTAAGATGTCTGAACCCGTATGCATATGTATTCCATTGATGTTCATCTTCGTATTCTCTACGATGCGTAAGACATGCGGAATCTGATAAATGGAAATGCCAAATTTGCTGTCAATATGCCCCACAGATATATTTTCGTTACCGCCTGCCATAACATGTGGATTAATACGAATACAAACAGGGACTTTAGGATATTTGGTGCCAAATTGCTCCAATATCGATAAATTATCAATGTTGATTTGTACCCCAAGTTCGGCTACAGCTTCAATTTCTTCAAAGGAAACACCATTAGGGGTAAAGATGATTTTATCCGGTGTAAATCCAGCATGGATGCCCAATTGAACTTCTTGCAAGGAAACGGTGTCCAACCCAGAACCTAACGTATTCAGTAACTTCAAAATCGAAATGTTCGACAAGGCCTTCATCGCATAATTAATGCGAAGTCGTTCTACTTTCGAGAAAGCATTAGTGAGACGATTGTATTGAAATTCAATTTTTTCAGCATCATAGACATACAACGGATTGCCATATTCTCGCGCCAAGGCTACTAGTTCAGATGGTTGCATAAAAGGGAATTATTATTTTAGGCAAAGCTAGTGCGCTTATGTCTTAATTCCAAAGAAAAATTGAGCAGAATTTGTGCTTTTTGACAGTTAATGAGTGAGTGTGATAGCAAATCCATCCGCAATCGCTTGGTCAATAATAAGACTGTTATTTGATACCGTATAACACCCATAAATACTTCCGTTGATTTCAATGCTTTCGCCACAAGGAGAGTCGGGATTATTTACAAAATGATAATCATACACACCCGAATCTAATAAATCCCAAGCATTAGGATCAGTGTTGTTGTTAACAACAGTCACAGTGTGGTTAGTAGGATTAAATGTCCAAGTGATAAGTCCAGGGGTAAAGGTGTCGTGTATGCCCGCAAAGGTACCGTCAACAGCAACCAATTTCCAAAGTCCTTGAACAGGGTCGGTCGCTGAAGAATTAGAATTAGTACTGCAACCAAATTGAAGTAGGGATAATAGTAGTAGTGAATAAAGAATTGATTTTTTCATATTTTTTATCTTTAAGGATGGGGAACACATACATTCGCTTTTGCAGTATAAGACCAATCATAAACTTGCGGTGCGCTTACCACGGTTAAAATGCCATCGGGTTGCTGCAAATAAATACAGTCCGCAGTAGCCAATTGATTTTGTTCAAATTCATATTTGTCTTTACACACGATTGCATAAGTACCCACAGGTAGATTTAGAGAATAATTTCCATTCACATCCGTACTAAAGGAGGTGATTGCAGGGGTAAAAGGCGCGTAATTGATCGCATTCCTTACATAAAATAGCTGATTCGCAGACGGATTATAGATTGCTAAAGCATCCAATAGTTCCTGTGGTGGATTGGCTCCTCCATTATACTCACTATTGTTGTTGATTTTGCCAGCTATAGTGACGCTTTCAATAGACTGGTTACTTGAACACGAACTTAAAACGATAACAGTAAATAAAATACACAGTGCTTTTTTCATGTTTTTGGTAGTAAGTTTTACTTTCTTTAATGATGTATTTGAATTGAAAAGGTTGCGTTATAGGTGCTAAATTAATTAAAATCAAGAAATATACTAAATTGGTATACATTTCTTTTAGGATTGATTCTATTTAATTACTTTTGTGCCACATTTATGCTGAACTTGTTTCAGAATCGCTTATTCAAAACAAACTATTTATTTTAATATGAATATACACGAATATCAAGGAAAAGAAATATTAGCTGGTTATGGCGTTAGAGTACAACGCGGTATAGTGGCTAACAGTCCGGTTGAAGCAGTAGCAGCAGCCAAACAATTAGCAGCAGAAACAGGTACAGGATGGTGGGTAATCAAAGCCCAAATTCATGCCGGTGGAAGAGGAAAAGGCGGCGGAGTGAAATTGGCCAAAAATTTGCAACAAGTTGAGGAGATTTCAGAACAAATCATCGGGATGCAATTAATTACTCCTCAAACGCCACCCGAAGGGAAAAAAGTACACAAAGTATTAGTAGCTGAAGATGTATACTATCCAGGAGAAAGTGAAACCTCTGAGTTTTATATGTCAGTATTACTAAATAGAGCTAGAGGAAGAAACATGATCATGTATTCTACCGAAGGCGGAATGGATATCGAAGAAGTAGCAGAACACACGCCACACTTAATCTTCACCGAAGAAATTGATCCAACAGTAGGATTGCAAGGTTTTCAAGCAAGAAGAATTGCATTCAACCTAGGGCTTTCAGGTAATGCGTTCAAAGAAATGGTGAAGTTTGTAGATTCTTTATACAATGCCTACATCGGTTCAGACGCTTCCATGTTTGAAATTAATCCCGTATTAAAAACATCAGATAATAAAATATTAGCCGTTGACGCTAAAGTAAATGTAGACGATAACGCTTTATACCGTCAAACAAAAATTGCCGACATGCGCGATGTTCGTGAAGAGAATCCAATCGAAGTGGAAGCCAAAGAAGTTGGTTTAAACTATGTAGATCTTGACGGAACCGTAGGTTGTATGGTAAACGGTGCTGGTTTAGCAATGGCTACCATGGACTTAATTAAATACGCAGGTTTCGAACCAGCCAACTTCCTAGACGTGGGTGGAACTGCCGATGCTAAACGTGTTGAAACAGCCTTCCGTATCATTCTAAAAGATCCAAACGTAAAAGCTATTTTAATCAACATCTTCGGAGGTATCGTTCGTTGTGACCGTGTAGCACAAGGAGTAGTAGATGCCTATAAAAATATGGGCGATGCTATTAAAGTGCCTATCATCGTTCGTTTACAAGGTACCAATGCCGAAATTGCCAAAGAATTAATTGATAATTCAGGTATGCCAATCTTATCAGCGGTGCAATTCCAAGAAGCAGCAGACCAAGTAAAAGCAGCTTTATCGTAAGACAACAATTTAGTTTATATAGGAATCCCGAGTGAAAGCTCGGGATTTTTTTTGTACCTTAAATTCTAATTCAAAAGGGCCAAATACTCATTTTGTATTAGTTAACCCAAAAGGAAATGTTATTTTTGTTAGGAATAGAAGTTAATCTGTTTCTTATGAAAATAAATCAATCGTTCTTACTGTATTTACTGCTGCTCCTTTCAGCAGCGCAGTGGGCACAAAATAAAAAGGCAGACAGTTTGGTTTCGGTGTTACCCAAAGCAAAAAATGATATTGACAAAGTCCAACTCCTCAATGCCATCGCCGATGAATACAAATCCACCAACCCTGAGCTAACACTTCAATTTGGTAATCAAGCCTTACTTTTAGCAAGTAAGATTAAGTTTAATGCTGCCAAAGGCTATGCCTTTCTTAATTTAGGAAACGCCAATGTAATCTTAGGGGATTATCCACAAGCCTTGCGCTATTTTTCTAAAGCGCAAGAAGTTTTTGAGGCAGCATTGGAAAATGAAACTACAGATACGATCGATATCAAAAACGGCTTAGCAAGAGCCTATGGTAGTTTGGGTGTGGTTTTTTCCGAACAAAGCAATTATGCAAAAGCCTTGCAATACGATCTCAAAGCAGTTAAGATATACGAACTAAGTCATAATTTAGAGAAATGCGCCCGCATTTACAATAACATCGGGGTAGTCTATAAATCTCAAGGGGAAGATTTTAAAGCCTTAAACTATTTCATCAAATGCCTCAAAACGCAACAACAAATAGGGGATAACACAGTAGGTATCACAACCACCAATATTGGGACTATTTATTTAAAGCAAAAAAGCTACCTCAAAGCGTTTGAATATTTCTGCAAAGCGGAAACGCTGTTTGAAAAATACCCCAATCAAAGAGGTTTGGGAGAGCTGTATAATAATTTTGGGTTATATTTTGCGGCTATTCACAAACCAAAAGAGGCTTTAGACTCCTACAATAAAGCAATAGCCGCATTTAATAGTATTGAAGAGAAATTCGGACTTTCAGATACTTATTGTTTTATTGGGGAATTGTATTATGCTAAAGAAAATTGGAGCATGGCGCTCACCTATACCAATAAATCCTTAGCCTTAGCAAGAGAACTGGAGGTACTAGACCAAGTTCAGGTAGCAGAGAAACGACTAAGCGATATTTATACGAAATTGCACCAACCCGAACAGGCCTTAACCCATTTTCGTTTATACAGTAGCGCCAAAGACAGCATCAGTAATTCAGAAAACATTCGCAACAGTGTCCGCGCCGAAATGAACTTTGAGTTTGAAAAGAAAGAGGCCCTTCAGAAAAAAGACCAAGAGAAAAGGGATGTGATTTATAACGAAGAAGCTAAACGACACCAACAACAAATCGGATTCGTCGTTCTATTTATCCTCCTAGTTTTCGGTATGGTGTTTCTAATCTACAACCGCTTGCAGTTAAAGAAAACATTAACGCTGCAAAAAGAACTAGCTGAATACGAACAAAAAGCACTGCACCTCCAAATGAATCCGCATTTCGTATTCAATTGTCTAGGGTCCATCTCCAGCTTTATCGTGCAAAACGGAACGGACTCCGCCATTAAATACTTGTCCAAGTTCTCCAAGTTGATGCGATTAACGCTTGAGTACTCAAAAGAGTCCTTGATCCCTATTGATAAAGAAATCGAGAGCCTGCAAAACTACCTGGAGCTCGAACAACTGCGCTTTAACAACAAGTTTAATTTTAGCATCTATAAAAGCACCGAGATCGAGGATGATATGGCATTGCCTCCCTTGTTACTCCAACCCTTTGTAGAAAATGCCATCATACACGGAGTCATTCCGAAAAAAGAAATGGGAACTATTGCTATCCGATTTGAAATTGAAAAAGAAAGTTTGCTTTGTACTGTTGAAGACAACGGAATTGGTTTTCAACAGTCTAAAGCACAAAAAGAAAATTCAGTAGTGGCACACAAATCAATGGCTCTAGACATTACCCAAAAACGACTTGAAATGATCGAATCCGTAACCCATAAAAAAGCCAACGTAACGATCAATGAAGTGAAAAGTAATTTAGGAGAAATTCTAGGAACCAATGTAACTTTATATTTACCTATCCAATATGTAAAATAGTTTTTAGTTTTTCGATTTGAATTCTAAGTGGGTTACAATCTATGAAAGTTTTTTTGTGATGTTTTAATAATAGCAGTTAGTATGCTAACAATTTCAAGACAATTGTTTTTTAATGAAGTATAATCATAAATTATGAAATTAGTATATTCTAATAGTTCAATCCAGTATAATGTTTCTCTAGCTTCTTTGGAAGAGATAGACATTTTAGCTATAAAATCTTTTTTTGATTGGCCAGCTAATGCTTCACAAACATTGGCTCCTATCGAAGTAGAAGAGCGTAGAAATTGTTTTGATAATACGAACTCTTTATTTTCTGTTAATAGTTTATATACATCGATAGATTGCTTAGCAAAAGCTAATGATTTTGTTTTTACAATACTTTCTTTCATGATGAATTTTTTTACAAAACTAATATTTTTAACTAAAAACTAAAAACTAAAAACTAAAAACTACAAGATGATTTCAGCAGTGTTAATAGATGACGATGATAATTTACGTAACGGAATGAAAACCCTGTTAACTCGCTACGCTCCTGATATTAATATAATAGGGGAGGCAGATAGCGTCACCTCGGGAACCGAATTGTTATTGAAGCAGCAGCCTCAAGTGGTGTTCTTAGACATTCACTTAGGAGACGGCTCGGGTTTTGATTTATTGGAAGAAGTCAACAAAAAAGGAAAGCTTAATTCGCAAATCGTATTCATAACGGCACACGAACAATACGCCATCAAAGCCTTCCGATTTAGTGCTCTGGATTTTTTGCTAAAACCTGTTGACCCAGAGGAGCTAGAAAAAGTAATCGGCAAGATTAAAAATGTAGTTGATAAAAACGATAGTGTAGCCCACATCGATTTACTACTGGAAAACATCCGCAAGAAAGTAGATAATTTCAAACGCATCGCCCTGTCCAATTCGGATGGAATACACTTATTTGAAGTAAGCGACATCATCCGTTGCGAAAGCGAAGACAACTATACCAAGTTTTACATCAAAAACAACAAACCGGTGTTAATATCCAAAACACTAAAAGAATACGAAGAATTGTTGACCGAACACGGCTTCGAACGCATCCATCAATCACATTTAATCAACCTGTCTTATTTGAAGTCCTACATCAAAAAAGATGGAGGCTATGTCGTCATGGCCGATAGCAGCAACTTACCCATATCACAGCGCAAGAAGGAACGCTTACAAGAACTTTTAATCAAACAATTAAACAATTGAAGTGAATTCTAATTGAAAACAAGGCTTTACTCAATTAGTGAGGCCAACTAGTAAATTCTGATATACCTTTATAAAGCAATCAAAATCAATCAAAAAACGAACATTATTATAGTACCATTATGAGAAAACTAACGTATATACTGCTATTTTTTGCCTCAATCGCAAATGCCCAGATGGCATTTATCAATTCACCTTCTCCTACACAGCTCCAGATGTGTGATGAGAATCAAGATCAATTCACATCGTTTGATTTGACTACAAAGACGCAAGAAATCATTAATCTAGTAACGCCTACTGGCGATTATTCGGTGCTTTATTTTGAAACCGAATTTGAGGCCCAAGCGATTACTAACCCGATCGTAAATACGGCCAACTATAACAACATCAATCCTGGGATGCAAACGGTTTATTTTAGGATTGTTAACAATAGCAATCCCAATGATTTTCTTGTTTCGGGTCTTTCCTTAGTGGTAAATCCAATGCCGATCATTAATCCCGTTATAAGCAATTATTACGCAGGCGACAGCCCTTTTGACGGTGTGACTACTTTTGATTTAACCACCAAAGACACTGAGATTAATTTCGGATTAGTCGATACATTTGTTACGTATTATCCAAGTATTGCCGCAGCGCAAGCAGGGACCAACCCTATACCTAATCCAACAGCGTTCATGAATAATGTGAATCCGCAAACCATTGGGGTAAGAGTAGGAATTGCTGGATCTGGTACAGGCTGCTACCAAGTAGGCTCTTTTCAGCTAATAGTATCCGATGGAATTCCTTTAGTCACCCCCAGTGTATATTCCATTTGTGACACCGGTAATGATACTGTTGAAACATTTGATTTAACAACGAAAGTAGGGGAGATTCTCGGGAATTTAAACCCCACTTTATATACTGTTACTTTTCATACAACAGCTGCTGACGCCGTAAATGATGTTAATCCAATAACGCCTATTACGTCCTATGTCTCAACAGTAAGTACAGAAACACTGTATGCCAGAGTATTTGAGAATGCCAATCCAGCTAATTTTGCGACAACCAATGTAGTGTTAAAAATTGTGCCAATGCCAACCGGGACTATGTCAGCACCCGCTTCGGTTTGTCAAGGGGAAATAGCCATCATAACCTTTCAAGCACAAAATAGTGCACCACCTTATTCTTTTTATTACAGCATAAACGGAGTGGCAGCAGGAACCGCAACGGCTTCCTTAGGGAATACGGTATCGCTCTACATCAATACATCAGTGGCGAATTCGTATACCTATGAATTAGTGGGCGTGTCAAGTCAAAATGAAGCGTTTTGTTATAACCCGCAATCGGATAACCTTTCGGTGCAAATACAAGCGGGACCCGAATTAACAAGCCCAGCATCCAACCTTATGGTCCAAGATATTCCCTACGATGGTACAGCTACGTTCAACCTTACCACAAATGAAAGTGTAATTTTAACAGGACAAACGGGAGCTACTATTGCATATTATACCAGTCAATACGATGCACAAGCGCAAACGAATCCCATTGCAAATCCTACCACCTATACGGCAACAAGTGGCCAACTTATCTGGTTCCGATTAGACTATCCGAGTGGATGTCCCTTGATTTCTAGTTTTTATTTGTACACCACCAATCCCAACATCGTTTTCATCCCCGATCCAAATTTCAAGGCCCGTTTGTTAGCCGCCGATGGAGCAACGCAATACGCACAAAATCTAACGCATAATTTTACAGTAATCGATACCAATGGGGATGGCGAAATTCAATACACGGAAGCAGCCAATATTTCCTTGCTAAACGCTTCCCAAGCCAATATTGGAGATTTCACAGGACTAGAAGCATTCGTAAATATAACCTCGCTAAACACTGGCTATAATTTTTCAGCAACGGGTATTAATGTAACCACTATGCCATTGTTACAAGATCTATCAACATCCCATTGTGCCTTCACCAATCTAAATCTTGCCTTCAACCACCAATTGACCTCCTTAAGTTGTGAGTACAATAACTTGTTGTCACTCGACTTAAGCACTTGTCCTTTGTTGACGTTTTTGCATTGCCAAAACAACCATTTGGTAGATTTGAACCTGCAAGGGCTAACCCTCTTAACTGATTTAGTAGCGTCCAACAATCAGATTACGGCCGTCTATACCACTGACTTACATAGTATCCAATTTTTTACTGTAGACTCAAATGCAATTACATCACTGGACTTGACAGGCTTAAGTACCTTGCAACAGTTAAATTGTCAATACAACCTGATTGATAGTGTAAATACCGTGGATTGTCCCAACTTGAATACATTAAATTGTGCCGCCAATCAAATGACCTATTTAGATACCTCTCACTCGCCATTACTTTATTATTTAGATTGTAGTTCCAATACGCTTATTTCGCTTGACTTAAGTCATAACAGTGCTTTGTGTGGTCTCAATTGCTCGGGAAATAGTAATATGAACTGGTTGAACATTAAAAACGGAGTGGATTCTTGCTATACGAATTTCAACGTACTATTCATCAACAATGTACTGCAACAGTTTTGTTGCGACGATAACGAAGTGGCCTATTTTCACAACTACTTCTTGACCCAACAAGGAATAAATGTAAATGTCAATTCGTATTGTTCGTTTACACCAGGAGGTAATTACAATACCATTACGGGGCACCTTGCCTTTGATGCCAACAACAACGGTTGTGATGCCGCCGATGATATCCAACCCAATGTGAGAGTAAACATTAACGACGGTACTACCCAAGGGGCATCTTTTACCAATGCCGCTGGAGATTATTCGTTCTATACCCAAGCGGGTAGTTTTACCTTAACTCCCGATATTGAAAACCCAACCTGGTATAATTTCTCGCCTACTACAGCAACCATTCCATTTACAGATGCTAATAATAATACGGCGATGCAAGATTTTTGCATCACCGCCAACGGCTCCCACAATGATTTAGAAATGGTAATGGCGCCCCTTACGCCAGCACGCCCGGGATTCAATGCAGTATACAAATTAGTGTACAGAAACAAAGGAAATACCATCATGGGACCCGGAACCTCCGGAATCATCTTGGTCTATAATATAGGGAAACTAACATATGTATCCTCTAGCCAACCGGTAACAGTAACAGGGACTAGTTCGATTAATTTTACTTATCCGCAGTTGCTACCCTTCGCTTCGGGAAGCATCGAAGTAACGTTTCATGTCAATGCGCCAACGGATACGCCTGCTGTCAATATTGGAGATGAATTGCAATTCATGACCATGATTAGCCCAAATAATTTAGACGAGAATGTTCCTGATAATACCTTCAATTATACCCAAACCGTAGTAGGTTCCTATGACCCGAATGACATTACATGTATGGAAGGGCCAGTAGTATCTCCAAGCGAAATAGGGAAGTACCTGCACTATATGATAAATTTCGAAAATACAGGAACCTATCAAGCCGAAAATATCGTAGTAAAAGAAATAATAGACTCAAATATGTATGATTTGAATTCATTACAAGTGCTAAACAGTTCAGCGGCGGTAACGACAAAAATCAATAATAATAAAGCCGAATTCATTTTCCAAAACATCAACTTAGATTCCGGCGGCCACGGGAATATTTTAATCAAAATCAAATCAAAAGATACCCTAGTGCAAGGCGACTCGGTAGCTAAGCAAGCAGACATCTTTTTTGACTATAACTTCCCAATCACAACCAACGAAGCCAACACCGTTTTCCAGTCGTTAAGCAATCCAAGTTTCCCAGTAGATGCAACGATTAGCTTGTATCCAAATCCTACGCATAACCTAGTAAACATCAAAGCAAACAACACCATATCCTCGGTGCAGTTATTTGATGTGCAGGGTAGACTATTACAAACCAAGCTAGTCAATGAAAGCAATACAATCCTAGACATCACCACCCAAAGCGCCGGCGTCTATTTCATAAAAGTTACTACCGATAAAGGCATCAAAGTAGAAAAAATGGTTAAAGAATAATAAATTTAGTTGCATTTATTAATACATATTGTGGTTAAAAGCCGCCTGTTTTTCAGGTGGCTTTTTTTTTGATTACGCACAAAGTAGCCCCAAAATGATAATCAGGCCCTTAATTCTGTAAGAATTTCAAAATGTCTTACCTCGCTAAGCCAAAAAAATAAAGGGTTCCTTCATGGTTGCTCCATGGTTCCTTCATGGTTCCTCCATACTTACTACATAGATCACTTAGGGATAAGGGTACCCTACCATAGATATAACAGTAGATTCTTAAAGGGATAAGCGGGTTTTGAAGTAGGTTGCAGTAAAGAGTAAGTAGTGTCAAAGTGCTATAGTGTAAAAATACGATTGTAGGAAAAACTAAGGGGGTAAGGAAATCAAACGGATAGCAAAGGATGGAGTAGGGTAGTGCAGGCAAAGGATCAAGCACTTTTTCTACGAACTATACCTACTTTGCAAGTTTTAGTATTAAATTAACAATAACGATGACATAAATCA
>CANBOV010000018.1 GCA_947371275.1 Flavobacteriaceae bacterium | reverse complement strand
TTGGTTTTTTTGGAGTAGTAGTGTAAACACGCGTACAAACACCTCTTCTTTGAGGACAAGAATCTAAAGCAACCGATTTACTCTTCTTAGTGATTTGAGTTCTTCCTGTTCTTACTAATTGTTGAATTGTTGGCATAATTAAATACTAAAATTTCTTTATTTATTAAAATCCCGCTTTTTTAGGGGTTGCAAATGTAGTAAATATTTTGAATGAAACAAATCGTAATTAATTAATTTTCAAACAAATTGTTTTTAGATTCGATTAACTACAATAAAAACGGATTTTTTACGTTATTTTGAATCAAACAATTTCAACCCTTGCAAAGAATTCTACTCCTTTTTTGTCTAACTATGATGTGCGGAACAATTACTGCACAACATTTTTATATAAAAATCGTTGGTCAAAACGATAGAGAAACTGGAGTTATTGATAGTATCGGCTATACTTTTCAACATCAAAACTTTAAATCTTTAGTAGAAGAGAACAATTCCTTCTATGAAAAACTTACCAAAACAGGTTACCTGGAGACTCAATTAATGGAAAAATATAAACCCAATGACTCTACGCTTATCTTCAAATATGACCTTAAAAAAAGAACAACCTTTGCTCATCTATATATAGCAAATCAATTACAGCGCGATATTTCTAATAGCTATCACATAACGAACGACACCTTAAATCTTCCTTATGAAGACATAGAACATTTTTTAACGACTACCCTAAAGAAATTAGAAAGCAATGGCTTCTCACTTGCAAAAGTAAAACTCGTTAACATTCAAAGAAAACACAAACATATAATCGCTGACTTATCTATTACTAAAGAGAATAAAAGAGAACTAAATGATATCATTATAAATGGATACAACAAATTTCCAGACGGACATAAAAAAAACATAATACGGCTGTATAGACATAAAATATTCAATCAAAAAAACTTAGATAAACTTTATAATGATATTGATCAAATTCGATTTGTCAAACAGAGCAAATACCCTGAGATCTTATTTACTAAAGACTCCACTAAAGTGTATCTGTATTTAGAAAAAGCAAAAGTAAACACCTTTGATGGATACATAGGATTCACAAATGATGAAAACAAAAAATTAATTTTTAGCGGCTATTTGGACTTGGTTTTAAATAACATTTTAAATTCTGGAGAAAAATTGGCCCTTTATTGGAAAAGTGATGGGCAAAAACAAAAAACATTTAACTTAGACGTGGAATTTCCTTATATATTCGAAAGTCCGATTGGGATAAAAGCGGAACTGAATATTTTCAAACAAGACAGTACGTTTCAAAACACACGCACTGGAATTAATGTTGGCTATTACTTTAATTACAACACACGATTGTATTTAGGTTACCAATCGACAGAATCTAGCGATATACAAAATAGCAACACCCAAAGCTTAAGTGACTTTAATAATGCTTTTACCACAACCTCTTTAGAATATTTGGATTATAAAAATGATGATTTTCTATTTCCAGAGAAAACGAAAATGGAGTTAAAATTTGGGCTTGGAACAAGAGATTCGAAACTGCTTCAGGACAATCAATTTTTCATCAATTTAAACTTTGCACATAACCTCTATTTAAATTCAAGAAACATCATCAATATAAAATCTCAAAACTATTATTTACAGAGTACACATTACATTATTAATGAACTGCATCGGTTTGGGGGAATAAATTCACTTCGAGGATTTAACGAAAACAGTCTACAAGCAAACACCTTTACCTCTATACTAACAGAATACAGGTATATTATCGCCCCTTCCTTGTACATTCATTCTATTATTGATTATGCACAGTTGCATGATACTACTACTAAAAGTAAAGAGAATCTACTTGGATTGGGCTTTGGTTTTGGTTTACTAACAAAAAATGGGCTTTTTAACCTCGTTTATGCGAATGGAAGCAATAAAGAACAAACCATCAAGTCTTCTAACTCCATAATACACATAAGTTTCAAGGCAAGTTTCTAAAATGTTTAAAACTTTAACACCTATTAGGTCATTATTATTAGGAATATTAACTTTTTTTTAAGAATTTTGGTTAACTAATTATAACCAAATTAAATAATGAAAACAAAGTTAAATGGATTCTTGACGCTATTTATAGCGTTATTGGTGCAAATCTCTTTTGCACAAGAAAGGATTGTAACTGGTGTTGTTTCTGACAACAGTGGATTACCAATTCCAGGAGTTAATGTTCTTGTGAAAGGAACAAAATTGGGAACTCAGACTGATTTTGATGGTAAATACTCCATCAAAGCGGCTGCAAATCAAACCCTTGTATTCAATTTTGTGGGTATGAAAACCCAAGAAGTTACTGCTTCTTCAGCTACAATCAACATTAAGATGATCGACAATGCTGTGGAATTGGAAGGAGTAGTAGTCACTGCTTTTGGAATTAAAAGAAATCCTAAAAAGCTAGGGTATTCTATTACTTCTGTTAAAGCAAGTGATGTTACCGAAGTTTCAGAACCAGACTTAACAAGAGCATTATCTGGTAAAGTAGCTGGTGTTAATGTGAATTTCTCCACTGGAGTTGCTGGTGCCGCTAATCAAATTACCATTAGAGGTGTAAACTCATTAACTGGAGACACTCAACCTTTGATTATTGTTGATGGTATTGCATACAGCAATGACCAAGTAACCACTTCTAGTCAAATTACTGGAGGTGGAGGTTATGAAAGTGCTTTATCTACTTTAGACCCAAATGACATCGCTAGCATTAACGTACTTAAAAGTGCTGCAGCTGCCGCTTTATACGGTTCAAGAGCCATGAATGGTGTTATAGTAGTAACTACAAAGTCGGGCGCTTCTAAAACGGGAAAAAATCAAAAAATGAGTGTTAATGTGGGTATGGGTACCTATTATGAGAATATTGCCAACTTACCAGAATACCAAAACACTTATGGTGCAGGATCTAATTTCAATTATGCTAATGCTAATGGTTCTTGGGGTCCACGTTTTGATTCCTTAGCTACTATTCCAACTTGGCCTACCTTATTAGCCGCATTCCCAGGTCAATTTGGAGCCACTGTACCTTATGTAGCTAAACCAAATAACGTTAAAGATTTATTTAGAACCGGTACTGTTTTAGATCGAACTGTAGGCTTAAATTATTCTAATCAAGACGGTAATTTTAATGTTACTGTTTCGGACATGAAACAAGACGGTTACATCCCCTATAATAGCTTTGGTAGAACTTCTATGTCTGCTGGAGGTAATTTCAAGTTAAACGATAAATTAACGGCTGGAGCCAATATGAGTTTCTCTAAAACTAAACAGGTTGGTGGCTTCTTTGGTGAAAACCAATTTGACGGTGCTTCTTCCTCTTTTGCAAGAACTTTGTTTTTAGCAAGAAACTGGGACTTTAGTTTACCTTATACTGACCCTGTAACGGGAGGATCCGTAACCCCAAATGGAACACAGTTTGACCACCCTTTATGGTCATGGCAACATGATCAAATCAACACCAACACTGATAGAATGGTAGCGGGTTTAAATTTAAACTACAAATTTAACGACCATTATTCTGCTTCCTATAGAGTTGGTGTGAACCGCTACATTTTAAACAGGGATGAGATTAGAGATATTGCTTCACGAGCCAATAATGGATTAGGAGACTTAAAGAAAGATAATTATATCAATGAAGATCTTGAATCTACCTTCTTATTTAACATTGATTATAAATTAACTGATAATTTAAGCATTGCTGGTATCATTGGAAACAATGTATTACAACACAACAATTCTCGATTTGCTAACGAAGGGTCACAGTTTATTTTACCAAACATCTTTACTTTTAGCAACGTAACTAGTATTAAAAGCTTAGTTGATGAAAGAGTTCAATCGAGAAAAGTTGGGGTATTTGGCGATGTAACCTTAAACTATAAAGATTATTTGTTTTTGAATGCTACAGGAAGAAACGATTGGAGTTCTTCATTGCCTAAAAACCATAATTCTTATTTTTACCCATCAGTAAGTGCTTCCTTAATTCTAACTGATGCGTTAAAATTAAAAAGCGAGGTTTTGACTTTTGCTAAATTAAGAACCAGTTTTGCTAGAGTTGGTAAAGATTGTCCCCCTGAATTTACAAGAATTGCTTTTCTACAAGGTACAATATATCATAATATGCCTACTATAGGTAACCCAGGTTCATTGGGAGACCAATCTATTACTCCTGAATTTTCATCAGAGTTTGAAGTAGGTACCGATTTAGAATTTTTTAACAAACGTGTCGTTGTTGACTTCACTACATACAACAAAAAGACCACTAATTTAATTACTCCAATTTCAGTATCTTCTTCAAGTGGATATCAATTTTACAACACGAATGCTGGTGCTATTCAAAACAAAGGAATTGAATTAGGATTGACCTTAGTACCGGTCAAAACTACTAATTTCAAATGGACCTTGTACACCATGTTTTCCAAAAACAAAAATGAGGTTATAAAATTAAGTAATGGATTAGACCGTATTCAACTGGATGCAAATCAGGTAGCTTATGCAATACCAGGGCACGCCTTTGGAGTGTTTTATGGAACAAAATTTGCACGAGATGCTAATGGTAATTATTTAATTAATCCTTCTGGTGGAGGAATTATACAAGACCCAGAATTAGGAATTATTGGTGACCCTAATGCCAAATTTAAAATGAGTTTTACGAATACTTTTGTTTATAAAGCTTGGTCTCTTAAATCACAATTTGATTGGAAACAAGGAGGAGACATTAGTTCGTCTACAATTAATTCCTTGTTAGGTAGAGGAGTTACTAAAGACACTCAAGATAGAGAGCGAACCTTTGTTATACCGGGTTATTATGGTAACAACGATGGAACACCTATCTTAGATGGAGCTGGTAATCAGATACCGAACACTACGCAATTAAGCATGAATGAGTTATATTTCTCCCCAGCAGGAGGAAACACCTTTGGTATTAATAGTGTAGATGAAGCGTCAATCTTTGACGGAACTGTATTTAGATTGAGAGAAGTAAGTTTGACTTATGATGTTCCACAATCCATATTAAAGAAAACTGCATTAGGCAGACTAAGTTTTAGTATTATAGGTAGTAACCTGTGGTATTTTGCTCCAAACGTGCCTAAATACACTAATTTTGACCCTGAAGCTACCAGTTATGGGTCTTCACCTCTACAAGGAATTGAAACTTCTGCGGCTCCAACTGCAAAAAGATTTGGTTTCAAAGTTAATTTAACATTTTAATAATTATAAAAATGAAACTCATTAATAAAATAAGAAACAATAAGTCCATTGTAGTTTTATCTTTATGTTCAACCTTTTTTCTAAGTTGTAGTAATTATTTAGATGTTGATAAAGATACTGACAATCCTACCGTAGCTCCTTTAAATCTTTTGCTCACTAACGTAGAAAAAAGCACTGCTTTAATTGGAGATTTCAACAACAATACGGGTCGTTTACTCTCTACTTACACGCATCAAATGACTTCTAGAGAAGAAGAAGACCAATATGGTATAAAAGTTGGAAATATTAACATGAATAATGATTGGGATGCTATTTATTTGGCCTTAACTGATATTCAATCCATCATAAATCAAGGTACCACGTCTGGTAATATGGTTTATGTAGGTGTAGCACAAATGCAAAAAGCTTACATTATGTCCTTTGCCGTAGATTTATGGGGAGATGTTCCATACAGCGAAGCTACTCAATTAGCTACCTCTGGGATTAGTAGTCCAAAATTTGACAATCAAAAAGAAATCTATGCTCAACTATTTGCCCTTATTGAAACGGCTAAAGTTAATTTGGCTAGTAACTTAGGAACTGAGATGCCTGGTGATGATGATTTGTACTACGGTGGAGATACTGCTAAATGGATAAAATTTGCAAATACGTTCAAATTAAAGTTATACAATCAAACTAGATTGACTACTGATTTTGACCAAGCTGGATTTGATGCCTTAGTTGCAGAGAATAATTTCTTTACCTCAAACGCAGATGATTTCCAATTTGACCGTTACGATGTGATTTCTCCATCAAATGAAAGAAATCAACTGTTTATTGAATCTTATCAGAGCACTCAATTTGGAACGTACCAAAGTCCGTGGTTTTATGAAATCTTAAAGGGGGTTAATCCAAACATTCACACTGGTAATCCAGACCCTAGAATGCCTTACTATTTCTATAATCAATTAACTGCTGGAGAATTCCCTCCAGACCAAGGTAATGCAGTTACAGGAAATCCTGGTGCTGATTACTGGGATGCTTCTACTGGATTCTTTAGTATTCGTTTTGGAAGTACTGGACCAGATCGTGATAAGAGTGCTGAAAATTCGTATACATACCCTGGAATCTTCCCATGTGGTGGTCGATTTGATGATGGTCAAGGAGGCTCTGTTGCTACTTTGAATACTAATTTTAGTGGAAAAGGAATAGCTCCTCACCGCATCTTAACTTATGATGAATTTTTATACATTCAAGCTGAGTTAATTCACGTTGGAAAATTGAGTGGAAACGCTGCTACGAAACTAGAAGAAGCTATTACTGCAAGTTTTGCAAAAGTAGACCAAGTAGTTGCTAATAGTGGTACAACGCAATCGGTTCCTGTATTATCTGGCTCAGGTGATGTTACTACTTTTATTGCTAATGTAATGACGGAATTCAATGCGGCTTCTCCTGCTAAGAAACTTGAAATCATTATGACTCAAAAATGGGTTGGTACTTTTGGTGATCCTATGGATCAATATACCGATTATAGAAGAACTGGTTATCCTGTTTTAGCAGATCCACTAGGAGCTTCACCAGAATATCAATTGAATAATGGAGATGCTTTCCCTCTTCAAGATTTTCAAACGGTACAAAACAATCCATTCCAAGTATCATTCTATTGGCCACAATCAGAATTAAATGCTAATGCTAATGCACCGGCACAAAAAAATCCGGCTACGTATAAAATATTTTGGGATAATTAATAAAAAAAATGAAAATGAAAAAAATGAAATTAATCTTAGCTTCTTTATTCCTTGTGATGTTTGTAACATCATGTAGTAAAGATGGTGGTGATTCAGTAATTGCAACCGATAATGGTGGGGCTCCCAACATACAAAAAGTTGCTACTGCTGATCAATCTATTAATCTTGCCGCGCTTAATAATGGTGGTGATATTAATTTAAGCTTTACGGTAGATATTGCTCGAGGTGATGTTGCCTCTATGGACATTGTTGGTATTTATAAGCAAGGGAGTACTGTTCAAAAAGCAGTATTACATGCTGGCGTAACTACTTTCCCTAGCACAATTACCATTACAAAAGCTGATTTATTTAGTGCTTTTGATGCTATTACAACTGCTAGTGACATTACAGTATCTGACAAATTAATTATATCGGCTGATGTAACTTTGAAAAACGGAAAAGTGTATCAATTATTTACTTCAGATGGAACTGCAAGATTTGGAGCGGATATTGCTAATTCACAGCAATTTTCTGTATCGCAAACGTACATTATATCTTGTCCATTAGATGACGCTTCTAACTTTAATGGTGACTATGCCGTTACTCAAGACACATGGCAAGATTATGCAGTTGGAGACATCGTACCCGTAGTTTACAATAGCGAAGATGGTTTGTTGAAATTTAAAATTATGAGTACTAACAACCCTTTCATCAGTAATCCTGGTACTTCTTATATGTTGGTTACTATTGACCCTACAGATTCTTCTGTTACTGTTCAATCGAATGAAGATTTTGATTACGGAGGCGGATTTATTGTGGGTGTTACGGGTACTGGAGCCGTTGGTTCATGTACAGGCGACATTAGTTTAACTTTGGATTTTGGTCCTTATGGCCCTTATTATTTTGATTTAGTTAAGAACTAACTACTTCCTATTTCAATATTACTAAACCACCAGTTTTCACTGGTGGTTTTTTTATATCTTTGCGGCATGGAAAAAGAGAATCAAATCTTCGGGATTAGAGCGATTATAGAAGCAATTACTGCTGGTAAAGAAATTGACAAAGTATTTATTCAGAGCGATGCGCAAAGCGAATTGATGCAGGAGTTAATGAAAGTGATGAAAAAAAACAGCATTAACTTTTCCTATGTTCCTGTTGAAAAGCTCAACCGATTAACCCCTAACAATCACCAAGGCGCGGTAGCTACTATAGCACCAATTACTTTTATAAAACTGGAGACCCTTGTTGATAGTGTTGTTGAAAGTGGTAAAACTCCGTTATTCTTAATCCTAGATCAATTGAGTGATGCCCGCAACTTTGGTGCTATCATTAGAACGGCTGAATGTACGGGTGTGGATGGTATCATTGTTCAAAAAACGGGATCTGCTCCTGTTAACGGAGACACCGTTAAAACTTCGGCTGGGGCTGTATTTAATGTGCCTATTTGTAAAGTTGACCATATTAAAGATGCGATTTTTTATTTACAAGGTAGTGGTATTAAGACAGTAGCAGCGACTGAAAAAACAGACGCTAGTATTTATAGCATCTCGCTAAACGAACCTGTAGCTATTATTATGGGAAGTGAAGATCGCGGTATTAATCCATCAGTATTGAAAATTGTGGATGAGAAGGCTAAATTGCCTATGTTTGGCACTATAGGTTCCCTTAATGTATCTGTGGCTTGTGGTGCTTTTTTGTATGAAACCGTAAGACAAAGAAGTTAATACTTCCCCTTATTCGTTTTCCTCCTTTTCCTTATTCTCTTTGTATTCGTAAACATAGTTTAGTATAGGCTGTTGTAGTTCCTCTAAAGGTTCCTCTTCAGGTTCTGGGGTATTTACGAAGTTGCCGTTTTCATCAAAATGTTTCATGAACATATCGTCTTCGGGATTGAAATCGGGTTTTTCCCAAGGATATTGAATGGCTTTCACGTAATCGGGGGTTTTATAGTAGATGGCGAATACGAATCCAGAAATCAATCCTGCCAAATGGCCTTCCCAAGATATTTGTTTATCCACTTCGGGGAAGACATACCAAATTAATCCTCCATAAAGCATTACTACAGTTAACGATAAAGCCATTAAGCGGTAATATTGGGTCATCATTCCTTTAAAGAAAATGAATGACACTAACACATAGATTAAACTACTGGCGCCAATATGAACCGAATTTCTTCCTATTACCCAGGTGATGATCCCGGAGAGTACGATTCCGTATAATAACACTTTTAAGGATACTTCTCTGTAGAAATAAATAAGTGCTGTCGTTAATATAAATAAGGGAATTGAGTTATTGGCGATATGGTTTAAGTTTCCATGTAGCAATGGGCTAAACAGTATTCCTTGCAGGCCAGATACTGTTCTAGGGACGATACCATGAGACGACAGATCAACATTGAAACTTCTTTCAATAAAAAAAACTCCCCAAATCATGACAAGCAGTATAGTAGGAACTAACCAAACGGAGGGTGTGAATTTAAAGTGGTGGTAATCGTTCATGATTTTGGTTTACTTACCGTGACTTGTCAAAAATACCGCCAAACTAATTGAGGTGCTATTTTGTCATATCGAATTTCGCTGTTTACTATTGAGATAAATTGAAAAAAATTTAATTAACCATCTAATATAATTAAATTTGTACTGTAAAATACTTTTTACATTATCTAAACTACTAGATGGAAGCACCCCTTGCCGAGCGTATTAGACCGCAGCGATTAGAAGACTACATTAGCCAACTCCATTTGGTTGGGGAACAAGGTTCGTTGACCCAGCAAATTGCGCGAGGGATTATTCCTTCTATGATCTTTTGGGGTTCGCCGGGTACAGGTAAAACGACCTTAGCTCAGATTATTGCTAAACAAAGCAATCGTCCTTTTTATGAGTTGAGTGCCATTAACAGTGGTGTAAAGGACATACGCGATGTTATCGAGAAGGCAAAGCAAAGTGGTGGTTTGTTCACCGCCAAAAACCCCATATTATTTATTGATGAGATCCATCGTTTTAGTAAGTCGCAGCAAGATTCTTTATTGGCAGCGGTAGAAAAAGGATGGGTAACCCTAATAGGAGCTACGACTGAGAATCCTAGTTTTGAAGTAATACCCGCTTTATTGTCACGTTGTCAGGTTTATGTTTTGAATCCGTTTTCTAAGGAAGATTTGCTGGCTTTGCTTACCCGAGCGATGAAGGAAGACCAGATCATTTCATCAAAAGAGATAAAATTAAAAGAAACGGAGGCTTTATTGCGGCTTTCGGGTGGCGATGGACGCAAGCTATTAAATATTTTTGAACTGGTCGTAAACGCTAGCCCTGAAGGTCAAATCACGATCACCAATGACAAAGTTCTAGAATTGGTCCAACAAAATACGGTTCTTTATGATAAAACGGGAGAGCAGCATTATGATATCGTTTCGGCCTTTATTAAATCGATTCGGGGGAGTGATCCTAATGGAGCGGTGTATTGGTTGGCCAGAATGATAGAAGGTGGAGAAGATGTTAAGTTTATTGCTCGACGTATGTTGATTTTGTCAAGTGAAGACATTGGCAATGCTAACCCTACTGCATTTATCATGGCGAATAATACTTTTCAGGCTGTTTCGACAATTGGCTATCCTGAGAGCAGAATAATCCTTAGCCAGTGTGCGGTTTATTTGGCTACTTCTGCCAAGAGCAATGCTAGCTATATGGCGATTGGAGCTGCACAAGCCTTAGTGAAACAAACGGGGGACTTACCTATACCAATCCATTTGCGCAATGCTCCTACTAAATTGATGAAAGAATTGGGCTACGGAGACGAGTATCAGTATTCGCATCATTATGCCAATAACTTCTCTGAACAAGAATATCTTCCTGAGGCTATTGCAGCCACCAAGTTTTACGAACCGGGCACGAATGCTCGTGAAAACGAAATCCGTACTTTTTTAAAAAATCGTTGGAAAGATAAATATGGTTATTAAAACCTAAGCTTCAATTGTTCTGAAACGAGTTTGCTGTTTTCATAGTATTCAAAAAACCATTGGTTATTTTTCAAAATAACGACACCTCGAGTATCTTCTCTAACTGCGATGAACACATTCTTTTGGGATGTAGTAAAGAGGCGCATGATGACCCTTGGTTCGCTATCAACGATTTGGAACCCATTTGCTATGGGTTGTGCGAAGAAGAATAGTTCGGGATTATTCTCTGCTGGTGCAGCGGGCGTTTCTGTAGAAGTTACTACTGGTGTTTCTGGCGTTGCGGGTGGTGCTGGTGCAGACTCCGTAGGGTTGTTTTTTCCGTTGTAAGTGTAACTAAACTTATCAAATGATTTTAATGCTGCTCGTAGGGCTTGGTTATAGGCTACATTGTAGTCTTTATCTCTACTAGCCCCAAACTCTGTTTCAAAGACTACATTATCTTTACAATCTTTGAGGGCTAATTTTAATTTGGTCATAAAAATTCCGCCATCTCTAGTAAGCGAGGCATAGAGCACCATACATCTTTTATTGCTTAATTCGTCTGGCATTTCATCTGAACTTAAATAAGCTTTAAAACCATACTTTAGTAAAAATGCTTTGGTTAATGAATTCAAATGGTATTTATCATTCTCTTTTAACACTTCGAACTTACTAGGAACAATTACATATTGGTAGTCGTTGAGGCTTTGTGAAAACGAGGGGATTGAAATTAACAAAACCAAGGAAATTAGTAGCTTTCTCATTACAGTATGTTTTTTAATTCTAATAAATGTTTAATTGTAATCATATTATCATCGGGTTGGATTCCTTTTTCATTGAAAAAAATGGCATTCATTCCGAAGTTTAAGGCTCCTCTGACGTCAGCATCAATACAATCGCCAATCATTATGGCGTTTTGTTTATCGGCTTTTGCCAAAGATAAGGCATATTTAAATATATCTTGGTGTGGTTTTTTAACTCCGGCCATTTCTGAATTGGTTACTGTTTTAAAATACTTTTGCAGCCCTGAATGGTACATTTTGCGTTGTTGCACTTCGGCGAAACCGTTGGTGATGATGTGCATATTGTATTTTGGGTAAAGGTATTCTAGCACCTCAATAGCGCCCTCGAAGAGTTGGTTATTATCAGGAAGAAATTCGATATAGTCGTGGGCTATTTTATCGATCTCCTCATCTGAAATGCTGTAGTTTAATTTATCAAAGGACTCTTTTAACCGATTGTACCTTAATTCTTCATGGGTGATTTTATCGACTTGGTATAATTTCCAGCAGGCTTGATTGATGGGGATGTATACTTCTATAAAAGCGTTTGTATTAATAGTAGGGTGTTGTAATTTGAATATTTTATCAAAAGCTAGTACGGAGTTTTTATCAAAATCCCATAGGGTATGATCTAAATCAAAGAATACGTCGGTAATAGTGTTCATTTCTATTAAAAAATGCCTTCATCTTGAAAGCTTAAATAACCATTTTCAGTAATAATAAGATGATCGAGTACTTTGACATCTAATTGTTCGCCGGCAAATTTAAGCTTTTTTGTGATTGCTAGATCAGCTTCACTGGCTTGTAATTTACCAGAGGGGTGGTTGTGGGTAAGAATAACGGAAGTTGCATTGTGTTCTAGGGCTGTTTTGAAAAGGATTCGGACATCAACTATCGTTCCTGTGATGCCACCTTTGGAGAGCTGGGCCTTATAAATCACCTTATTGGAATTATTGAGGTATAGTACCCAGAACTCTTCGTGTATTAGTTCGCCGATAATGGGTTGCATTAAATCAAATACCGCTTTACTGGAGGTGATTTTGGATAGTTCGATGCTGTCTTCTGCTCTACGTCTTCTGCCTAATTCAAGGGCAGCCGCTATGGTTACTGCTTTAGCCTCCCCTATTCCTTTGAACTCCATTAATTGTTGGAGTGACACTTTGCCAAGTGCATTTAAGTTATGTTCTACTTTAGCTAGAATTCTTTTGCTTAGGTCGACTGCAGACTCATTGCGGTTTCCGGAGCCGATAAGTATTGCAATTAATTCGGCGTCACTTAGCGCGGCTTTGCCTTTGAGCATGAGTTTTTCGCGAGGCTTGTCGTCTTCTGACCAGTGCTTTATGGAAAAATTTTGTTCCATCACTTATTCCTACAAATTAAAGATTTAACAACTTGCTAAAAGTAGGAAATTATTTCGTTACTATGGTTTTTAAATTTGATATTTTAAAAAAAATCACCGAACAAACTACTGTTCGATGATTCTATATTTGAACTAATTGGAATAAAAAGTTTACTTAATTAAGCCTTTGACCTCATCAAAATTTAACCCGCCGTAATTGCCTGAACTCATTAGAAGCAGGGCGGAATTGTTTAGATCGTAACTAAAAAGGAAGTCTTTAAATTCTTGGGGATTGGTATAGATGATTAGGTCTTCTCTTTTGAAGGACTGTGCTATTTGGTCGTAGGTTACTTCCTCTAGTTGTTTGATTTTCACGGCATCGGGGGAGTAGAACACTACGGCTACATCGGCTGCGTCTAGGGCACCTTCGTATTCTTTTAGGAATTCGGCATTCAGACTGCTGTAGGTGTGCAGTTCTAGGCAGGCTATTAATTTCCTATTGGGATATTGTGCTTTTACGGCCTTGGTTGTAGCGGCTACTTTACTGGGTGAATGGGCAAAGTCTTTGTAGGCCACTTTCCCTTTTCCTTCGGCTATTTTTTCCAGGCGTTTTGAGGCCCCTTTAAAACTGGCGATGGCTTCGTAGAAATCGGCTTCATCGACTCCCATGTTTTGGCAAATCCATTTGGCTCCTGCTAGGTTATTTAAGTTATGGGCGCCGAATACTTCGATTGGCATTGGTCCTTCGGGAGTATCTAGTAATGTAGTTCCGTCTTCTACGGTATAAGAAGGCGTATGATAAGGCATTCTTCTCATGGTATTGGTCGATTCTTCGGCTACTTTTTTAACGGTAGGATCTTCTTCGTTGTAGACTAGAATACCCCCTTTGGTGATTTGGTTTACAAAGATTTCAAATTGTTCCACATAATTTTCAAAGGTTGGGAATACATTGATATGGTCCCAGGCGATTCCAGAAAGCAGCGCTATGTTGGGTTGGTATAAGTGGAACTTGGGTCTTCTGTCTATGGGAGAGGATAAGTATTCATCGCCTTCTAGCACAATAAAATCGTTGTTTTCGGTAAGGTGTACCATGGTATCAAATCCTTCTAATTGTGCTCCTACCATATAATCCACTTCTATATTATGGTAATGCATTACATGAAGAATCATGGAAGTGATGGTTGTTTTACCATGGGAACCTCCTATGACTACTCTGGTTTTGTTTTTGGATTGTTCGTAAAGGAATTCGGGATAGGAATAGATTTTTAGTCCGAGTTCTTTAGCTTTAAGTAATTCAGGATTGTCTGCTTTGGCATGCATTCCTAGGATGATGGCTTCGATATCATTAGCTATCTTTTCGGGATACCAGCCCAATTCATTGGGTAAGAGTCCTTTTTTTTCTAAACGTGATTTGGAGGGTTCAAAAATAGCGTCATCGCTACCGGTTACTTTGTAACCTTTATTATGCAAGGCTAGAGCTAGGTTGTGCATAGCGGCACCGCCTATGGCTATGAAATGTGTACGCATTGTAGAGGGTAAACAGATTTATATTAATTGATTGTTCAAAAGTACATAAAAAAGTTCAAGAAAACCTTTCCGTTTGCATCAGAGTAAATGCGTTTAGTTGCTTTTACACCCCTATGCGAAACTAGCATCAATATAGACTCAACTATACGATAACTATACGATAACTATACGATAACTATACGATAAGTGTTTACATGATAAACATAAAAAGGCAAGAAAAGAGGTCCTACAAACAATTGTAAGCCATCCTTAAAAAGGTTTGGTACTGAAATTTTAGAAATGAAAGTTTAAGAGAGCAAAAGTTTATCCTTTTTTATTGAAGGCATCCATAAGTTCTTTGGCCTTTTGAGGCTGGTTTAGTTTGTTTTTGTAGAGATTGGCCAGCGCTTGGTAGGTAGTTTTGGATCCTCCAATGACTATGGCTTTGCTGTAATTGAATTCGGCTTCCTTATATTTATCAAAATATTCGGCGATATGTCCATTGGCTAGATAGCCATCTACAGGAGAAATTTTGATTAATTGATTGGCATAGGTTTTTGCTTTGCGTTCGCTTCCTCCGACGATACCTGGCAATTGTAAGTACAACTCTATAAGCGCCCATCGCGCTTCGATATGATTAGGATTGAGTTGGATTGCTTTTTCGAACGAAGCTTTAATATCTCCAATCATACTGAGTGCTTTAAGTTTGTTGGCCTCTTTAGCTTTCATTCCGAGGCAACCTCCGTATTTATAGAAATAATTGGCTTCTTTGGGATCCAGCACTTCCAATTTTCCGTAATATACTAAAGCGGCATTCCATAACTTATTGTTACCGGCTATATCTCCGAGATATTCTAATGATTTAAGATGGTTTGGGTTTTGCTTTATTACTGCTTCAAAAAGCGTTTTAGCCTCGGTGAATTTTCCTTGTTGGAATAATTTTTCTGCTTTACTAAAATCGGATTGTGAGAATCCCTTTAATGAGATTGCAGCATAAAACAAGACTAAAAACAGTTTCCTAAGACCATGATTGCAGTTTCCCATTGTAAAATAAATAGAATTCAAAATTAACCATTAATCTGCTTAAGTCTAATTATTTAAAAAAAATATCGCAAAAAAATTATTGTACTATATATTTTGTCAATATGTAAGGTAATTTACTACATAAATAGACCTAAATATGCATTTCGTCGATTTTATTTGTCATTTAAACGATTATTTTAGTATGTTTGAACTGTCAAATAAGCATAACGTTCTTTCAAAATTGGTTCAAAAGCAACTCAGGTAAGCGGTGAAATCCTTCACAGTGCACCCTTTTCTTGATTTACTATGGCCGTTTTTGAATTTATTAATTTAAAAAACAATTATTAACACCCCCAAAAGATGAAAAAAAATTATTTTAATTTCAGAAAACAATTTGCCAAAAAGCTGGCTGGTCTTACTTGTAGGACTGTATTGCTATTGCTTTTTTTCATTGGCACTGCTACTGCACAAGTTTCTATCACGAAGCCCAGTTTGTCTCTTTCGACTTGTACTGGTTTTCCAACTAGTTATAGTACGTTGAGCAATATTGTCATTACCGAAACTGGAAATAGTAATTTTTCGACAGGAACCAATGTGACTTTGGTTTTATCGGCACCAACGAATTTTGAATTTAAAGCTAGTACAGGAACTGTCTCTTATACGGCGGCAAAAAATATAACTGCGGCCACTATAGTCGTTACCACCTCAACAATTACCATAACTTATAGTGTAAGCGGTACTACTAAGACAGACGCGATGACAATTAGCGGTATCCAACTTAGAGGAATTACAACAGCCAGTAGTGGTGATATAACTAGAACGGGAGGTACTGGGGTTATTTCAGGGTGTGTAACTACCACTACTATGACTAGTACTATTAGCAGTACAAGCGTTAGTGCTCCTAGTCAGGCCACGGGATTTACTTTGGCATCCACTACTTCAACTACTTTTACTGGTTCATTTACTGATACTGCAATAGGATCATTAGTAATACGTTCTACTAGCAGTACTCCTCCTACGCAACCGGTTGATGGCACTGTTTATTCAGCTGCAAACATTGCAACTTTAGGTTCTGGTCTTACCTTTATTCAATCTTCAGCGGCCACTACAATAACAGACACTGGTTTAAGTGGCAATACTAAATATTACTATTTTATCTACTCTTACAATAGTTGTTCAGGTAGCTATTTATACAATACAGCAGGAGCATTAACTGGTACTATCACTACATGTTCGGCAGTGCCTAACACTGTGGCTTCATCAGCTGTGACTCCGACGGGTTTCGATTTAAGTTGGGCTTATCCAACGGGAGGAACCGCTAATGCTATTACTTATACTGTTACTGTAACCACGGATGCTGGATTTACTACTAATGTGCCAGGGTCTCCTTTTTCGGTTGCTGATCCTACTACTACTTTAACCTTGAGTGGTTTAAGTAACAACACCATCTATTACTATCGAATATTGGCAAATAATGGCTGTTCTAGTGCTTATGTTACGGGTTCGGTTACTACTTTATTGCCTTATTGTACAGCACCTACCGCCCAAGCTACTGGATTAACGATAGGAACCTTATCTTCAAATGCAATAGCCGCTACTTTTACAGCCGCCGTTGCCGATGGTTATTTAATCATCTATTCTACTAGTGCCACTGCTCCAAGTCAGCCAGTAAATGGCGTAACTTATACTGCTGCCAACATTGCTACCCTTGGAACGGGCTTAACTTTTATCCAATCAAGCAGCGCTACAACTACAGCAGGAGCTGGATTGATTGGTAATACAAAATATTATATTTTCATTTATGATTATAATGGCGGTGCCACTTGTAGTGGACCTATTTATAGTACGTTGACCCCTTTGAAAGGCAATGCAACTACTTGTGCCGATGTTCCTACTAGTGTTGTTACTTCAGGTTTAACTGCTAGTGCATTTAACTTGGATTGGACCGCACCTGCAGGAGGAAGTGCTTCGGCGATTACTTATACCGTTCAAATAACTACCGATGCTGCTTTTACGGCAGACATCACCGATTCACCATTTACTGTAGTGGATCCTGTAACAACATTAAGTTTAGAAGATCTTGAAGGAAACCAAATTTATTATTATAGAATATTAGCTAGTAATGGATGCAATAGCAATTATGTAACGGGTTCGATTACCACGTTAACGGCGCCATGTGAAGCTCCGATACAAGCTTTTAATTTTACTAATGGCGCCATAACATCTTCTACTTTTCCTGCAACATTCTTAGGATCGGCAGATGGTTTTTTGGTGGTACGTTCGACGAGTGCAACTCCGCCAACACAACCAGTTGACGGTACTCTATATACTGCTGCGAATGTGGGTACTTTGGGTACCGGACTTACTTTTATGCAATCGGGGAGTTCGAATAACATTGCTAGTACAGGCTTAACTGGAAACACCAATTACTATTACTATGTATTTGCTTATACCAATTCTATTCATTGCACAGGCGGACCTGTGTACAATGTTGATGGTCCCTTGGTAGGTAGCGGCATTACTTGTCCGTCAGCACCTACTGCAATTACCTCTTCGGGAATCAGCATGAGTGGCTTTACATTAAACTGGACTGCCCCTGCTGGTGGAGCAGCAGCAGCTATAACTTATACGGTACAAATAACTACTAATCCGGCCTATACGGTGAATATACCAGGGTCACCCTTTACAATTGCGGACCCTACTACCACAATAGCAGTAACCGGTTTGACTTATGGAACCACTTATTATTATAGAATATCAGCTAACAATGGTTGTCCTAGTGCCTATACTACTGGTTTCGTTACTACTAGTATTACTAATGACAATTGTGCTACCGCTATTGCTTTACCTGTAAATTCAACTTCGACTTGTCTTTCCTCTACAAACGGAACTACTTATGGCGCAACCCAATCACAAGCAGGTTGTTCTGGTATCGCTGATGATGATGTATGGTATAAATTTACTGCTACTGCAACCTCGCACACGGTAACTGTAACACCAATATCGATTAATGACATTGTTTTTCAAGTATTTAACAACAGTTGCACGGGAACCAATTTAGGTTGTGTAGATGGAACAAATTCTTACTCTACCGAAACCAATACCTTTACTGGTTTAACTATTGGTAATGTCTATTATGTGCGTATCTATAGTTTTAGCTCGGCAGTAACCTCTCAAGGAAACTTTAACATCTGCGTTACGACCCCTATTGCCCCAATAAATAATGATTGTAGTGGTGCACTTGTGTTAGCAGTAAACAGCACTACCACTTGTGTAAGCAGTACAAACGGTACTTCATTAAACGCTACCCAATCGCAAGTTGGATGTGCAGGAACGGCAGATGATGATGTATGGTATAAATTCACTGCCACGGCTGCTAGTCATAAAGTAACGGTAACACCGAATACGATGAGTAATGTAGTATTTCAAGTATTTAGTGGTACATGTGCTGGATTGACCAGTATGCAATGTGTAAATGCCACTTCTGGAAGCAGTATAGAGTCAACAACCCTTGCAGGATTAACTGTAGGATCAACTTATTATGTTAGAGTGTACAGCAGTGGTAGCGGCAGTGGATCGGGATCTTTCTCTATCTGTGTGACTACTTCATGTAGTGCTGGCACAGGAAATGGAACAGGAACTACCTCATGTCCAAACATAGTTGCTGGAGCAGCCGGAATGAGTGGCGCAGCACCTAGCACTATTCCGTGTTATGCTACCAACAAGTGTACTAATTTGGAAGCTATTTACCCTGAATATAATGAAACTACCAGTTATTCTGTAAGTGAGATCCCTTATGCACCACCTTACCAATATACCTGTTTGGCTAACCCCTTGAGTGTAAATGTTGATGATGTATGGTCTAACACGATTACTTTACCTTTTAACTTTTGCTTTTATGGAAATAATTACAATAAAGTACTTATTGGTTCCAATGGCGCTATAACGTTTGACACTACCACTTATTCTCCGGGAGGTTATTCAAACTGGTCGATTACTAATAACTTACCTAATAGCTCCCTTTTCTTGAATTCGATATTTGGTGTTTATCACGATATAGATCCTAGTAAAGGAGGTCAAGTGGGCTGGGAATTAATCACTTTAAGTAGTGGTTGTAGAGCCTTAGTGGCTGCATGGAGTGACATCCCGATGTACTCTACGGTATGTAACAACTCTTTATACACCGGCATGATGGTGATGTATGAAAACAGTAATATCATTGATGTTTATATAAAAGAAAAAAATGCCTGTTCTAGTTGGAATGGCGGTAATGCCGTGATAGGAATACAAAACGCCAACGCTACCCAGGCGGTTGTGGCACCTAATAGAAACTCGTTGGATGCAGATTGGACCGTTAATGAGGAGGCATGGAGATTTACTCCATCGGGGGCTTCAGTATCCTCTGTAAAATGGTATGAAGGATCTGGCACTGCAGGAACTGTAGTGGGCACGACTGCCAATGTAAGTGTATGTCCGACTGCTACGACCACCTACACTGCGGAAGTAACTTATTCTTTTTGCAATGGAGTAACCTCGAAATTGACATCTGAAACGACCGTTTCTATTTCAACTGGCAAAACATGGACAGGAGCGATTGATACTGATTGGAATACTGCAGGTAACTGGTCACCGGCGGGTGTTCCTACCAATGTTGACTGTATAACTATTCCTAGTGCTACTAATGAACCTGTAATTTCGGGTTTAGGTTATAATGCTTATTGTTATAATTTAACGGTGTCTTATGGTTCATCATTGGAAGCTACGTCAAGAAACAATATCATTGTTAACGATTTTGTGAAAGTAAAATCGGGTGCTATTTTTAATTTACGAGATAGTGCAAGTTTGATTCAAATCAATAATACGGCGGTTAATAGCGGTAACATTAACATGGATAGGACTGCTTATGTAAAAGCGTATGATTATGTTTATTGGTGTTCGCCTGTAAAAACATTTAGCTCGAGTCATATCTCTCCTACTTCACCTGCGGGTTATATTTTTAAATGGAATCCGACGATAACAAATGGTAACGGTGGACAAGGAACCTGGGTTGCTGGAACTGAAAACATGGCATTAGCTAAAGGCTATATTGTATTGGCTCCTGGTTCGTTAAGTTCTACGGTGCCCTCAGGATTGACGTCAACCTTTACAGGTATTCCTAATAATGGAATTAAAAAACCCTTGCTTTCACGAGGGGGCTATACTGGAGCTGATTTTACTGGAGCCAATGGCACTACAATCACTAACATGGATGACAATTGGAACTTAATTGGCAATCCTTTTCCATCGGCTATTAACGCGTTGAGTTTCTTGACCTTGAATACTAATATTAATGGAAATGTGAGGTTATGGACCCATGGTTCACCGATAAGTAATAGCAATGCTAATCCGTTTTATGGTACTTTCATTGCAAATTATAATTCTAATGATTATATAACATATAATGGTACAGGTTCAACTCCGCCTGGATTTAATGGTAAGATTGGAGCAGGACAAGGGTTTTTTGTATTGATGAATGATGGAGCTGCAGGTAGTGCTTATGTAACCTTTAACAACAGTATGCGAAGTGCAGCTTATGACAACAGTCAGTTCTACAAACAAAATTCAAGTAATGCTACTACAGCAGCAGAAACGGAAAAACACAGAATATGGTTGAGTTTAATCGATGCTAATCATCACGAAGCTAATACATTGGTAGGTTATGTTGCCGATGCCACATATGGCGAAGATCGCTTATATGATGCGTATCACAAAGCTTCTGCCGCACTGGGTCTTTATTCTATGATTGAAAACAAACCGGTCATCATCAATGGAAGACCAACTCCGTTTGACAATACTGACTTTGTACACTTAGGAGCTTCTATACCAACAGATGGAACCTATACTATTGGAATTAATCAGGTGGATGGTTTATTTACTGACAGCAGTCAGAACATCTATTTAGAAGATACTGAATTACAAATTATCCATGATTTAAGAGTAGCTCCGTATTCCTTTGTAGCCTCAGCTGGAAATTATACCAATCGTTTTATATTGCGCTATATAAATACTACTTTGGGGACCGTTACTCATGAAACCGCGAGCACCTATGCTTATATTTCGAATCACATTTTGAATATAAAATCAGATGATACTATCAAAGAGATTTATCTTTATGAAATGTCGGGTAAATTAATATCAAAAGTAAAACCAAGTGTTGAAGCGAATCATTTTGAAATGGAGTTTCCCTACCAAAACGGAGTTTACTTGGCCACTATCCTAAAAGCAAATGGGCAAAAAACAGCGGTTAAATTACTGAACTAATTTTTAACATAATAAAGCACCAACCCCTGTTTAAGAAATTAGACAGGGGTTTATTGTTTATAAGTTTCTTAGTAACTAATTTGAGTTCGATAGGCAGTAATGTCATTTCACAATATTTTTGCTCGACATTTGAATAACGTTCTAATACTGATTCGTTTATATTTTAAAAATAACTTAAAATATCGATAAAATACAGCTCACTGTTACAAAAGTGCATTTCAACGAGTAATTAGGGTTATATACCCAAAATGTTACATCTTATCGCAACTTAACTGTATTTTTGTCTAAGAATTAACCTCTTTAAATGAAATCTATTGTTGGGCTTCATTTTAGGTTTAGCTGATCTGTCAAAATAATTGTATTGTTTATGAAACATAAATACATTTTTAAACAAAATACCAAGCTGTCAAAATTCAATAGTAAAGCAACCCGTCTACTGATGATGTTGTTTATTGTATTGAACAGCATTACGCTTTTTGGCCAAGGGACCAGTTGTACTAATGCGACTGCGCTAACAATTAATGGTGCTTGTGCAACTACTCAAAATATAAGTGATAATGGAGAGACCAACCCTAGTGTAGGGGCATCCAGTTGTTTTGGATCGGGTAATAACTTTAAGAGAGAGGGATGGTATTCCTTTACCGTAGCAGCGGGACCCTTGACGGTAACTATTACTGGAATTTCAACTAATCGTAACCTTATGTTGCAATTGGTGTCTGGAACTTGTGGTGGAACGTTGACGGAGACCCAATGTGCTAATGCTAATAATGGGGCTGATACGGCACAGACCGAGACCATTACGGCTACATTGGCTGCAGGAACCTATTACATTAAAGTTTCCAACATCAATGGAACGGGGGGTAACTCTATGAACTTAAGTAGTCTTTGTGTAACGGCACCTAACTGTACTACTCCAAGCGCTCAACCTAGCTCCTTAACATTATCAACTCTTACTAGTACAAGCATAAACGGTTCGTTTACTGCTGCGAGTCCGGCTCCGAGTGGCTATCTAGTATTGTATAGCACTAGTGCTACTCCCCCTAGTCCGGGTCCGGTGAACGGCACTGCCTATGTTGCGGGAAATACCATTAATGGCGCTACCGTAGTATCGGCCTCGAATAGCACTAGTTTTAGTGCTACGGGATTGAATAGTAACACCAAATATTATTTTTATTTATATTCTTATACTACAGGTTGTATAGGTACTCCCTACTACCTGACTACCTCCCCTTTAAGCAACAATGCCATTACTTGTCCGGCAGCCCCTACGGTTGCTGTAAATTCAGCGATTACTGGAACTAGTTGTACGGTAAGCTGGACGGCTGCTGTCGCTGGTGGAAGTGCTGCCACAATCAATTATACTTTGGAAGTGTATACCAATGCGGGCTATACTATTCCTATTAGCGGTTCTCCTTTTAGTGTTGGTACAGCCGTAACGTATGCTTTGAGTGGCCTCAATGCGGGTACTACATATTACTATAGAATTAAAGCCAACAATGGTAGTTGTGATAGTGCCTATTTGACGGGTACCGTTCAAACGAACTGTGCTACACCTTCAGCCCAACCTACTACTTTAGTACTAAGTAGCCTTACTAGTACCAGTCTATCGGGAAGCTTTACGGCTGCCAGCCCTGCGCCTAGCGGCTATTTAATTGTTAGAAGCACTAGTGCTACTCCTCCTACTCCCGTGAATGGAACTACTTATGCTGTGGGATCTAATCTTGGTGCTGGAACCTTTGTTATTCAAGGGAGTGCGGTTACAAGTAACGCGGTGACCTTTACGGATACTGGTTTAACCAGTAATACCAAATATTATTATTACATTTTCTCTTATAACAACAGTTGTACTGGGGCCCCTTATTATTTAGCGGCAAGTCCGCTAACTAACAACGCCACTACTTGTCCGGCCGCACCAACTTTAGCCGTTAACTCTGGGATTACAGGGACTGGTTTTACTGTAAGTTGGACTGCCTCTATTGCCGGTGGTGCGGCTGCTTCTATTACTTATACTTTGGAAGTTTATACTAATGCTACTTATACTACGCCTATTAGTGGATCTCCTTTTTCAATGGGAACTGGAGTAACCAATGCGATTTCGGGTTTGACTGCGGCTACTACCTATTATTACCGTATTAAAGCCAACAATGGTAGTTGTGATAGTGCGTATTTGACTGGTTCTGTAATTACCGGTTGTACTACACCCACCGCTCAACCGACTACTTTAGTGTTGAGCACTATTACGAACAATAGTATAAGTGGGTCATTTACAGCTCCAGTTTCGGCTCCTAGCGGGTATTTAATTATTAGAAGCAGTAGTGCTATAGCGCCTACTTTAGCGAATGGTACCACCTATGCGGTTGGATTTACTGGATTGACTCCGGGTACTACCCGTGTCATTCAAGGAAGTGCGGTAACTAGTAATGCGGTAACTTTTACCGATACTGGTTTGACTAGTAACACTAAATACTATTATTACATATTCTCGTATAACAACAATTGTGGTGGTGCGCCTTATTATTTAACTACTGCTCCGTTAACTGGTAATGCCATAACTTGTCCGGCTGCCCCAACTACTGCAGTAAACTCTGCTATTACTGCTACTGGATTTACGGTAAGTTGGACTGCTTCTCCTATTGGAGGTAGTGCGGCTGCGATTTCGTATACTTTGGAGGTCTACACTAATGCAGGATATACGGTACCAATCAGTGGATCACCCTTTTCTGTGGGTACGGCAGTTACTTATAACGTAACCGGTCTAAGTGGTTCTACCACTTATTACTACCGAATTAAAGCCAATAATACTAGTTGTGACAGTAGCTATTTAACCAATTTGTGTTCAACGCTACTGAGTAATGACAATTGTAGTACTGCTATCGCTATTACTCCTTCAACGACTTGTAACTATACCACGTACACTAATGCTGGCGCTACTGCTAGTGCCGGAGTCACAGCGCCAGGTTGTGCCAATTATATAGGAGGCGATGTATGGTTTTCCGTTTTAGTTCCTGCTTCGGGAACCTTAGTCATCGATTCGATTGAAGGAATCATTACCGATGGTGGTATGGCGGTTTATACTGGAACTTGTGCAGGGCTAACGTTGCTACAATGTGATGACGACAGCAGCACTAACGGTTTGATGCCTTACATGAACTTAATAGGTTTAACCCCAGGCACTACCCTTTGGATTCGTTTTTGGGAGTATGGAAATGACAACAATGGAACTTTTGGACTGTGTGTAACGGCTCCAATACCTTGTACCCCTGGTCCAGGAACGGGTACTACTACAGTAGCATGCCCGTCTGTAATTTCGGGAGGATTAGGGCTGAATGGGGCTCCGCCTCAGACTTTGAGTTGTAATGCTACCGCAACTTGTGTAGATTTGGAAGCTACGTACCCTAATTACTATCAAACGACAACTTATACCGTATCTTCAATTCCGTATGCTCCTCCGTATCAATTTAGCTGTTTGGCTAATCCGGTGAGTGTTAATGTAGACGACGTTTGGTCTTCCACAGTAAACTTGCCATTTAATTTTTGCTTTTATGGCAACAATTACAATCAGTGTTTGATTGGTTCTAATGGGAACATCACTTTTGATACCGTTAATAATACACCAGGAGGTTATTCCACTTGGTCATTTGCTAATAATTTACCAAATAACACCCTATTTTTGAATACGATATTTGGGGTTTATCAAGATATTAATCCGAGTTTAGGTGGTAAAATTGGATGGGAATTAATTACTTTAAACACTGGTTGTAGAGCCTTAGTGGCTGCTTGGAGTGATATTCCTATGTTCTCCTGTACTACACAATTGTACTCGGGTATGATTGTATTATATGAAAATACCAACGTGATTGATATATACATTAAAGAGAAAAACGTATGTTCGGGCTGGAATAGTGGAAATGCTATCGTAGGTTTACAAAATGCTACCGGTTCTCAAGCGGTAGTTGCACCGAATCGAAATGCCTTGGATGCTGATTGGGCGGTAACGAATGAAGCTTGGCGCTTTACTCCGGCCGGTGCTTCGATTGCTTCGATCAAATGGTACCAAGGAGCAGGAACCACAGGTGCTGTTGTAGGGACTTCTAATACGGTAAATGTTTGTCCGAGTGCCACAACAATCTATACTGCTGAAGTATCGTATGCCTTGTGTAACGGTACTACCTTAAAAACTACTGGACAAACAACGGTTACTATTTCGACTGGTAAAACATGGAATGGTTCTATAGACACCGATTGGAATAACGCGAATAACTGGACACCTAGTGGCATTCCTACTAGTAGCGATTGTGTTGTCATACCTAACGTTACTAATGACCCAAATATATCGGGTAGCAATTATAATGCTTATGCTTATACTATTACTATTCAAAGTGGTGGCGATTTAGAGTTAGAGCCTGGAAATAACATTACAGTAACTGATTTTGTAAAAGTTTTAGCTGGCGGTGCATTGACGGTTGAAAACGGGGCCAACTTAGTTCAGATTAACAATACGGCGGTCAATTCGGGCACTATTACAATGCAGCGTACTACAAATGTGCACAACTATGATTATGTATATTGGTCTTCACCCGTAGTTGGTTTTAGTTCGTCTGCCATTTCACCAGGAACTTCGAGCTATTTGATTTACAAATGGGATACTACGGTGGCCAATAGCAATGGTGGCCTCGGCACTTGGGTTCCCGGAGTAGAAACGATGACCCTGGGTAAGGGCTATATTGTTAGAGGGCCTGATTCCTTTAGTGCTTTAGCGCCTTTCACTGCAACGTTTAGTGGTGTTGCTAATAATGGAATTATACAACCAAGTATCTCAAGAGGCTCTTATACAGGCGCTAATTATGCAGGAACTAATGGGGTCAACATAACGAACTTAGATGACAACTGGAATTTACTGGGTAATCCTTATCCTTCGGCCATTAACGGTCTTAGCTTTTTGACTACCAACCCTAACATCGATGGAAACATTAGAGTGTGGACGCATGGTTCGCCTATAAGTGCCACGAATCCAAACCCATTCTATGGAAACTTTGCCCAAAATTATACGGTAAATGATTATGTTACCTACAATGGAACAGGGTCTACACCACCAGGATACAATGGAAAAATTGGCGCCGGTCAAGGATTCTTTGTGACGATGAATGATGGTGCGGCATCTACGAGCACGGTCACCTTTAATAACAGTTTGAGAAGCAGTGCATATGACAACACCCAGTTTTATAAAACCAATTCAAATGCCACTTCGGCTGGAGAGGAAGCAAATCGTATCTGGTTAAGTTTAGTTGACAGTAGCAGCAATGCTGCTACAACCTTGATAGGTTATGTGAGTGATGCTACTTATGACAAAGATCGTTTATTTGACGCACCTTATAAAGTAGTCCCTCAGTTGAGCATTTATTCATTATTAGAAGGCAACCCTATGATTATTCAGGGTCGACCAGTACCATTTGATGACAATGACTTTATTCCGCTAGGCTTTTCTTTACCTTATGATGGTGTGTATACCATTTCCATTAATCAAGTTGATGGCTTATTTGAAAATCAAGCACAGACTATTTATTTGGAAGACACTTATAACAATTTGGTTTATGACCTACGTGTAGCGCCTTATTCATTCTCGGGTAATGTGGGTTATTATGGTGATCGCTTTATATTGCGATACAAGAACAGCACTTTGGGTAATCCTACTTTTGACAACAGTAATACCTTTGGTTATATTAACAACCATAACTTGCATATAAAATCTATGGACAATATTGAAGCTATTAGTATTTATGATGTTGCAGGTAAACATATCATTACTTATAAAACCAACACTTCAAAAACTAATTTTGAAGAACACTTCCCTTATGCGAACGGCGTTTATATCGCGACGATCAAATTAGAGAACGGGAAAATAGTGACGCAGAAATTACTTAATTAAAACGAAGTTACCTTATATAAAAAAAGCCGTCCCTAAAAAGGGACGGCTTTTTTTGTACTAATAAATTTATATTTTCCTACTAAGGAATCAAAAGAATCCTTAAATTGGATTGCTAAATAAATGCTATCGCCAATTGCTATGACGCCTATAAAAAAAATACAAATTTGTTTACTCATTTTTCTTATTTCACTATCTACCGTAGCGCAAAATCACGATAAATTATGGAACAAAGTTGTTGCTTTTGAAAATGAAGGAAAAACAAAATCGGCCTATGCCATCGTTCAAAATATTTCTTCAAAAGCGGCGAAACAAAAGGATGAAATTGAACTTATTAAGTGTTTTTTTTATAAATCAAAACACCTGCTTATACTAGAAGAAGACGCTCAAAACCTCATTATTCAGCATTTACAAGAGCAAATTGAGAAATCCTCACTCCCTTCAAAAGCCCTTTTAAATTTGGTTTATGCCCGTTGTCTGACGTCTTATTACAATAAAAACAATTACAAATTACATCAAAGGACCCAAATTGATTCCGCCAAGCAAAAAAGTATAAGTCTTTGGACAGCCGCTGATTTTCTAGCAGAAATTGATTATGCCTATGATCAAACGCTTGAACAAGAAAGCCTTTTAAAAAACACGCCTCTAAAAAATTATGAGCCCCTCTTTGATTACTTTTCTGTAGACACCTTTAACCAAACTTCTTTGTATGACTATTTGCTTCAAGCCAACCTTGATTATTATAGTACGAAAGCCAATAAATGGAATGCAGTTAAAAAGCTAAATGCCGATTTTGAGCGGTCGTTATTGGGAACAGATGTAGCATTTAAAAAAATTATAGCGGACAGCATCAAAGATAATGCGATTTCAAAAATTATCCGTTTATATCAAAAAGCAAACAGCAGGACGATACCAAGTGAATTAGAACTGGACCGCTTGTTATTTTGCAATGATTACCTCTGTAAAAATGACTTTGCGCTTATCAAAAGTTTAAACTCCATGCAAAAAAGAAATACGGATTCTTTTTTATTGCAAAAGATACTTTATGAAAAGGCAGACCTGCTGAACAATAGCGCCTCTAAAAATAGATTTCCTAAAAACAAAATTATAGCGGTTGCGATTTTGGACAGTATCGTAGCAATCGAAAATAAATCAAATACTTATAAGAAAGCAACGATTAAAAAAAATGAGATTGCTAAAAAATCATTGGATGTTAAACTTAAGGCCTACACTTATAACAAGGAAAACTGCAGGGCCTTTATCGACTATAAGAATGTTGATTCTATTAAAGTAACTTTTTATAAATCAAATTTTAAGGACAATCCAAATAAAATGAGCAATGATAGCATTGCAACCCTTTTGAGACTAAACAATAGAATTTATGCTCATAAAAAATACACCTTAAAAAACTATAAAGATTATTTTGATTACAGTACTGAAGTCTTACTGCCTCAGCTCGAGATTGGTAGTTACTGGGTACGTATTGAAGACCTATCCGCTACAAATGCTATTGTTGTCTATAAAAAAATAACGGTTACCAATACGGCCCTATTCGCTTATCAAAGTAATGGAAAAATTATCTTTCAAGCTGTAGATCGAAAAACAGGAGCGCCAATGGCTGATTGCGAAATACGTAGTGAAGGTTACAATCTAAAAACCGATAGCAAAGGCACCGCCGAATACCTACTTGATGCTAAAAAAAATAGTTCCAATTATTATCAAAATGCCATCAAGGTCATTCATGAAAACGACACCCTTGACGTAAATACTGATTACCTCCGAATGTATGGTAGTGCGGAAAATGAAGACGATGCAAAAATAAAAGGCAAGGTTGACTTCTTTTTGGATCGCGGTATTTATCGACCAGGCCAAACCTTATTTTATAAAGGGATAGCAACCCAAATTTGGAACAATAAGCAAAGCGTGCTGGATAACTTTACACTAAAGGTTATTATTGAAGATGCTAATGGAACAGAAATTAAATCCTATGACACCACTACAAATGAATTTGGTTCGTTTACTGGGGAGTTTCTTATTCCCAAAAATGGCATCACCGGCGCCTATAAAATTGAAGTAGACGAACCTGATTCTTATGAAAATGATGCTTTATACGACAAATTAAAGGACGAGCATGCTATTTGGGACAATGGTGACATGGATGAGTCCCGAACCGAATTCAGAGTTGAAGAATACAAGCGTCCGAAATTTGAAGTTACTTTTGAACCTCTAAAGGAATCCTTTGTTATTAATCAAAGCATTAAGGTTAATGGATTGGCCAAAGCCTTTGCCGGAATTCCTATTTCTGATGCCAAAGTACTTTATTATGTAGAACGCCATTCTTACTCCAATTGGAAAAATAACTATAGCGATACTAGCACTTCGCTAGTTTCATCTGAAACAAAAACGGATGCAAAGGGCAATTTTACCGTTGAATTTAAAGCCCTTGCTGATGACCGTTACGACAAAAAAAGTTTGCCGGTCTTTAACTACATTATTACTGCTGTGGTTACAGACAACAATGGCGAAACCCATACTGCGAAAAGCACTGTTCGCGTGGGCTATCATACACTAGAACTGGAAGCGAATATACCAAAAGTGATCAACACAAAGGATAAAAACATGGTTAGCCTAAACAGTAAAAACCTGAATAATCAATTTATTGGGACTACCGGAGAACTAGCGCTGTATTATTGCAAACCCTTTGGTACAAAATTTAAACAACGATGCTTTACGAAACCCGATATATCACTCATCAGTGAGGAGGATTTTAATTCTTTATTTCCTTATGAAAAAAATGATGCTAATAGCGACAGCACCGACAAAGGCAGCTTGGTCTATTCAAAAAAAGTGAATACCGCCCAGGTGAAGATACTTCCTTTGGATTTTATTTCGGACTATCAATCTGGTCATTATCGCTTAGTTTTTAAAACGACCGATGCTTTTAACAACCTGATCGAAACCGAAAGCCATTTTGAAATCGCTACAAAAACCAAAAATGATCTTCCTGAAAATTGCTTATTTAGGGTAGAACAAGTGAACAAAAACCCACAGAAAGATGGATTTGTAACTTTAAAAATTGATAGCGTGGTACCTTCTCTATTTCTATCCTGCGTGGGCAATTATCAAAACACTGTATTTTATGATGGGCCAACGGAACTTACGGATTATCATAAGACCATCACTATTCCGTTGGAAAAATGCAAGAGTGCTTCTTTCAAAATAGTATTTGAAACCCTTTTTGACAATCAATATTTTAAGGTAGAAACGCCGATTTTTGCCTCGGAAGAACCTTCGAAAATAACCTTTGAAACAACTAGTTTTAGAGATAGATTAGCGCCTGGCCATGACGAAACCTGGTCCTTTACCGTAAAAGAAAACGAAAAGAAAGCGGAGGTCGAGGTACTGGCATCCCTCTATGACAGTTCGCTAGATCAATTTAATAGGCAAGACTGGAAGGGATTGCAAAAAGCAACAAATCAGTACAACAATTATTATGGCAAAACCTCGTTGGGATTTGGCACTACCTATTTGAAAGTAAACTATCCTGCTCTTAAAGGACCCCAAATAAAGTATCAAAATGAATATACTAAACTGATGTGGTTTGGATTTGATTTTAGCAACAGCAACAATCCAACGATTAGCAAAGAGTACAAAACCCAAATCACCAAAAAAGCGCCTAAGCCCGCCAACGCAAAATTAATTTCAGGTTATATTAATGATCGTACCGGTCCACTACCCGGGGCCAATGTACTTGTGCAAGGTACCAGCCGATCAACGCAGACTGATTTTGATGGCTATTTTGAAATTGAAGCTGCAGAAAATGAACAATTGATTGTATCTTTTACTGGCTATAATAATAAAACGGTAAAAGCGGATCAACATAACGGACAGATTATACTCTTAGAAGATGGTGTAAAATTGGAAGAAGTAGTAGTGACTGGTTATGAAAGCAAGGCTAAAAAAGCGTATTCATCTGTAGCAAGTACTACAATACAAAATGTAGCTTATGATTCCGAAGATGTTTATTTCGCCAGTGATATTGTTGAATTACTTCAAGGTAAAGCTCCAGGATTAACTATTTCGAATCAGGAAGATCGATCTAACCTTAGCAAAATTAAAGGGATTGAATCAATACTTCAAGGAAATAGTGCCGTTAGTGGCACTGTGCAACCGCTTTATGTGCTTGATGGGGTTGTGATTACTCCAGCTGAATTCTTGACTGTAAATCCGCGTGACATTGTTGACGTACAAATACTTAAAAATCAGAACGCAACAACCCTTTATGGTAGCCAAGGAGCTAACGGTGTGATTGTAATGACCACACGTAAGGCATTAGATGCGTTGACACAAATAAAAACTAGAACCAATCGCAATGAGACCGCCTTCTTTTTCCCCCAATTGCGAACCGACAAAGAAGGTAAAATAAGCTTTCAATTTACCACTCCTGAGGAGCTTACCCAATGGAAACTTCGTTTATTGGCTCATAACCGCAGCGCGGTATCAGGGTACCTTGAGCGTAGCGTGGTAACGCAAAAAGAACTGATGGTATTCCCAAACATGCCTCGCTTTCTAAGAGAAAATGACACTATTGTGCTAAGTACTAAAATAAGCAATTTAACTCCGAAAGAGAAAAGAGGGATTGCTGTACTGCAATTATATGATGCTGCAACGATGCAGAACATTGACAGTAAAACGTTGAACACTAATGCTCTTCGAAATTTCACGATTACGGCTATGGGTACGACGGTAGTGAGTTGGAAGGTAAAAATACCAGAAGGTATTGATGGAATTGATTATAAAGTTATTGCGAAAGCAGACAATTATTCCGACGGAGAAGAAAGCATACTACCCGTATTGACGAATAGTCTTTTGGTCACCGAATCGATTCCTGTGTGGGTGCGACCTAATAGCAAAAAAGAGTATGTTTTTGAAAACTTATTGAACAGTAGTTCTCCCACCCTGCAAAATCATTTATTTACTTTGGAATACACCAATAATCCTGCCTGGTTTGCTATTCAATCCCTACCCTATTTAATGGAATATGAACATGATTGCGCGGAACAATTATTTTCTAAGTACTACTCCAATGTTTTAGCGACAGAAATCATAAGCAGTAATCCCAAGATTGCTGCTGTCTTTGAGGCATGGAAAAAAGCGGGGAAATCCAGTTTAAAATTAGAGCAAAACGAATCGCTAAAGGCCATCATTTTGGCAGAGACCCCATGGGCTTTAGACTTACAAAATGAGGCAGAACAGCAAAAAAAATTAGCCGTTTTGTTTGATTTAGAGCAAGCCAAATCCAATATTGAAATGTTATTTCAAAAACTAAAAGACAAACAAAAAGCATCGGGAGGTTTTGCTTGGTTTGAGGGAGGTACTGAAAACGAATACATTTCACGACATATTTTAACTGGCCTGGGACACCTTAAAAAACTGAAAGTGAATAACAATGTAAGCAAACGTTTTGTTGAAATTACAAAATTGGGAATGCCGAATGCTGATGCTAAATTTATAAGTCATGCTACTACCGCTAATGACTACAACCGTTTCCATTATATTTATGCTGACTTGCATTACTTGTATATGCGAAGTTTCTACTTGGAGGATTATCCTTTATCAGAGCATTTAACACTCCTTATCAATACCCAACTTCAGTCGATTACAACGGATTGGCAATCCTACTCTTTATATAATAAGGCGTTGGCCTCCTTGATACTGTACCGCTTTGGCGAAAAAAATACCGCAAAAAAAATAGTAGAAAGTTTAAAAGAAACCGCATCAAACCATGATGATTGGGGTATGTATTGGATTGAAAACAAGTATGGTTGGCAGTGGTACGAATCACCCATAGAGACGCAAGCACTGTTAATCGAAGCCTTTACTGAAATCACAAATGACACTAAATCAGTTGATGAAATGAAAGTGTGGCTTGTTAAAAATAAACAAACTAAAAACTGGCCAACCACTAAGGCTACTACCGAGGCTATTTATGCCTTACTTTTGCAAGGTAGTGATTGGCTGTCTGTCAAAGATAAGACCAAAATAAAAATTAGCAGCAAACTGCGCCCAGCCGCCAAACTAGCGGAGGCAGATAAAGAAGCAGAAGTTGGCTATAGTAAATCATCCTGGCAAGCCTCAGAAATAAATAAAGACCTCGCTAAGGTTAGCGTTCAAAACAATTCGGATACGCCTTGCTTTGGCGGTATCTATTGGCAATATTTTGAAAAAGCTGATAAAGTAAAAGCCAATGACAAGGGCTTACTAAGTGTTTCCAAAGAACTCTATTTGAAGAAGAATACCGCAAATGGGGTGCTGTTGACTCCTATTTCTTCCAGCAACCCGCTAAAAATTGGCGATTTAGTAACGGTGAAACTCATTATCCAAACCAAAGAAGATATGGATTTTATCCATATTAAAGATCTAAGAGCCGCTTGCTTTGAACCGGTAAATGTACTTTCTCAGTACGAATGGAACGATAATCTATCGTACTACATTAGTACAAAAGATGCCTCGACGCATTTCTTTTTTGACCACATTAATAAGGGATCCTATACAATAGAGTATGATTTACGAATTAATAATAAAGGTGATTTTTCAAATGGCATTACTACCATAGAAAGTATGTATGCACCTGAATACACGAGCCACACCAAAGGAATACGATTAAAAGTAACCGAATAAAAAAAAACCATCCCTTTTTTGGGACGGCTTTTTTTGTTTACTTATACAGCTCGGATGCTGGTTGTGATTAGAATGTTTGATGTTTAGAAACCACACGAAAGGATGGACTCCGTCGAATCTTCGATTTCGTGCGGTAGCGGGGAGTCTACGCTAACTGGTTATGGGCACGGACTGGAAGTCCGCGCCATCGGGAGTGAAATTGAATTTACCTTCGAACCACTATTGGGGAACTAAAAAATTAAAAAGATGTATCTAGTTTTAGAAAAAATACTTGGATTATTAATGATTGGACTGGGTGGTTTTGTTATATACAATGCTTATACTAAACCAATTAAATTTTTAAAAGCACTTAACTTTCGTGCTTATGTTTTTGGTTTCTTTTTTGTAATCATAGGCTTTGCAGTTGTTATAGGTAAATGTCATTTTCTGCATGCCTTAATTCGTAGGTTGTCAGGTAACGGGTAATGCGGTGTCAACAGTTGGCTCGAATTATTTCTGATTTGTTGAAAGAGTAACATACCCTTACATTATGAAAAATAGTTTTTGGTAGCTATTCTTGGTTCTTGCCATATGGCTAGGTGTTCTTTTATTAAATTTGTTTAGAAGGGTTTGCTAGAGTAACGGAAAACATTTCTATAGTGGAGTTATGGGCACGGACTGGAAGTCCGCGCCATCGCGACATGATAGATCAAATAAAAAACAGCCGTCCCCAAAAGGGACGGCTGTTTTTTATTATGCTTTAAAAAGCGCCTATTTCACTAGCGTCATTTCATCTACAATATTCTTTGCTCCTGAGTAGTTTTCAATTACCCAAAGAACGAAACGAATATCCACGTTGATGGTACGTTGTAGTTTGTTATCAAAGATTACGTCACCGGCCATAGCTTCGATGTTTCCGTCGAAGGCTAAACCGATAAGCTCACCTTTACCATTTAATACTGGTGAACCTGAGTTTCCACCCGTGATGTCATTATCGGTAAGGAAGTTTACGTGAAGGCTACCGTCTTTATCGGCGTAGCGACCGTAGTCTTTATTTTTTTGCATTTCCAATACACGAGCTGGCAAGTCAAATTCCTCGTCCCCTTTTTTGTATTTCTTCACCATACCTTCCATGGTGGTGTAGTTGTTAATTTTGGCATCATTACGTTTGTCTGCTGGTAACGAGCGAACTTTTCCATAGGTAAGGCGTAAGGTTGAATTGGCATCAGGATATTTAATGGTTCCTATTTTAGATTCTCTTAGTCCTTCCACTAGTAAACGGAACGAAGCACTGTAATCGTTTTGTGCTTTGGCTATATCGTCTGATTTTGAATTATAATGCGTTATTAAGTCATTAGATAAGGCATAAATAGGGTCATTATCCAATTGGCCTTGCGTTGGGTATTGTAAAAATGCTTTTACTTTATCTAAAGAAGAGAAGATACTTAAGTCAATCGCTGCATTCACATAGCTCGTAAAATCATTGTTGTTCTCTTTTCCTAATTTCTCTACCATAGGCGCTATTTTATAGCCCTTTGCTTTAGTCGCATACAATTTTAATTGGGCAGCTAGCAAGTCTTTTTCGGCAGGAATGTGGATGTCTTTGTACAATTCTTCGGCCATTTCTGTAAGCGCTGGCAAAGCTTGGGAACGTTTGGCCGCATCGGCTTTTACAAACCCATCTAGTTGTTTTCCTAAGGTTCTACCGATGGCACCGAAAGCGGTTGTTCTGAACAATTGTTGCAAGTAATTATCGTGTCTTGCTTTTTCATTGGTAAGACCGTAGAACTTATTAATATTGGCGATTACGTTACCGTATTTTGCTTTGTTGGCTGGTTTATTAGCCCAAGCATCAAACTTCGCTTCTTGTTTTGCTTTGGAACCCGCTGTACCAAATTTGGTTAAGGCATCAATCATCCCTTGACGGTTTTTCCAGTAATTGGCTGTAGACGCGTATTTAGAAGCATAGACTAAACGTAAAGCATCGCTTTGGTCCATGTATTTCTTCATATTGTCCATTCCGGTTTTAGCTCCTTCAACCCATGCAGGGTAAGCAAACTTCACGTTTTGCTCAATTCCGCCCGCAGGCATCCAACGATTGGTTCTACCAGGATATCCAAGAATCATGGCAAAATCATTTTCTTTTACTCCAGAAAGGTTTACGGGTAAGTAATGTTTTGGTTGTAAAGGCACATTAGTAAGCGAATAATCGGCTGGGTTGTTGTCTTTGTCGGCATAGACTCTGAACATAGAGAAATCGGCTGTATGGCGTGGCCATTCCCAGTTATCGGTATCTCCTCCAAATTTACCTAAGCTCTCTGGTGGTACTCCAACTAAACGTACGTCTTTGTAGTCTTGGTATACGAAATAGTAAAACTCATTTCCTTGGAAGAATGAACGAACGGATACGGTGTATTTACCACCTTCGTTGTTTTCTTTCTCGATGGTAGCAATTTCAGCATTGATGGCTTTTTCTCTGTCGGCTTCTGACATTGTTGGATTTACTTTTGCCAAAATTCGTTTTGAACAATCATCCATACGCACGAAGAAGCGCACGTATAAACTGCTTTGGGCGTGTTTCTCGGCCATTTTACTTTCGGCCCAGTAGCCATTCTTAAGAATGTTGTCTTGTGCTGTTGACAATTCAGCTACGGCATCGTATCCACAGTGGTGGTTGGTTAATACCAAACCGTCTTTGGAGATGATCTCGGCGGTACAGCCTCCGTTGAATTGGACGATAGCATCTTTTAGACTGTGGTGGTTGATGCTGTAGATTTCTTCAGCAGTCAATTGAAGGCCCATTTTTTGCATGTCGCGGTGGTTTAAACGTTCAATGAACATCAAGAACCACATTCCTTCATCGGCTTTGACGCTCATAGGGAGCAACATAATCCCGACGATTAAGGATAGGATAATTTTCTTCATACTATAGAATTTGTGTTATTAGATTGAAGCTAGTAGTCTATTTGATTCACTGTATGTTACAAAGAAAATAGCTAAAAGCGATGCGAATATAGTTTTTTTCGGGAATTTGGCCTTCCTTTTTAACAGAAAACGATAACGATGTAGGGAAGAATTTTAGTTTTTAGTTTTTACTTTTTTTAGTTGTTTTTTTAGCTGCGCTGCTTTGGGTTAAAAACCAACTTGTATTTAATTAGAAATACCTATTGACCTTCTCGATACAATTATGTCTCGTCTGAAGGACGAGACATAATTGTACAGATTGGACGGGGCGAAAAAAAACCCGTCTTGTTTTTACAAACGAGACGGGTTTTTGATTTATATACCGTGACTGTTTTCGGGTTCTTCGGTATCAATATTGAGCATTTCCCAGAGTTTGTCTTTTAGCTCGGTTAGTCCTTGGTTGGCAACCGAGGATATGAACAAGTAGGGTATTCCTTTGAACTCTTTGTCTAATTGCTTTTTTAATTCGGCTTTCAATTCGTCATCGAGCATGTCGCACTTGGAAACTACAATCAGTTTATCTTTGTCTAACATCTCTGGATTATAACGTCGTAATTCATCTAGGAGAATTTCGTATTCTTTTTTGATGTCATCGGCATCGGCCGGGACTAAGAATAACAGGGTTGAATTTCTTTCTATGTGTCTTAAGAAATAATGTCCTAATCCTTTTCCTTCGGCTGCACCTTCAATGATCCCTGGAATATCAGCCATGATGAACGATTTGAATTCGCGGTAGGCTACGATTCCTAAATTAGGTTTTAAGGTGGTAAAAGGATAATCGGCAATCTTCGGTTTGGCAGAGGTTAAAACCGACAATAAAGTTGATTTACCAGCATTTGGAAAGCCTACTAGACCCACATCGGCTAATACTTTTAATTCTAGAATCACGTCTATTTCTTCGGTTGGCATACCCGGTTGGGCATAGCGCGGTGTTTGGTTAGTCGAACTTCTAAAGTGCCAGTTTCCTAATCCGCCTTTACCTCCTTTGGCTAAGATACGTTCTTCACCGTGCTCGGTAATTTCGAATAAAATCTCTTCGGTTTCTTTATCGCGTACTACGGTACCTAGCGGCACTTCAATTACTTTATCTTCTCCATCGTGACCTGTACTTCTAGAACTTCCTCCATCACCACCGTGACCTGCTTTGACGTGACGCGCAAATTTTAGGTGGAACAAGGTCCAAAGTCCTTTATTTCCTTTTAACATTACGTGACCTCCTCGGCCTCCATCTCCTCCATCGGGTCCGCCTTTTTCAATAAATTTCTCTCGGTGTAAATGCGTAGAACCTTTCCCTCCTTTACCGGAAGAAACATAAATTTTTACGTAGTCTACAAAATT
>CANBOV010000017.1 GCA_947371275.1 Flavobacteriaceae bacterium | reverse complement strand
ATGGATATCTTCCTGAATATAAAGCAAGGTTACTTCTTTACCCATGACCTCTTCCATGGAATAACCAAATAAAGTTGTAGCACCCAGATTCCAACTGGTGATTTTATAGGAAGGATCCAAAGTATAAACAGCATAATCTTCAAGCTGATTAATAATTTGAACATAAGTTTCTAGTTTTGGTATAAACTGTAAAGGGGTTTCTTTTTTAGGCATAATGTTATAAATAGATAAAGAATAAGTGTCGCTCTTTTAACATCCTAAAATTTGAAAAATTATCAGTATTACTACTTATATAGTTCCTATAAAAGTCTACATAATTCCCACTTTTCCATGCTACAGTAAGCGACAATTTGTGAACTAAAACCGTTACTTCAAATACTGAAATCAACCATCAAAAATCCACAATCAAAAATCCTATAGAGTTTACTCGGAGTTTATATAGAGTTTACTTAAAGCCTACTATAAGTGTACCTAGACTTTAGTTCGACATTGACCCGTCCTAAAATAACTATACAGGTTATTAAATAAATCCTGTTTTAGTTAGTAATCTATAATTCATAACTCCTATTTCACAACTCATAATCCCATCCTACAGCCATATAGAAAAAAACAATACTTATTCCTTCAAAAAAACATTTCATTTAGTATTTTTGTATTCGGAAAGCTATATGTAAACCGCAGCTATAAATGAAACGCATCCTTGCTATTGCCTTTTTATCGTTGTATTTATTTTCAACAACCGAATTCCACGAGTTGTTGAAACTTCCCGATATGGTGGAGCATTTTGGCGAACATAAAAAAGAAAATCCAAGTATTTCCCTGTGGCAATTTCTATGCATACATTACGCACACGGTGATGTAAAAGACAAGGACCACGAAAAGGACATGAAACTTCCTTTTAAAACGCACGATAACTGCGGTTCAGCCAATTTTATTACAATCATACCTGATTACAAATTCAATCTAGAAAAAAACACGCTAGTATTCCTAGTTAAAAATAATCCAAACTACTACAACGAGATTATTTTAACCCATTCCTTAAATAGTATTTGGCAACCACCCAAAATTAGTTAATGTACTTTACTGTTAAATAGTGTAATGCTGCGCATTATACTAGGATGCTTCTTACCGTATTAAAAACTAAAAACTATTTACCTTCATGCTAAATAAAATAATTGAGTTTTCCGTAAGGAATAAACTCCTAGTTGGGCTTATGGTTATTGCCCTTGTAGGCTATGGTATATACCAAACTACTAAATTACCAATCGATGCCGTACCCGATATTACCAACAATCAAGTACAAGTCATCACCATTGCTCCCTCTTTTGGTGCCACCGATATTGAACGTTTAGTAACATTCCCTATCGAACAAGCCAATACCAATATCTCTGGTCTTAAAGAAATTAGAAGTTTCTCTCGCTTCGGACTGTCGTTAGTAACCATCGTTTTTGATGATGATACCGATATTTATTGGGCACGTCAACAAGTAGCCGAACGCCTCCAAAAAGTGCAGACCGAAATCCCAAAAGGTATAGGTACACCCGAACTAGGTCCCGTTTCTACCGGTCTTGGAGAAATATACCAATACGTCGTTCGCCCCAAAAAAGGCTACGAAAAGAAATACGATGAAACCGATTTAAGAACCATACAAGATTGGGTTGTAAGACGTCAATTATTGGGAGTAAAAGGGGTAGCCGAAGTAAGCAGCTTTGGCGGTAAGTTAAAGCAATATGAAATTGCCATAAATACCAACAAATTACAATCATTCGGTATCACCATCGCCGATGTCTTCACAGCGGTCGAAAAAAACAATCAAAATACAGGAGGTGCCTATATTGAAAAAGGTGCCACCTCACTTTTCATCCGCACCGAAGGTCTAATCGGAACGATAGCCGATATCGAAAACATTGCCATAAAAACGAGTGCGTCCGGTACCCCCCTCTTCATAAGAGATGTAGCCGAAGTTAAAATGGGTTTCGCTACTCGTTATGGTGCCATGTGCTACAATGATCAAGGCGAAGTTTCAGGTGCCGTGGTCATGATGCTCAAAGGGGCCAACAGTAGTGATGTAATTAAAAATGTAAAGGAAAGAGTCGCAAAAATCCAAAAGACGCTGCCTGAAGGGGTCCTAATTGAACCGTTCTTAGACCGAACCAAAATGGTCAACAATGCCATTGGAACTGTCGAACACAACCTACTCGAAGGGGCCTTAATTGTCATCTTTGTATTAGTCTTGTTCCTGGGTAATTTCAGAGCGGGTTTATTAGTCGCCTCAGTCATTCCCCTAGCCATGCTGTTTGCCATCATTCTAATGAACACTTTTGGAGTAAGTGGCAACCTAATGAGCTTAGGTGCCCTTGATTTCGGCTTAATTGTAGATGGGGCGGTCATCATTGTAGAAGCCGTAATGCACCAATTAGCCCACTCCAAAACCCTAGTCAAAGTAGAGGAATTGAGTCAATCCAAAATGGATAAAACAGTGCAAAATTCAGCCGGCAAAATGATGAACAGTGCCGTATTTGGCCAAATCATTATTCTTATTGTATACCTTCCCATTTTTACACTTGAAGGCATTGAAGGGAAAATGTTCAAACCTATGGCACAAACCGTTGCCTTTGCTTTATTAGGGGCATTCCTATTATCACTTACGTATATACCCATGATGAGTGCCTTATTTTTAAGTAAAAAAATAAAACACCAATACAACTTCTCCGATCGCATGATGATTTGGGTCGAAATTAGATACCAACACGCATTAAATAAAATACTTAACTTCCCAAAAACAGTAATCGCCACCGTTTTAAGTCTTTTTGTTTTGGCGGTAATTACGCTGAGCTTTTTAGGAGGCGAATTTATTCCTGCCCTAGAAGAAGGTGATTTTGCCGTCGATACCCGTGTCCTCACCGGTAGTAATCTTAACACGACCATAGAAAGTACCCAAAAAGCAGCACACATCCTCAAAACGCAATTCCCCGAAGTGGAAAAAGTAGTAACCAAAATTGGTAGCGGTGAAGTACCAACCGACCCAATGCCAATGGATGCCAGTGACATGATGGTGGTCATGAAAGATAAAAGTGAATGGAAATCCGCCAAAACATTCAATGAAATGGCAGAGAAAATGAGTAAAGCTTTAGAAGATGTGCCCGGTATCACGTTCGGTTTTCAATATCCAGTCCAAATGCGCTTTAACGAATTAATGACAGGTGCCCGTCAAGATGTCGTTTGCAAAATATTCGGTGAAAACCTAGATACGTTAGCCGTTTATGCTCAAAAATTAGGGAAAATTGTAACTACGGTGGAAGGTACTCAAAATCTATTTGTCGAACCCGTAACCGGTATGCCACAAGTAGTCATTGAATACAACCGAAATACCATCGCACAATACCACCTCAGCATTGACGATGTCAATAAAGTAGTCAATACCGCTTTTGCAGGCCAATCTACCGGTCTAGTCTTTGAAGGTGAAAAACGGTTTGACTTAGTGGTAAGACTCAATACCACTCAACGAAAAAACCTTGAAGACATCCAGAATTTATTAATTCCTACTCCACAAGGAACACAAATTCCATTATCGCAATTAGCCACTGTAAACATCAAAAATGGCCCCAACCAAATCCAAAGAGAAGATGCCAAACGTCGCATTGTAGTAGGGTTTAATGTAAGAGGTCGCGATGTGCAAAGTATCGTAAATGAATTACAACAAAAAGTGGACAAAGAAATAAAACTACCTCCCGGTTATTATACAACCTATGGTGGTGCTTTTGAAAACTTAAACAAAGCCAAACAACGCCTAATGATCGCCGTGCCGGTTTCGCTTTTGTTAATCTTCTTATTACTATTCTTTGCATTCAACTCCGTAAAACAGGGCTTATTAATATACTCCGCCATACCGCTTTCTGCCATCGGAGGGATATTCTTCCTAGCCCTTCGCGGCATGCCTTTTAGTATTAGTGCCGGAGTAGGTTTTATTGCCCTCTTTGGAGTAGCCGTTTTAAACGGCATTGTATTAATATCTGAATTTAACCAATTAAAAAAAGAAGGAATGACCGACCTACATCGAATCGTTTTAATGGGAACAAAAGTGCGCCTTCGTCCTGTCCTTATGACCGCCTTTGTGGCCTCACTAGGCTTCCTACCCATGGCGTTAAGCAATGGTGCCGGTGCCGAAGTGCAACGCCCGCTAGCAACCGTTGTCATCGGTGGATTATTAATAGCCACCTTCTTAACCCTTTTTGTCCTCCCAATTTTATACATCACTTTTGAAAAAGGTATCAAAATAAAATCACTACCTAATAGTGTTACTGCGATCATCCTTTTCCTATCGTTGTCTTTTGCTAAGGCTCAGGCTCAAAACCCAATTCGTCTCGATGCTGCCATAGAAATAGCACTCAAAAACAATGCTACTATAAAAAATGAACGCTTAAAAGCGGAATACCAAAAGCAATTAATTAAAACTGGGGCCAACCTACCAATCACTGCACTAACGGGCGACTTCGGTCAAATAAATAGCTTCTATAACGACAACCGATTGGGTATATCGCAATCATTTAATTTTCCAACGGTATATAGTAAACAAAAGAAACTCTTTACCGAAGAATGGAAAACAGCAACCCTAAACGTGACGTTAAAAGAAGCCGAACTTAAGAAAGAAGTTACCCAACTTTTTTATGCCTTAGTCTACCTATCCGAAAAAGAGCGACTACTGCAAAGAAGTGATAGCCTTTTTGCTGTATTTGCTCAAAAAGCAACACTCCGCTTCAAAAAAGGTGAAAGTAATATACTGGAAAAAACGACGGCAGAAACCCAACAAGGGAATATCAAAGCGCAACTAGCCCAATTACAACAAGAAAAAGTAGTCCTGCAAAGTAAATTCCAATTGGTCTTAAATACAGAAACCATTGTAATTCCAATGACTGACCAATTAAAACTCCCCTATGCACCCGCTATTGATAATACGGCTGTGTCAAATCATCCTTCGATTCAAGTGTTGGAACAACAAAAGAACGTAAGTATAGCGGCTACCAAAGCGGAACAGTCTAAACTGTTACCCACTATAACTTTAGGCTACTATAGCTCCACGATCACAGGAACCGGTGCTGATAATATCATCTATGATAAAAATACCCGTTTTCAATCAGCGCAATTCGGACTGGGAATTCCATTATTGGGTGGAGCTCAAAGAGCCAAAATTAAAGCTTCAAAAATAGCGCAATCTATAGCCGAAAACGAAGTGCAAAAAGGTAAAATGGAAGTACAGCAACAGTTCTTAAATGCACAGTCGCAGTATGAAAACAACCTAGAACAGGTAGCTTATTATGAAAAAATCGCGCTACCTAATGCGAAAATCATAAGCAATACTGCCAATAATCAATTCTACAATGGCGACATTAATTATTTAGATTGGGTGATGCTTATCCATCAAAGTATAGCCCTACAAAACGATTACATCAATACGGTAAATCGCTATAATGATGCCGTAATTCAACTCAACTATCTATCTTCAAAAAAGTAATACCATGAAAAATATAATTTTAACACTAATAGGTTTTCTTTTGCTTGGCTGTCAGTCTAAAAAAGAAGAAACTTCTACCGATACCAAATCGATATCCGAATCAGTAGTTAACCTCAGCGAAGCGCAATTAAAAAATACGTCAGTAAGCACTAGTACACTAGAAAAAAAATCAATCTCCTCCGTTCTAAAAGTTAATGGGCAAATTGATGTTCCTCCTCAAAACATGATTTCTATCAGTATGCCTCTTGGGGGCTATTTAAAATCAACCCAATTACTGCCAGGCATGCACATCTCCAAAGGGGAAGTCATCGCCTCTATGGAAGACCAACAGTACGTCCAACTTCAACAAGACTACTTGACCACAAAGTCACGATTGTATTTTGCAGAAAAAGAATACGACCGCCAAAAAGAACTAAATCAAAGTCAGGCCAGCAGCGACAAAGTATACCAATTAGCCGATGCCGATTTCAAAACGCTCCGTATCACATTAAGTGCTTTAGGTGAAAAACTAAAATTAATCAATGTAAATCCAAATACCTTGTCAGAAAAGACCATTTCTAAAAGTGTCAACATCTACGCTCCTATTACAGGTTTTGTTTCTAAAGTAAACGTCAATATCGGCAAATATGTGAATCCAGCAGATATCCTATTTGAGTTAATCAATCCCACCGATATCCATTTGAACTTGAAGATCTTTGAAAAAGACATCACTAAATTAGCCATCGGACAAAAATTAGTTGCCTATACCAATAACCAACCAGAGAACAAACACAAATGCGAAATCATTCTAATTAGCAAAGACTTATCCATCGACGAGCATTCCGCTGATGTACACTGTCATTTTGAAAATTATGACAAAACGCTTTTACCGGGTATGTATATGAATGCTGAAATTGAAGTCAAAAGCAATGACGCACTTACCCTACCCGAAGAGGCCATAGTAACTTATGAAGGCAAAGAATATGTGTTTGTAGCACTAGATAAAACCAATTTCAAAATAACCGAAGTAACAACCGGTACAAATGAAAATGGAGTTGTTGAAATTATAAATGGCCAACCTTTAACAAACAAAAACATAGTGACCAAAGGCGCTTACACCCTTCTAATGAAATTAAAAAACAAAGCTGACGAATAAGTCGTTATAGCTGTATCCATTAAAAAAAGCCCTCTAAAAGGGCTTTTTTTATTCTATATTCTTTACTCTATTTTCTTTATTCTTCCCCTTGCTGAAACTTAGTTCGCTTACTGCCTTCATACATTTCATACTTAACCAAGCGGGCTTCCAAACTTCCATTAAATAGTTTTATTTTTCGAGAAGGTCGCAATCCAACAAACTTTAAAGCATCCAAATTACCCGTTATAAACCACGCATTAGTATTCGAATAGTTATTTTTCAACGTATCACCTAACTCTCTATAAAAACGCTCAAGCTCAATATCCAATCGTTCGCCATAAGGAGGATTAAAAACCATATGCAAAGGTCCCGTAGATTCCTTCTGTGTTTCGAAGAAATTAGCCTGACTTATAGTTACATAATCTTCTAAATTAGCATTCACTATATTGTCTTTTGCTTTCTGCACAGCACTAGGTGCTTTATCATACCCTACTATAGTATGATGGAATTCTTTAGTGCGTTTCATCATCGCATCAATAATCTGATCAAATAAATCATTATCCCAATCGTTCCATTTCTCAAAAGCAAACTCTTTACGATTGATATTCGCCGGTATATTACAGGCAATCATAGCCGCTTCTGCTAATAAGGTTCCCGAACCACACATCGGATCTAAAAAATCCGTACTGCCATCCCAACCCGATAACAATAACATGCCTGCCGCCAATACTTCATTAATGGGCGCAATATTAGTAGCTGTACGATACCCTCTATGATGCAAAGAAGCCCCAGAAGTATCCAAAGCAACCGAACATTGGTCTCGATCAATGTGTATGTTAATCCGTAAATCAGGAAAATCTTTATCCACACTAGGTCGCTGTCCAAATTTCTCCCTAAACTGATCTACAATAGCATCTTTCGCTTTTTGAGATACAAACTGTGAATGCTTAAAATGATCTGAATGTATCGTAGTATCAATAACAAACGTTTGATTCTCATTCATATACTTCGACCAATCGATACCTTGTATGCCTTTATACAAACTTTGCTCATTAAAGGCTCTAAAATGATAGATAGGTTTTAGGATTTTCAAAGCAGTACGCAACGATAAATTGGCTTTATACATAAACCCTTTATCCCCCTTAAAACTTACCGCTCGGGTGCCTATTTCAACCTCCTGAGCACCCAATTGTTGTAATTCTTTTGACAATATTTCTTCAAAACCAAAAAAGGTCTTGGCAATCATTTTAAAATTCTCCATAAAATCTCTGTGAACCTCTGCATTGTTCTCTGTGAATCTTTGTATAATAACTCTTTCTAGGTTACCATAAGAAACTACAAAGTTTGGCAAAGTGTAATATCTGTGGCAAAAATACATTAAATTTGCACGTTCAGAATTCATTTGAAAAGAATAAATGTCAGATACTTCAAATACTCCATCCGAAAATTGGTTTGCCTCGTGGTTTGATACACCCTATTACCATATTCTTTATAAAGAACGTAATTACCGTGAAGCACAAATCTTCATGGACAATCTAACCCATTACCTAAACTTGCCCGAAAAGGCTAAGGTTTTAGATTTAGCCTGCGGAAAAGGACGCCATTCCATTTATTTAAACCAATTGGGGTACAATGTCATCGGAGCTGATTTATCAGAAAACAGTATAGCAGAAGCCAATAAGAATGCCAATGATACCTTGCATTTTGTAGTACACGATAAGCGAGAGCCTTTTAATGATAAATTCGATGCCATCTTTAATTTGTTCACCAGCTTTGGCTATTTTGATAAAGAAGAAGATGATTTAAAAACGCTAACAGCAATCAAAGAAAGCCTAAATGAATACGGATTTGCAGTAATAGATTTCATGAATGCAACTCAAGTAATCGACAATCTTATTCCCAATGAAACCAAAGAAGTTGATGGCATTACTTTCCACATCAAGCGCTATGTTAAAGAAGGTTTCATCACCAAAGAAATTGATTTTGAAGACAAGGGCCAAAACTTCCATTTTACCGAAAAAGTAAGAGCCTATACACTAGAAGATTTTCAACGCATGATGAATGAAACTGGAATCTACTTACTAGATACTTTTGGTGATTATAAACTTAAGAAATTCCACAAGAATATCAGCGAACGATTAATCATGATATTTAAATAAATGAATTATACCCTTCCACTACTGTCAGTACTTCTAGGTTATGCTATTGCCATTGGAATAAAACCCAAAGACAAGCAAAACCTAAAATTGTTACTGGCCTTTAGTGGTTCTTTCCTGTTGTCCTTAACGGTCATGCATCTTTTGCCTGATGTATATGCTACACAAAATAATTCGGTAGGTATTTTTATAATGGTCGGGATCTTGTTTCAAATCATCCTAGAGTTTTTCTCTAAAGGTGCTGAACACGGGCACGTGCACGGTCATGATAAAATTACCAAAATGCCGTGGTTGTTGTTCATCAGTTTATGCATTCATGCGCTATTAGAAGGATTCCCCGTAGCCCATCACCATGATTTAGCTTACGGTATTGCCATACACCACTTGCCTATTGCTATCATCTTAACTACTTTTTTCCTAAATGCACAACTGAATAAAACCGCCTTGTTTTTATTCATGCTTACCTTTGCGCTAATGACGCCACTAGGCACCTTGCTATCCGATAAATTACCAATATTAAATCAATATTATGCTCAAATAACTGCGGTAGTCATCGGAATCTTATTCCACATCTCCTCCACTATTATCTTTGAAAGCAGCGAAGGTCATAAGTTCAACGTGGCCAAGATATCAATGATTATATTGGGAATTGCATTGGCGAGCATAGTGTAAGACAATAGCAATAAGGGTTAGGCAGTAAACTAAAAACTTAGTAACTTAGCAACTCAGACAAGCAGTAACTCTAAAAAATGACATTTACCAAAACCACCGAACAATCCTCCCACTATGATAGCCTCGAACACATGACGGTATCCGACTTGTTGTGCAACATTAACAAAGAAGACAAAACGGTTCCCTTAGCAGTTGAAAAAGCATTGCCACAAATCGAAGCTTTAGTAAGTAAGATAGTTGAGAAAATGAAACTTGGTGGCCGCCTCTTTTACATTGGTGCAGGTACTTCTGGTCGATTGGGAATTGTAGACGCCTCAGAATGTCCTCCTACCTTCGGAGTCTCTTTTGATTTAGTAAACGGAATCATCGCGGGAGGCGATAAAGCCATCCGTCGTGCTGTAGAAAATGCCGAAGATGATCACAACCAAGCCTGGATTGATTTACAAGAACATACTATCAGACCTAACGATGTTGTCATTGGAATTGCCGCTTCAGGCACTACCCCGTACGTAATTGGAGGTTTAGAAGACTGTAATAAACAAAATATCCTAACGGGTTGCATTACTTGTAACCAAGGAAGTCCCTTAGCCCTAACCGCGCAATACCCTATAGTGGTGGTGGTAGGCCCTGAGTTTGTAACGGGCAGCTCTCGCATGAAAGCAGGTACCGCTCAAAAACTGGTCTTAAATATGATATCAACAACAACTATGATTCAGTTAGGCCGGGTAAAAGGAAACAAAATGGTTGACATGCAATTAAGCAATGACAAACTAGTTGACCGCGGCATCCGAATGATTATGGGTGAAATTCCAGTAAGCTACGAAGAAGCATCCCTATTATTAAAAGAAAATGGTAGCGTTCGTAAAGCGGTAAACCATTTCAATGCTAAATAATTAAATCGTCTATCATGTCTTCCAAAAAAGAAATACTAGATAAAGCCATAAAATACTTGCTCTTTGCCTTGCCTATGATGTTCATAGGACCCGCAGTAATTTACAATGCCTTTCAAAACAAAGAGAATAATTGGCATTATTTAGTCCTAGCCATCGGAATAGTAATCTGCACTTCATCCGTCTACTTTCTGTTCAAAGGAGTCAAAAACATAACCGATTCTCTTTTTCATAATGATAACTAAAACCTACCTTGATAGTATAAAAAAGCAATTTGTCTATTACAAAACTATAGGAGAAAAAGCCATTGAGCAAGTAGAACCTGAACAATTGTTTAGTACAATCAATGAAAATACCAATTCTATTGCCGTAATAATCAAGCACCTGTCAGGAAACATGCTGTCACGCTGGACCGATTTCTTAACTACCGATGGGGAAAAAGAATGGCGCAATAGAGATACTGAATTTGAAGAAAATAGCACAACCAAAGAGGAATTAATGGAAGTTTGGAACACAGGCTGGAACTGTTTCTTTGAGGCCTTAAACGCTTTAGAGGAAAACCAATTAGACACCATGATATACATCCGCAATGAGGGACATACAGTAATGGAAGCACTCAATAGGCAGCTTGCGCACTATCCTTATCATATTGGACAAATCGTATTCTTTTCCAAATTACTAAAACAAAACGAATGGAATTCCCTCTCCATTCCCAAAAACAACTCAATCAGTTATAATGCCCAAAAGTTTGCCAAAGTAAAAAGCATAAAGAACTTTACTGATGATGAATTAAACAGGTTAACCTAGTGCAATACCAAAATAAAATGAAAAAACCAACCCTTTTAGTACTTGCAATCTCCCTAATGGCTTGCTCTAGTAAAGAACGTAATTGCAAAGATTTTCACACGGGTAAATTCAAATTTACCAAAGAGCTTGAAGGAAAGAAACAAACCTCTCTTACCGTCCGAACCGATAGCTTACAAATCGAAACCTATCATGGTAAAACCGATACCGCAACAGTTCATTGGGTAAACGACTGCGAATTTGTTTTGCGAAAACTACACCCCAAAACCATGAAGGAACAAAAAGCAATTAGTATTACCATTTTAGCCACTGATACAAAAGGCTATACCTTCGAATATTCTTATGTAGGTGATGCCAAAAAACAACGTGGCACTGTAACAAAACTGGATTAATAACGTTTAATTCCAAAACACTAACAAAACAATATGGATATAATTTTCACCCCCAATGCCTTGATGGCCATACTTACACTAACCTTCTTAGAAATCATATTAGGTATAGATAATATCGTTTTCCTTTCTATAGTATCTGGGAAATTACCGCAATCAGACCAACCCAAAGCAAGACGTATTGGATTACTATTAGCCATGGCTTTTCGTGTCATCTTGTTGTTCGGAATCACTTGGGTAATGAGTTTACAAGAAGTAATCAAAAGCATAGATTGGGGCTTTTTTGAAGCGCATATCACCGGTCAAAGCTTAATTGTTTTCGGTGGGGGCTTATTTCTTTTATATAAATCAGTTTCTGAAATCCACCATAAAATGGAAGGAGAAGAAGAAGGAACAAGCGGAAAGGCAAGCAACAGTATTGTAGCAGCTATCTTCCAAATAGCACTATTAAACATTGTGTTTTCATTCGACAGTATCTTAACAGCCGTTGGTATGGTAAGCAACAGTGCCCCTGCTCAAGGAGGATTTGGTCCCGAAGGCGCCCTACTTATCATGATTCTAGCCGTAATAATTTCGATGATCATCATGATGATTTTTGCCGGTCCAGTGTCTAATTTCGTCAACCAACATCCTACAATTCAAATCCTTGGTCTTTCATTCCTAATCCTAATCGGAGTAATGCTAATCGCCGAAGGATCGCACTTAGCGCATTTCCGTTTTGGGAATGATGTCGAAGTAGGGACCATTCCAAAAGGGTATTTATACTTCTCCATCTTTTTCTCTTTATTTGTAGAATTCCTAAACCTACGCCTTAAGAAAAGTAAGCAGGTAGTGAAACTACACAATAGTGAAATACTAGATAACGAACTGAAAGACACCGATGTCACCGACTAAATCTAATACGTTTTTAGGAGTGCTTTTAGTGCTACTCTCTTCTTGCCACCTAAACAAAGGAGTAAATGAAGAACCTATATTTAAAAATAACCCGCCAGAAAGTACGGTATATAAAAATAAATTAGGCGAACTTATCAAAGCCGATGACGATGCACTTTCGTATTTTGTTAAAGGTTACAAGGTCCAATATGGTCACGATCTTTTAATAGTAACCGTAAGTGGTCCCGATATCCTTGCAACTGCTTTTATTCAAATAAATGACCCAAAAGGCATAGAGCAATTAGTAGTAAACCGCGCTGATGGTTATGTTGGAGCAGAATTAGAAGGGCTAAAGTTGGAAGCCACAAAAGGACCCAAGGGAACGGTTCTGCTTTATAAAAGCGTAGAAGCTATTCTAGATTAATTTCATTTCATCATTAAATACATAGTATTATAGCATTCAAGCGTAACTTTTATATCATTACATAATAAAAAATCCCGCATTAAGCGGGATTTTTTATTATTCCAAAGACAAAGTAATCTGTCCATCTTCATCAAGCTCGGTTTGTATATTATCCGATTCTGTTTCTGCATCCATAATTTCTAAAGTTTCTGGTTCTTCTGCTAATGGTTCTTCATAAGGAAGCGGCTCTAACAAGTTTACTTGCTTTAATTTATCAGTGGTCAATTGGTTTCCAATCGCCTTGATTCCTTTAACAGCAATAAACTGCTCTAAATCAACGGTAATAGTTTCCTTTTGTATTCCTTTTACTTTAGCAAAAACTAATTCAGCCATCGGTCGCCAATCCGTTGAAACAATTTCCAATTGAGATTTCTCATGTTCACTGATAAATAGTTCTTCTTTATTTTCATTCTCAACACAAAAACGCTTCACATAATAACGTTCCTTTTCCCCATCATAATAAATAGCAGAAATAGGCTTATTCGGATTCCATTTTTCCAAAACAATCATACCTTCCTCAAAGTGGGTGGTCAACTCTGGAATTATAGTTTTAAGTTTACCACTCTGATTGATAATCAACAAGCGATCATTAGGTCTAAATTCACCCAGTAGCTCCCCTCTTCCATCTACATTCAAGCGCTGTACGGTATCATCAAACCATACTTTTCTAGGTCGCAATGTTGAGATCCCTTTTTCTTTAAGTTCTATTTTCTTTATAGGATATTTAGTTACTGTATTTCCTCGAGAAGCTCTTCCTTTGATAGCTATATCAGAGAAGTCTAAATCCCATTTCAGCTTTTTAACACTGCCTATTTGACGTAATAAAATAGTAACGGTCTCTGCTTCGCCATTTGGATTCGCAGAAAAATACAACACTTGCGATCCAGCCTTCTCTTGGGTTAAGTCATAAAACTTATCTCGAGTAACCCCAGATACATTAAATCGTTTGATAAAAGCAGAACCATTTTTACCATCGCGATAGATCATATTGTAGATGGTTCGCTTGTCATTCTTATCAAATACCGCAATATGTATAATGTCTTTTCCAACAAACTTTTTATCATCTACTTTAGAAATCATCATCTTACCATCACGTAAAAAGACGATAACATCATCGATATCCGAACAATCAGCCACATACTCATCTTTCTTTAATCCAGTACCAAAAAAACCTTCATCCTTGTTTACATATAGTTTGGTGTTTCGCAAAGCAACTTTAGTAGCCTCGATATTATCAAAACTACGCAGCTCCGTTTGACGTTCCTTCCCTTTACCATATTTGTCTTTCAGCTTTTGGAAAAAGTCAATAGTGTAATCAATAATGTGATTGAGATGGTGTTTTACTAGTTCCATTTCTGCCTCCAACTTAGCAATAACATCATCCGCTTTATCGGAATCGAAACGCGTAATACGAATCATCGGGATTTGAGTTAGCTTTTGCAAGTCATCATCATTAATCTCTCTAACAAAAGACTTTTCAAACGGTTTGAATCGATTGTACATATAAACATTCAAAGATTCTCTGTCAGAATATAATTTGAAATCAATATACATCTCCTCACGAATAAAGATTTTCTCTAGGGTTGAAAAATGCCATTTATTTTCCAACTCATCCAGCTGAATCTCCAACTCGCGTTTAAGCAAATCCACCGTTCGATGAGTCGAAATTCGTAACATGTCAGAAACACCTACAAATCGTGGTTTATGATTTTCGATAACACAACCTAATGGTGCCACAGATGTTTCGCAAGCGGTAAACGCATACAAGGCATCAATAGTTTTATCCGGAGATACACCAGTTGGGAGATGGATTAATATTTCGACCTCAGCAGCTGTATTGTCTTCTATTTTTTTTACTTTGATTTTCCCTTTCTCATTAGCTTTCAAAATACTGTCAATCAAAGTTGAAGTATTGGTAGAAAAAGGTATTTGTGTAATGACTAACGTTTGCTTATCTAACTGATTAATTTTTGCACGCACACGCACGCGACCTCCACGTAATCCATCATTATAATTCGATACATCTGCGATACCAGCAGTTGGAAAATCAGGAAATAAGGTAAAGGGTTTATTCTTTAATACTTTAATCGAACAGTCAATCAGTTCATTAAAGTTATGCGGTAATATTTTAGTAGAAAGTCCTACAGCGATCCCCTCTGCTCCTTGTGCTAACAGCAAGGGAAACTTAACGGGCAAGTTGATGGGTTCTGCACGTCGACCGTCATAAGACATCCCCCATTCTGTAATCTTGGGTGAATACAACACATCGTGACCAAACTTAGAGATACGGGCCTCAATGTAACGAGAAGCTGCCGCACTATCTCCAGTGAGGATATTTCCCCAGTTTCCTTGCATGTCAATAATTAAGTCTTTCTGACCTATCTGCACCATGGCATCTCCAATACTAGCATCACCATGGGGGTGATATTGCATGGTATGCCCAACGATGTTGGCTACTTTATTGTAACGCCCATCATCTAGCTCCTTCATGGAGTGCATGATGCGACGTTGGACTGGTTTGAACCCATCTTCTATCGCAGGTACAGCACGTTCTAGGATTACATAAGAGGCATAATCCAAGAACCAATCCTTGTACATACCCGTTACTTTGGTAATGGTATCTTCAGGATTCTCATCATTTTCATAGAAATGGCTACCGGCAGACGGACGAATGACATCGTCAAAACCTTCTTCTGTAGCGTCATCATCTGTTGACTCGTTCAACGCTTCGTTGTTTTCGTCTTCGCTAGGGATTATATCGTCTTCTTCTTCGTCTTTCATTTAGGCTGAACTTGTTTCAGTATCTTACTATTAACTATTTCTCTACCACATCCAATTCCACTTTCAAATTATTGATAATGAAATCTTGACGATCCGGCGTGTTTTTTCCCATATAGAATTCCAAAAGCGTCTCTATGGAAGTAGCTTTATCTAACATTACAGGATCAAGCCGAATATCCTGTCCTATAAAATGCTTAAACTCGTCAGGAGAAATCTCTCCCAATCCTTTAAATCTTGTTATCTCGGGTTTAGGTTTTAGTTTTTCAATGGCGTTAACTCGCTCTTCATCACTATAACAGTAGATTGTTTCCTTTTTATTTCGTACCCGAAATAATGGGGTTTGCAATATGTATAAATGTCCGTCCTTAATGAGTTCGGGAAAGAATTGCAAAAAGAAGGTTATCAACAGCAAACGAATATGCATCCCATCGACATCGGCATCGGTGGCAATTACAATATTGTTGTACCGCAAGTCGCCCATATCTTCTTCAATATCTAAGGCTGCTTGGAGTAAGTTAAATTCTTCGTTTTCATAAACAATCTTCTTGGTCATACCATAGGAGTTCAAAGGCTTACCTCGCAAACTAAATACGGCCTGAGTATTCACATCTCGAGACTTAGTAATCGAACCCGAAGCGGAATCACCTTCTGTAATAAACAAAGTACTTTCTAGACTTCTTGGATTTTTGGCATCAGTAAGATGCACACGACAATCCCTTAGCTTTTTGTTGTGCAAACTAGCTTTCTTTGCACGATCCTTAGCCAATTTACGAATACCTGAAAGTTCTTTTCGTTCACGTTCTGCTTGCAGAATCTTGCGCAATAACAAGTCGGCCACTTCGGGATTCTTATGTAAAAAATTGTCAAGTTTTGTTTTGATAAAGTCATTTACAAACGTGCGCACTGATGGTCCTTTCGGACCAATGTCAGTGGAACCCAATTTAGTTTTGGTTTGCGACTCAAATACTGGTTCTTCGACTTTTATCGAAACGGCAGAGACTATTGACTTACGAATATCTGAAGCTTCAAATGGTTTATTATAAAACTCCTTAATGGTCTTAACAATCGCTTCACGAAATGCTCCTAAGTGTGTACCACCTTGCGTAGTATTTTGACCATTGACAAATGAATGATATTCCTCTGAATATTGCGACTTACTGTGAGTTAAAGCCACTTCAATATCTTCCCCCAAGAGATGAATGATAGGATATTGCATATCCTCTTCTGTAATGGTTTCTTCTAGCAAATCTTTTAATCCATTATCCGAATAAAACTTTTCACCATTATAGTAGATGGTTAATCCGGTATTCAGATAACAATAGTTTTTAAGCATGCGAATCACATACTCATTTCGATATTTATAATTTTTAAAAATAGCTTCATCAGCTATGAAAGCAACCTTGGTTCCCTTACGTTTAGTCGATTCTACAACATCCTCCTCCAATGTCAAATTACCAGCCGAAAATTCTGCCGCTTTCTGTTGATTATCTCGGACTGATTCAACTCTAAAAAAATTTGATAAGGCATTTACAGCTTTAGTCCCAACTCCATTTAAACCAACCGACTTTTTAAAGGCCTTCGAATCGTATTTCCCTCCGGTATTCATTTTAGAAACAACATCAACTACTTTGCCCAATGGGATACCCCGTCCATAATCACGAACAGTAACCATTTTGTCCTTGATATTGACCTCTATAACTTTACCTGCACCCATGACAAATTCATCAATACAGTTATCGATTACTTCCTTTAATAGTATATAAATTCCATCATCAGGAGAAGAACCATCACCTAGTTTTCCAATATACATTCCAGGACGCATACGGATGTGCTCTTTCCAATCTAGGGAGCGAATATTGTCTTCGGTATATTGATTTTGTTCCACTATTATAAAACTATCGATTTTGTGCTAATATAGTGGAATTGGAAGGATTTTAGAAATGATATTTATCAAAGTTATCAATAATGTTTTTGACAATAAATTTACTGATAATGACAAAAAATACCAGTATCAGTTACCGTCCATAATGCTGCTTTTAGATTAGCACTTTTTAATGCACTATTGGCCCAAGTGTTACAAGTATGAAACAAACTATACCTCCCTTTAGCTTCATAAAAACTATCATTCAAGCCATAAGTTGTGGCCGAAATAAAAATTGGATCCTGATTTGAATCCATTAGAAAACTATCTTCTATATAATCGATAAGTTTTTGATAATTAGCTTTTGAGATTTCAATCCGAATACAATCTCTATCTTCATTAATTGTTCTGAAAAAAGTAGCATGAATCGCAGAATCACCTAATCCAAAAGCTGCATTAAATGCTGTGCTATATTTCAAATCAGACCATTGCGGCGTGTTAAGATAAAATCCTTTATCACCCCAACCGAATGCAACATAAGCCATAGTAGTATCTTTACTTTTAGTTTTTTCAAGTTTAACTACTTTTGTCCAATCTTTTACCTCATTCTTAAGAGGAACTACAATATCGGTATGCACTCCATTGGTTTTAATATAAATAGTTACCTCTTTTTCATTAGCATCTGCTTCTGAATTAACGGTAATTTTAGAAAATGAAAAGGCTGCAATACCGTATAACATTAAAAACAAAAAGAAATAAAAACTAATTCGTTTTAAGTAGTATAGAATTTTATAAAATGCTTTCAAATTGATTCCTTTTTTTTCTAGCTAATTCAAATTTTGTGCCAAGAAAAGTGCCTCTTCAATCCTTTACAACAAATAGCAGACAATAGTAACGCTATCTATTATTATAATATTTTCGTAGCTTCATGTTAAGCTCTTTAGGATTAAATGGTTTAATAATATACTCATTTATTCCAATTTGTAAAGCCCTATCTAGATAGCCAAACGACGCTGATGCCGTTAGAGCCACTACTGGAATCAACTTATCATGAGTTCGTATTATAGTCGTAGCCTCATAGCCATCCATAACAGGCATTGATAAATCCATTAATATAACATCATACTTATTTTGAAGGAATTTTTCAACCCCAATTTTTCCGTTTTCTGCCACATCAACCTCAACTCCCCAATGCCCCATTATTTTTTGGGCAATTTTTATATTAATTAAATTATCCTCGACCAACAAAACTTTTAAACCTTCTAAATTTACTTCTGATTGGGAATGCAACAATTCATTAGAATCAATATCACTCGTTTTAGTACCGATTTGCATTCGGAGTGTAAAATAAAAATTAGTCCCTTTACCTATTTCACTCTCAAATTCAATATCAGAGTCAAGAAGGTTTAATAATTTTTTTGTTATTACCAAACCTAATCCAGTACCTCCGAATTGTCGAGAAGTTTTAGTTTCAGCTTGAGCAAATTTCTGAAATATCGTTTGGAATTTATTTCTATCAATTCCAATACCCGTGTCAATAATTTCAACTTTAAAGGTAGAGTAATTATCAACTACCGCAATTTGACTTAATTTTATTTTAATAACCCCATCTTGTGTAAATTTAATGGCATTTGACACTAAATTGGTAATGATTTGATTGATTCGCAATGGGTCACTAACCAAATAAGTTTCAAAATCTTCATCAACTATGACTTCTATAACATTCATGTTCTCAGAAGCCCTAGCTTGTAATGATCTTGCTATTTGTTGGACTAAATTTTTAAAATCAAATGGTGTTTTCTCAAGATCTATTTTACCCGCTTCAATTTTATTAAAATCTAGGATATCATTAATTAATAAAAATAAATTCTGAGCAGAAAGTTTTAATACTTCAATATTTTCATGAAAACTCTCTAAAGAGTTTTCTTTTTCCATAATATAAATTAAACCAATTATAGCATTTAAAGGAGTTCTGATTTCATGACTCATTATCGACAAGAATTCAGTTTTAGCTTCATTTGCTAATTCCGCACTTATCTTGGCTTGATTTAATTGCTCTTGGTAGTCTTTTTTTACTTCAATTTCCTTATTTAGAATATTTATTAAATCCAAAACGTTCGATTCCCCATCTATTTTTTTATCGTCTTGATTAAGTTGTCTAATTGCTTCTATTAATTTGGATTGAAATAACTCCTTCTTGGTTAATTCTTCTTTGAGGCGTTGATTTATTTCAAAATATTCTTTATCATTCAATATAGCCGACTGCTCAAATAGCTCTGCATCTTTCTCATAATTTATATAAGTTTGATTGATGACTTCAATAAAAGCACTTAAATCTGTTGACGTATGCCACGAGTTTTCCGATATGTATTTGTCTATTTGGCGATTCAAATGCCTATGAATTGAATTATTATCCATATTAATTAATCTTCAAACATTGTTGTAACGGTCATAGTTTGATTATGGAGTTCACATGCTACATTATGCAATAATGGCGATATTTCACCATAGGAATAAAACCCGCACAAGATGGTACTCGCTCCAAAAATATCTTTAATAACTTCTAATTCTTCTTCAACTCTATCATCTAATACAATACGTCGTCCTACACAGCTCACTAAAATGGCTAATTGAGGTTGACTATCTAACGCTTTTCTAATTTTATAGGCTGCAGTAGAAGCAGCATCAATTAATTTATCAATATTTCCTTTCATCAATCTTACATAAGAACCTTCAGGTATATTACCAGCAAAAGTCATAGATTTATTTTCTTCATCAATTGCCAATATTGTTCGTACAACAGGCATAGACCCCGAAGTCTCTTTCATTGAAAGCGGAAAATATAAAGAAGAACCAGGCAACTCATCCGCATATTTACCTAAGTATTCTTTATATAAATCAAGCGCAAATCGATCGCCAATTTTATACAATACATTTTTCTTTGAAAGGGTTACTTCTCGTTCTGGACCAAAATCTCCCCAACCTCCTTCAGAACCATAGCCAAAATGAAGGTGTTCCCCATAAAATCCGATTGCTACAATTTTACCTGGCGAAGCATCCGCATTTAAACCTACTATAGTTTTCTCAAAACTAAACTCATCGCCTGCCAATCCTCCAAAAATAGGAATAGCAGCATTAGTTTGTTTTTTCAACTCATTTATAAGTTCTGTGCCATTTACAAAACTCCCTTCAGATAATACAAAAATAGATTTCAAGTCGTTAGAAAACAAAGCTTGTTTTACTTTTTGACCTAAATCATCTATACTATCATTATTCAAGATATCAACCTCAATAGTCTTTATTGGAGTTTTATCAAATACAATTGAAGTGACTACAATATCATTTTCAATAAGTACTTGGTCAGATATTTGTCCAGATGATGAACATAAGACAATTTGTGCGCTAGGATATAACTTCTTCAATGTCGAGTACGGCTTTATTTCGTCCAAAAGCGTTCTTTGACCAAAAGCCAATACTAAATTTGCTTTTTCAGAATCAAACCCATCAGTGGTTAATATGTTTTGGGTTTCGTTTACGTTGTTTAGTAGTAATTGTTGAATCTTCATTTAAAGTATATTTATATTAAAGGCATATAAATAAAAGAAAAGTATTTCTAATAATCAAAAAAACCCGCATATAATTTACGGGTTTTTTCTAAATAGTAACAAAAAAATTTAAACATTAAATCGAAAATGCATGACATCTCCATCCTTAACGATATATTCTTTCCCTTCTACGCGTAGTTTTCCAGCTTCTTTAACTTTAGTTTCTGATCCAAATTGTGAAAAATCTTCAAAAGCTATAACCTCTGCTCTAATAAACCCTTTTTCGAAATCAGTATGAATTACTCCAGCAGCTTTAGGAGCGGTATCTCCAACGTTAATCGTCCAGGCACGAACTTCTTTTACTCCAGCCGTAAAGTAGGTTTGCAATTTTAATAATTTATAGGCCGCACGAATCAAAACAGCAGATCCTGGTTCAGACAATCCCATATCTTCAAGAAAAACTTGTCGCTCTTCATAACTTTCCAGTTCAGTAATATCTGCTTCAGCTCCTACCGACAATATAATTACTTCAGCATCCTCATCTTTTACCAGTTCTCGAACTTGATCAACATATTTATTTCCATTCACTGCAGAAGTTTCGTCAACATTACACACATACAAAACTGGTTTAGTTGTAATTAATTGGAAATCTTCCATCAATTCTATCTCATCTTGATTTTGAGGCTCAACTGTTCGTGCAGATTTAGCTTGCAACAAAGCCTCACGAATTCTGTCTAAAAATGATTTTTCAACTTGAGCTTCTTTGTTTCCGGTTTTCGCTGCACGATTTACTTTTTCCAACCGTTTTTCAACAGTTTCCAAATCTTTCAACTGCAATTCTATATCAATAGTTTCTTTATCTCTAATCGGATTTACATTACCATCAACATGAACAATATTGTCATTGTCAAAACAACGTAAAACATGAATAATGGCATTACACTCTCTTATGTTTGCCAAAAACTGATTGCCTAACCCCTCACCTTTGCTAGCTCCTTTAACCAGACCAGCGATATCAACGATATCAACAGTAGCCATTTGAACACGCTCTGGGTTAACTAATTCTTCCAAACGAACAATTCTAGGGTCTGGGACATTAACGACTCCTATATTAGGCTCAATGGTACAAAACGGAAAATTAGCACTTTGCGCTTTAGCATTTGACAAACAATTAAACAATGTTGATTTCCCTACATTTGGCAATCCTACTATACCTGCTTTCATATCTCTTAGCTATTTTATTATTGATGATCGGAAACGACGACGCGTTCCATTTAAGTTTAAAATAAAAGTGTGCAAATATAACGTATTAAAACCAAGATTCAAAAGGGAACTGCAAGGGGAATTTTCTAATAATATTATTAAGTTAGTCTACTTTTTCTTCAAGTTTTCCTATTATAGCAAGTTCTTCATTTGTAGCGGTTAAACCTGATACATTCCAATAGTCGGTAAGTATTGTATTCTTTTTATTGTAAAGTGTTTTTTCCTTAAAAACTTCGCTATCCTTGTAGGTGTAATTATGGTTACTGAAATTGGTGGTAACAAAATAATTTCGAACTTCAATATCAGTCTTTTTATTTTTATCAATCCGTTCAAAACCAATCTCTTCTTTTGAACTTACTAAATAATATTCTGAATTTTCTAAACGATAAATATTCTTGTAAAACGACTTATAAATATTCTTGGAACCTACTGAAGTTTTTTCTTTTACTCCAGCTAAAGCATTTGGTGATATGGAAGAACTGACCTCAATAATTACCTTCTTTTTTCGATCATAAACAATTTTAAAATCATCTAAAAGTCCAACTTCAGTATCCAGAGGAGTTACAAACATAACATTGTAATCACTATTTCCTGAATAGGCTTTTAATATAAAATCATAGTCCTTTTTTGCCTTGGACTCTAAAATGGGATTTAAATATTTAAAATTATAATAATTCTGCATGATATCATTCAAATTGTAACCCAAAACATCAGAACTCATTTCTTCATTAATTAAACCATATGAACGATTTTGCTCCACTAATATAGTATTCTTAAAATTCTTGTCTTTGCCAAATATTTGAAAATTCATCAACCCATCATTAAAATATAAATAGGTTCCATCCTTTTTAAAAAACTCCCTCGAATATACTTTTAATCGAGCAGGTACGGTTAGCTTTTTAATCGAACTTTCTACTAAATCTTTTAGAATTTTCTGAGGATGAACTTTAGTCACAATAATTTCATCCAAATCGTTAACCGTATTTTTTAGATAAAGTACGGTTACCTTTTCCTTCAATGTAGAAGACCTAACTGTTATAGTACTATAAGAAGAATGTGATATTTGAATATTTGAAGCTCCCCTTAATTCAAACGTCACAATACCTTCCACATTACTCAACAACGTCTGTTTACTTTTCGAGATAAAAACAGTAGCATCAGTAACAGGAAGATTAGTTTCTGCATCCACTAATTTTATAGCCATCTCACTATTTTGCGAAAAAACAGCAAATGAAATATGTATAAATAAAAGAAGCAGTAAGTTACGCTGCATACAATTCAAATTTTAACAAAGCTAGTAAAACTTTAAGCATTAAATAATGAACATTTTTTAACTTATCAAGAGTTTATTGTTAAAAAAAGTAATTTTAAAAATAGGTTAATTTTAATATTATTTTACAACAAATTCTTTTAATAATATAACACTTAAAAATACAGCGCAACTTAGATTTGTATTTGTATAAATTTCATAAAAAACAATCATGAAAATTCAACTCACAGCATTATTTACTTTAGTACTAATGTATATTGGAACAGCACAAAATACAAATATGAAATCCGAAGTTAAAACAGTTACAACTACCATCAAAGACTCAAAGGGTAAGAAAGTAATTGTGAAATCACAGGAAAGCAACGAAGTGCAAAAAATTGCATTAGAAAATGAAAAGCCAAATACCTTAAATATACCTGTAAAAGAGAGTCCAGTTAGTGTTACAACAAAAACAAAAATTACAGTAGATGGTATAACCAAAACTATTGATGTTAATCATTCTGCCTATTACAGTATGGGAGGAATGAAATACCAAATTGTTTCAGACAATACGGGCTATGAAATGATGAATTCTAATAACTTGTCTTCAGGCATTTTAAGAAAAACCTCCAACAACAATTATATTTTTAAAAATAAAAACAGTTTCTCTGTTGGTTACTTTGATGGAGAAGGCAATCTTATAGTAGAAACATATAATGAAAAAGAGGATAGCATAATTCAAGAAAAATATAGTTTAATAAAACCTTAAAGATTTAATATACCATAAAAAAAGCCCAAACAATTGTTTGGGCTTTTTTTATTCATTATGCAAAAATGACTGTCTATTAAGCAAGGTTTCCTCAGTCTCCTTATGATTATCATCTGGAACACAGCAATCCACGGGACAAACAGCCGCACATTGTGGTTCCTCATGAAAACCTTTACATTCAGTGCACTTACCAGGTACTATATAATATAGATCGTCTGAAATAGGGGTCTGTGCAGCATCGGCATCAACTTCAGTACCATCAGGCAAAATAACTTTACCCTGTAACTTAGTTCCGTCTTTGTAACGCCAATCATCCGCTCCCTCATAAATAGCCGTATTTGGACATTCCGGTTCGCACGCACCACAATTGATACATTCGTCTGTTATAATGATTGCCATAGCTTATTTTTAATTAATTTTGTGCAAAATTACAATCAAAACCATTCATAAACAAGTTACACATGTTACAAATCGAGAAAAAAAATTGTTTTGTTGAGTTAGGAAAGTTTTTAGCCCAATTTTCTTTAGCTAAGAACACCAAAGATGAAACAGTTCTCTTCAACGATTTGTTTTTTGAACCGTTTGTTGAATTAATTGAATTATCGCAATCTCACAACGGCTGGTTCACTCCAGAACAAGTCTATTTTGCAATAAATTCTTGGGCTAACGCATTAGAAATAAATAATTTAAATCAGTGGCTTTCTAATTATGACTTACCCAACGCAAATCCAAAAACAGTTGCTTTAATCTTAGCGGGAAATATTCCACTCGTAGGCTTTCATGATTTTCTTACTGTTGTAATTTCAGGTCATAAAGTTCTAATAAAAACTTCTTCAAATGACCAACATTTAATCAAGTTTTTAGCCAAATATATAACAACCATTAATCCTGAATTGGAACACACAATTAAATTCACTGATGGCAAATTAGAAAATTTCGATGCGGTAATTGCAACGGGAAGTAATAATACAGCCCGTTATTTTGAATATTATTTTCAAAACAAACCTAATATTATTCGCAAAAACAGAAACTCTGTCGCTATACTAACTGGAAATGAAACAACAGAAGAGTTAATAAATTTAGGCGAAGACATCTTTCGCTATTTTGGATTAGGTTGCCGCAATGTTTCAAAAATATTTGTACCAAAGGATTACGATTTCACAGCCTTCTTTCAAGCGATCTATAATTATAAAGACGTTATCTACTACGAAAAATATTCAAACAATTACGATTATAACAAAGCTGTTTTCTTAATGAGTAATTTTAAATTACTTGATAACGAATTCCTAACATTAAAAGAAGATACTAGTTATGCCTCCCCTATTTCTTCCGTCTTTTACGAATATTATGATGATATTAATGATTTAATACTTCGCTTAAATAAAGATAGTGAACATATTCAATGCGTAGTCACAACTATAGAAATGCCAAGTGTTATTGCTTTTGGACATACTCAAAAGCCAAAACTTTGGGATTATGCAGACAATGTAGACACCATGGCCTTTCTAACTCAAATTTGATTGAATTATTCGCATAAATTGTTATAAACTATAACGTTTTCGTTAATAAGATAACATTATTATTAAACAATTCTAATCGCTTTTTAACTTCTTGTTTCCGAAATTTGCACCTTACTTTTTGGAAACCAGATTATGAAAAAACACAACTACAGCGCAGGACCATGTATACTTCCTCAAGAAGTATTTGAAAAATCAGCTCAGGCTATTCTAAACTTTAATAATTCTAATTTATCACTACTTGAAATCTCTCACCGTAGCAAAGACTTCGTTGCTGTTATGGAAGAAGCAAGAACTTTAGTTTTAGAGCTCTTAAACCTCGAAGGAAAAGGATATCAAGCATTATTTTTACAAGGAGGAGCAAGTTTAGAGTTTCTAATGGTTCCCTATAACCTTATGAAAGAAAATGGTAAAGCTGCCTATTTGGATACCGGTACTTGGGCCAATAATGCAATAAAGGAAGCTAAACTTTTTGGAGAGACAACCATTGTAGCTTCTTCCAAAGAGCAAAATTATAATCACATCCCATCCAAGTATACCATTCCAAGTGATGCAAATTATTTCCATTGCACAAGCAACAATACAATTTTTGGAACACAAATGAAGACATTTCCAAAAACAAGCATACCAATGGTTTGTGATATGAGCTCTGATATATTTTCTAGAGTATTAGATTTTTCGCAATTTGATTTAATTTATGCAGGTGCACAAAAGAATATGGGAGCTGCAGGAACTACATTAGTTGTAATAAAAGAAGAAATACTTGGTAGAACAGGTAGAACAATCCCAAGCATCTTAGACTATGAAAAACATATTAAAGCAGAAAGCATGTACAATACACCTGCTGTTTTTGCTGTATATACTTGCTTGTTAACATTACAATGGTTAAAAAATCAAGGCGGAATTCCTGCTATCGAGAAAGTAAACGAAGCTAAAGCCAACGTACTTTACAGCGAAATTGATAGAAATTCAATGTTCAAAGGTACGGCCGCAATTAACGATAGAAGCAACATGAATGCAACCTTCTTATTAGAAAATCCTGAACTTCAGGAATCATTTGATCTAATGTGGAAAAAAGCAGGCATCTCTGGCATAACAGGACATCGATCTGTAGGAGGTTATAGAGCATCTATGTATAATGCACTTCCTTTAGAAAGTGTGCAAGTTTTAGTAGATGTAATGAAAGAATTTGAATCCCTTTATTGCGAAAAATCTCAATTAGCATAATTAAACTCATAGGAATAAATAAATCCCTAAATCGGATAACTTGTACAAACAATTCAATTAATAGTAAAATTCATAGTACCCAATGAAAGTATTAGCCAACGACGGAATATCAAAAAGCGGAATAGAAGCTTTACATAAAGGCGGTTTTGAAGTAATCACTACTAAAGTCGCGCAGGAACAAGTAGCCACTTTTATTAATTCAAATGATGTTTCTGTCATCTTAGTTAGAAGCGCGACTAAAGTTAGAAAAGACATCATTGATGCTTGCCCAGGTCTAAAAATAATAGGTCGCGGTGGTGTTGGGATGGACAATATTGATGTAGAATATGCCCGCAGTAAAGGAATACTAGTTATCAACACTCCCGCCTCTTCCTCAGAAAGTGTGGCTGAGTTAGTGTTTGCTCATTTATTTACCGGAATTCGCTTCTTGCAAGATTCGAATAGAAATATGCCTTTGGAAGGCGATTCTAATTTTGATAGTTTAAAAAAAGCATATGCTAACGGAATTGAATTACGAGGTAAAACTTTAGGAATTATTGGCTTTGGAAGAATCGGGCAAGCAGTAGCAAAAATGGGACTGGGATTAGGTATGAATGTAATTGCTACGGATAAGTTTTTAGAAAAAGCAGAAATAAAAGTAGAATTCTACAATGGTCAATCCATTAACGTTGCATTTGAAATCGAAACTTTAGAGGAAGTACTAAAACATTCTGATTTTATTACTTTACATGTACCCGCTCAAGATGGCTATGTTATAGGGGAAAGTGAATTTAATTTGATGAAACATAATGTAGGTATTGTAAACTGCGCTCGAGGAGGTGTAATTGACGAAGTTGCTTTACTTAAAGCCTTGGATGCCAACAAAGTTTTGTTTGCCGGTTTAGATGTTTTCGAAAATGAACCTTCTCCAGAAATACAGATACTAATGCATCCAAAAATTTCGTTAACGCCTCACATAGGTGCCGCAACACTAGAAGCTCAAGATAGAATTGGGACAGAATTAGCACAACAAATCATCAATATAGTAAAACCAGCAAACGCTTAATTTTACTTTATTCCTTTCGAAAAACCACGCCTTAGCGTGGTTTTTTTGTTAAATTAAACGATAAACTATTGGTTTTTAGTAATTTTACTCAAATAAAGAAATCATGAAAAAGCTACTAGTCGTTTTTATTTTAATTTTTTCTATGTCTTCTTGTCATTTTGATAAAAATTTAATCCCACAAGAAAGTAAAACCAGTAATAAAAAAGAATCAGACACAATCAGAATTGCAAACGACTCTTTGCAATATGAAGTAATTATAATTGATCCCGGATTCAATAGTTGGTTAGCAAGTCGAGCGCGACCTAGAGGTTTCTATTCAGAAAGTTTTTTAGAAAATCATAATCAAATTTACGCTGTAGAATGGAATTCTAGAGTACTGCAACCCCAACGTTTCAGCCCGAACTTATATGAAATGCAGATAAATTATGACGCAAATATCCATTATGGCTATGAAGTAAATTATTTAATTTATAATTACTTTGTGTTCTTCCAAATTACAAATAAACAAGCACTGTCCGGATTTGTACCAAGACCATAAAATGATTAAATTTGTGTAAATTTACATAAGATGGCAAATTTTAAACAGCGCTGGAACATCAAATCAAATTGGCAATTACTAATAATAGTAGTAGTATTTGCGCTAACTGGTTCCTCTGCCGCTTTTATTATCAAACCTTTACTGGCATTATTTGACATAACAAAAGGCACTGTAGCTGCATGGATTTATTATCCGCTATACCTAATTTTAATTTTCCCAATTTACCAATTCTTGTTAGTATGCTTCGGATTTGTATTCGGACAGTTTACTTTCTTTTGGGCATTTGAAAAAAAACTACTAAAGAGCTGCGGCTTAGGTTTTATATTACCTAAAAAAGAAAAACCCGAATAAATCGGGATTTTCTATCCAAAAAAATTATTCAAAACATAAAGGGAATTTTTAATTCTCTTTTTGAATTAAATTAAAGAAATCATTCCTGTTCTCTTTTTCGTTAAATACACCGCCATATTGAATAGTAGAAGTAAAACTACTTTCATCTTTAATTCCCCTACTCGAAACACACAAATGTTTAGCCTCCATCACAACAATCACACTATCCGTTTCCAAAACCGTTTTGAGTTCATTAAATATTTGCATAATCAATCGCTCTTGAACTTGCGGTCTTCTCGAATAATAATCAACTATTCTGTTCAATTTGGACAACCCAATGACTTTACCACTAGAGACATATCCTATGTGCGCTTTTCCAATGATCGGTAAAAAATGATGCTCACATGTTGAATTAAAGCTGATACCTGCTTCCACCAACATTTTATCATAATGGTAACTGTTTTCAAAAACAGACACTTTTGGCTTGTTAGCAGGGTCCAATCCCGAAAATATTTCTTGTATAAACATTTTGGCAACTCTATGAGGAGTGCCCATTAAACTATCATCAGTCATATCAAGCCCCATTTCTTCCATTATGGCAAAAAAATGGTGCTCAATTGTATTCATTTTCTCAAGGTCGGTTTTATCAAAAGCATCAGAACGTAAAGGGGTTTCAGCCGAAGTCATCTGATGGTTGTCGCCTAAAATTTCAAATAATTCCTTTTCAACAATTGTATTCATAACTATATTTTGTTTAACAAATATACAAATGTATTAAACAGAAATAGTGTATTAACATAACTTTATAAATTATTCAACCATAATTAAAAACTATACTGCTTTAATAAAAGAAAATACTTTGTTACTTTGTGAAAAATTGAAGCAAATGATTATTGCCAAAAACATTCATAAATACTACGAATCTTTACACGTTTTAAAAGGTGTTGACTTGCATATTAAAAAAGGAGAAATTGTTTCCATTGTTGGTGCATCTGGTGCCGGAAAAACTACTTTATTGCAGATTTTAGGAACTTTAGACCATCCAACGAAATCCATAGAAACTACGCTAGAAATAAATGGAGATAATGTACTAAAGATGAATGATAAAAATTTGTCCAAATTTAGAAATTTACATTTGGGATTCATCTTCCAATTTCATCAATTATTACCCGAATTCACAGCGCTTGAAAACGTTTGTATACCTGCTTTCATAGCCGGAAAAGATAAAAAAGAAACTGAATTAGAAGCCCATCGATTATTATCATATCTTGGATTAGCCGATAGATGTAATCACAAACCCAACGAGCTTTCTGGCGGGGAACAACAAAGAGTTGCAGTGGCTAGAGCTTTAATTAATAAACCTAATGTTATTTTTGCTGATGAACCCTCGGGTAATTTAGATACTGCCTCAGCCGAAAACCTACATCAGTTATTTTTCACTCTGAGGGAAGAATTTGGACAAACATTTGTAATAGTTACACACAATGAAGAATTAGCTAATATGGCAGACAGAAAGTTAATCATGAAAGACGGTTTAATAATTTAATAGATGATCGCAATTCTACTCAGTTGGATATATATATTTTTCACAGCAATAAACTTTGGATTATTTTTTTCTAAACGACTTAAAATTAACACTGTAGAATTAGTCTTCACAACTATACTAGGATTATTTACAGTAACCCTTTGTGCAAGTATATGGGCCTTCTGGCTTCCTATTGCAATTGAATTCCATTGTGCATTACTGCTTAGTTCTACCCTACTTTGCTTTAGAAACAAAACCGAACTACAATTGCTTTTTGTAGAGACTCGCAATCAAATTAAATCTTTTAAAAATACTATTAAATGGCTCTTTTTATTTTTTAGTATTGTAATCCTAGCCCTTTGCACATCTAAACCTTATATCATTGACAATGAAACTTATTATTTACAAACTATAAAATGGTTAAACGAATATGGGTTAGTAAAAGGTTTAGCCAATTTAGACCTCTTCTTCGGTCAAACTAGCGGTTGGCATATTACTCAAAGTGTATATAACCTATCCTTCCTATATGACTCTTTCAATGATTTAAATGGTTTTCTATTTCTTTTTTTTAATTTATTTGTGTTCACCAAAATCAATAACTATTTGATTACAGGAAAAAAAACAGAATTGCTATTCGGACTAACCTCCATAACTTATCTTTTTCTTTTTCAGTTTATAAGCGCTCCATCACCCGACTTAGCAATCTACATCTTCGGATTCCTACTCTTTTACAATTTTATTTCTATTGATCAATTCAACACCACAGAATCATTTATAAAAATTGCAATTCTAGCATTGTTTGCCTCCTATTGCAAAGTTACAGCATCCCTACTTTTGCTTTTTCCTATTGCATGCTATATCTTATATTATAAAGCAATACATAAGAATTTAGTACCACTGAAAATAGTAGGGACCACAACACTATTACTCTTTATCTTTAAAAATAGTACGCTTACCGGTTACCCCTTATTCCCTATTCAATACGCTCCATTCCCCAACCTAAACTATAAAATCCCCAAAGAAATTATGGATTTCTTTTTTAGTAGAGACATGATGAATGACTTCTATATCCCTTATAATCCGCAAAAACAAATCTCACTATTTTTTAGAGCAAAACAGTATTTTTGGAATAATGGTATTGATAGTATCATAGGAATAGCTACTGCAATCACAATTGCTGTTAGTCCGTATTTCATCATGAAATCAAAACAAAAAATACAACTTTGGTTAATCTATTTTTGCTTTATCACACTGCTAACTTTACTCTATTTCAGTTCTCCTCAATATCGTTTTTATGTTTATTTCACTCTCTTCTTTGGTATTTTAGGTCTAGCTCATTTTCTTGAAAAATCCAAAACAATACTGATTTTATTAATCGCAAACGCAATGTTTATTGCTATACTATTGCCGGCTTCCCTATTCTTTGAAAAGACAACTCCCAAAAACATTTTCATACTTAGAACTTCCTTCCATTTAAAAAACGTATGGTTGCCCGAACCCATAACGAATGACCAACTACAGTTCAAAGGAGATAGTAGAGGAAATTTAAAATTTAATACCCCCATTGGTACAAAATTTTGGATAAATGGTAATGGTAATTTACCCGCGGTCAATGAAGAACAATTGCTTTATTTTGAAACTAATTTTCACTATATGCCACAACAACGAAGTCACAATTTAGGCGATGGATTTTATGCCCAAAAAGTAACCGGGCATGACTAAGAACGAACTTAAAGATTTTCTGGACGAAAAAGTACTACAGTATAATAATCCAAAGTTTATAGAAACTGATCCTATTCAAATCCCACATCTGTTTACCTTAAAGGAAGATATTGAAATCGCAGGTTTCTTAACTGCAACAATCGCTTGGGGAAATAGAAAGATGATCATCAACAATTCCCATAAATTAATTAACCTTATGGGAAATGCTCCGTACGATTTTGTAATGTCTCACGAAGATCACCATTTGGAAAAATTACAAAATTTTGTTCACAGAACCTTTAATAATCTAGATGCCGTCACTTTCATAAAAGCATTACAAAATATTTACAACCATCACCATGGATTAGAAGCTCTTTTTGCAAAAAACCAACAAGCTTATTCGATGCAAGAAAGTATTTCCCAATTTAAAAAAGTATTCTTTGAAATAGAACATCTAAATAGAACAACCAAACACATTTCAGACCCAAATGCAGGTTCTGCTGCCAAACGCATCAATATGTTCTTACGATGGATGTGCAGAAAAGATTCCAGTGGTGTTGATTTCGGGATATGGAAAAGTATCAATCCTGCAGCACTTTCATGTCCTTTAGATGTTCACTCGGGCAATGTAGCTCGTAAGTTGAATCTATTAACACGAAAACAAAATGATTCAAAGGCCTTAGTAGAATTAGACACCAACTTAAGGGCACTGGACATAATGGACCCAACAAAATATGATTTTGCCTTATTCGGTTTAGGAGTTTTCGAAGGGTTTTAAAAACAAAGAGCTCAATAAAACTATTGAGCTCTTTGTCTAATTAGCAATACTATCAAAGTGCATCGCACCTACTTTAATAATACTCAACGCACAAGAATACTGAAGTATTAAGCGAATAGTCTCTTTTTTAGGTAACATTGCTTTTTTTGCTAATTTTCGTTTAGAGTAAAGTTTTGCCATAAAACATAATATTGGTTAGATACTATTCTATAACGCAAAAATTTAATTTATATTGTTTACGAAGGCAAATAAATTTTATTTTTCTCAATGACTTTTCTCAAATTGGTCATAGCATAGCGCATTCTTCCTAGGGTGGTGTTTACGCTTACTCCAGTGATGTCCGATATCTCCTTAAAACTCATGTCTAAATAATAACGCATCATCACTACTTCTTTTTGATCGTGAGGTAACTCCTCAATGATATTTTTCAAATCGATTTCCACTTGCTTTTTAATCAACCGATTTTCAATATTCATGCTGCTATCTCGAATAGTGGAGAAAACAGAAAGGTCATCTGTATCTCTATTCAAAGGCATTTTTTTATCATTTCGAAATTTATCAATAATCAAATTACTGGCAATACGCATGACCCAAGATAAAAATTTACCTTCTTCACTATAGTATTTTTTTGTTTTCAGGGTATGGATAACTTTAAAAAAAGTTTCCTGAAAAATATCTTCTGTAACATCTCTATCCGAAACCTTGGAATAGATATACCCGTAAATTTTTGATTGATGTCTAGTGACTAGTATAGCCAAAGCGTTCTCATCGCCAGCGATATACTTATCAACTAATAAAGCATCAGGAAGTTGTGAATTAGCCATAATATTACCTTTTAGTAAGGGTTAAAAAGAAAGTTTTTAATCTAAAAAGTAATTTTTATCTATAGGCTAATTTCTGTTTGTGAATTAATTATGAACCAAATTTAACATAATTTTAAACAAATAAACAAATTAATTTTGAAATTTAACAAAATAATGTTCCATTGTAAACAAAATATTTCTTTCAATTGGCATTTAATAGCGGTTTCTAACTCAACTCGGAATTGATTACCTTTGCAACTAGTCAAAAAAAATGCCATGAAATCATCCGAGATAGCTACGCTTGAACCTAAAAAAAATATATTAATAAAAGGTGCTCAAATCCATAATTTAAAAAATTTGGATGTAGTGATTCCTAGAAATGAACTGGTAGTAATCACCGGACTTTCGGGTTCAGGAAAGTCTAGTTTAGCCTTTGACACGCTTTATGCAGAAGGACAACGTCGATATGTAGAAAGCTTATCGTCCTACGCACGTCAGTTTTTAGGTAGACTAGACAAACCTAAAGTCGAATATATTAAAGGGATTGCACCTGCAATTGCTATCGAACAAAAAGTTAATACCACTAATGCCCGTTCTACCGTAGGTACTTCTACCGAAATTTATGATTATCTAAAATTACTTTTTGCCCGGGTCGGAAAAACATATTCTCCCGTTTCAGGTAATGAAGTTAAAAAAGATACCGTTTCCGATGTCATAACACAAGTAAAAACACTCGCACTGGAAAGCAAATGGCTATTACTTGCTCCAATACACCTCGAAGAAGGAAGAAAACTAGAAGACAAATTAAAAGTATTACTCCAACAGGGTTTTGCTCGTATTTTAGTCAATAATGAAATGATACGCCTCGATCAAATTGACCAACATTCATTTGACCATAAAAACATCCTGTTAATAATCGATCGTATTGTAGTAAAAGACGAAGAAGATTTCTACAATCGACTAGCAGATGCTATTCAAACAGCCTTCTTTGAAGGTAAAGGAATATGTTACCTACAAGAACTAGATACCCATAACAGACTAGAATTTAGCGCCAACTTTGAATTGGATGGCATGGCATTCCTTGAACCCAATATCCATCTATTCAGTTTCAATAATCCCTATGGAGCCTGCCCTGCTTGTGAGGGATATGGTAACATAATCGGAATCGATAACGAACTAGTAATTCCAAATTCATCCCTCTCAATATACGAAAATGCAATATACCCATGGCGAGGTGAAAGCATGGGATGGTATCGTGATCAATTAACAAACAATGCCTATAAATTTGACTTTCCTATACACAAACCTTATTTCGAACTTTCAGAAGAACATAAAGAACTTCTATGGAATGGAAATAAATTCTTTACGGGTCTTAACGACTTCTTTCAAGAACTAGAAGAGAAAAATTATAAAATACAAAACCGCGTGATGCTTTCGCGATACAGAGGCAAAACAAAATGCACTATTTGTAAAGGCAAAAGATTAAGAAAAGAAGCCAATTACATCTCCGTAGGCGGAAAAACCATCTCCGATATAGTAGACATGTCAATCAAAAGATTAATTCCTTTTTTTGAGCAACTCCAACTCTCAGTATACGATGCCAAAGTAGCCAAAAGACTTTTAATCGAAATCAAAAACCGACTCGTTTTCTTAAGTGATGTCGGACTAGACTACCTTACCCTAAACCGTAACTCAGCCTCGCTCTCAGGCGGCGAATCACAACGCATCAATTTAGCCACTTCGCTCGGCAGCAGCTTAGTAGGTTCAATGTATATTTTAGACGAACCTAGTATTGGCCTGCACCCAAAAGATACCGAACGCTTAATTAAAGTGCTAAAGAATCTGAGAGATTTAGGGAATACCGTTATCGTGGTCGAACACGACGAAGACATCATGAAAGCGGCCGACCGTATCATCGATATAGGCCCCGAAGCAGGTTCTTTCGGCGGAGAATTAGTAGCCGAAGGTTCTTTCGACGAAATACTAAAAGCCGATTCTTTAACGGCCAAGTACTTAAACGGCCAACTTGAAATTGCCATCCCAAAAAAAAGAAGAACAACCCATAACTTTATACAAATCAAAGGAGCTCGTGAAAACAACTTACAAAACATTGACGTCTCCTTCCCCCTTGAAAGCCTAACCGTAATTACAGGGGTCTCCGGTAGCGGAAAAAGTACCTTAGTAAAGAAAATTCTTTTCCCTGCTATGCAGAAAAAAATTGAAGGCATCGGCGATAAAGCAGGCCAGTTCTCCGAAATGACCGGCAGTTTTGCCCACATCAAACACATTGAATATGTCGACCAAAATCCTATTGGTAGAAGCTCGCGTTCTAACCCAGTAACCTACATAAAAGCCTATGATGATATCAGAGACTTATATGCCAAAGAAAAATTATCAAAAGTAAGAGGCTACCAAGCCAAACACTTCTCCTTCAATGTAGATGGTGGTCGCTGCGAAACCTGTAAGGGAGAAGGGTCTATCAACGTCGAAATGGTATTCATGGCCGATGTCTCGCTTCCTTGTGATTCCTGTGGTGGTAAACGTTTCAAAAAAGAAGTACTAGAAGTAGCATTTGAAGGCAAAAACATAGACGATATCCTAACCATGACCATAGACGATGCTATTGCCTTCTTCGCCCAAAACAAGCAAGCTAAAATCATCCAAAAACTGCAACCCCTGCAAGATGTAGGGTTAGGCTATGTTCAATTAGGACAATCCTCTTCTACCCTCTCCGGTGGGGAAGCCCAACGTATCAAACTTGCCTCCTTCCTTGTAAAAGGGGTGACCAAAGAAAAAGCCTTATTTGTCTTTGACGAACCTACAACAGGTCTCCATTTTCACGACATCAAAAAATTATTAGCCTCATTCGATGCCTTGCTTGAAAAAGGTCATTCCATCATTGTAATCGAACACAACCTCGATTTAATTAAATGCGCCGACTGGATTATTGATCTCGGACCTGAAGGAGGTGAAAATGGAGGTCAATTACTCGCAGTAGGGACTCCAGAAGACTTAATTAAAAACAAAAAATCGATCACGGGCTGCTATCTAAAAGATAAGTTGTAAAATAAAAAAGCCTCCTTAAAGGGAGGCTTTTTTATCTTTTAGAAAAAACTATTCAACTACAATCTTCTTTGTAATTCTTTTTGTTGAAGTCGTTACTACTGCCATATACATTCCTTTTGCTAATCCGGTCAAGGAAACAGTCTCAATCAGATGAGCATTTTCAATAGGAACATTCATAACCACTTTTCCTTGTAAATCAATAAGTGAAAATGTATAATCCTTATCCAGCAAGGTTCCCATAGTAATGTTCAATTCTTCTTGAGCCGGACTAGGATAAAAACTAACCTGATTCTCATTCTCAAATACACTAGTCGCTAATGTAGTTGCTGCTACCGCAAAATGCATAGTTGCTCCTATAGTTGCTTTTGCCACATTAAATGTATAGACCGGATCCATATAAATCAACAAATCGGTATTAGTATGCTTGTGCGTTGTTTCATTAGTCTCAAAAAGTCCCGTAATTACCTCATTATTAGCCTGAAAAGGCATGTAGTCTGAAGAATAAGCATAAGAAAGACTCGTATTCAAAGGAGAATACAATCCTACACAACTAATCAATTGATTGGTCATCGTAGCCGACTGGGCATTATTCGTAGAAGGATTATTATTAGTATCGCGTTCACAAGTAATAGTATCGTTAGTTAAGCCTGCCACGCCTCCTACTTCGTCTAAGTTGATAACCAAACGAATATCCATTTTAGGTGACGTTCCATTTACGATCGAACTCACATAATGTTGACTGCCAAACAAGCCATCCTCTTCTCCACTAAAATTAATAAACTTTACAGAATACTCTGTTGGGATGTTTTGCAATAAACGAGCAGTTTCCAGGATACAAGCGGTCCCACTTCCATTATCATTAGTCCCTGTACCTCCTATTGAATCATAATGACCACATACAATTACGTAGGTGTTTGGATGTAAAGTACCCACTTTGGTCACAACTAAATTTTTACAAGTTGATGGAGATCCTTGATAAGTATAGGAATCTTCTACAACCTGACTTGTAGTGTATCCGTAAGCAGCATATTTACCCTTCAACCAATCTAAAGTATTTTGTAACGCAGGAGTACCTCTTCTTTTAAGTCCTAACCCTTCAAATTGGGTCAAATCATCATTTATATTGCTTTGGGAGCATTGTTCCACAACTGTTCCATAATACGGAATAAACGACTGGCTGAAACCAGTGGTTACAACAAACAAGAAGAAAAATGAAAATAGTAGGTTTTTCATTGGAGCAATAATAGGATTAGTAATTTTTTTTTTGCCTAATAGATAACAAATGTACTAAAAAATATACTCGAACTAAAGTCATTTACACATTTTTCAACAACAACAATACATTTAACAAACACATAAACCACTGAATATCTTATAATTAAAATACCTTAATCAAACCTTAAGAATAAAACCACCATTTATGGCACACCAATTGAAATAGTCTATTCAACAATAGTATTGTTGTTCGAAGAAGCTGAAAATCGAAAGAGTAAGCAAATTTTAAATGCTAATGATCATGAAAAACAGTACCCTCTTAGTAGCTAGCATTATTCTTTTTGGAAATGCAGCAACAGCATCAGTCATAATCAGAAATGCTGATGTAGTAAATAACAAATTTAATCAAGAAGAGCCTATCGCTTTCATTGAAAAAGGAATTGAGTTTTTTGTCTTTCCAAATGGGGAATTCGATTTCAATACACGTCCACAAGACAGTCAAGGGGACAACTATTATAAAACAGCTAGTACTACTAGAACTTACGATAGTTCTCGAAGAACTCAAAATTTTGGCGTCATCATTGAACATGATAGTTTCGGCCGAATTCGCAGAGTGGGAAATACCTTCATCAACTACGACAATAGAGATCGTGTAAACCGTATCGGTAGTGTCTTCATGAGATACAACCGTTGGGCTATCACACAAATTGGAGGCATGCAATTGGTCTACAACCGTAGAGGCGAACTCATCGATACCATCGGAACTGTAAAAACGAACAACTACGGTTATTGCTATACATACCATAACAATAACGAAAACGAAGAGTATGAAAATGACAATCATAACAACGATGAAAGTAATAACAACAACTATTACTATTACAAAGCCAATGGGTCAAAAGCTAAAGTAGAAGACGATAAATAAAAATTAGGTTAATTAAAATGAGTTGGTTAGAGTTTTGATGAAAAAAATCCCGCAAAGTATAAACGATGCGGGATTTTTGATTTAATTTAGTTAGAATTCT
>CANBOV010000016.1 GCA_947371275.1 Flavobacteriaceae bacterium | reverse complement strand
ATGCTCGGGAATTAAGTCCTGTAGATGAACTTGGTAGAGCATTTTGGGAGTGAGTTCTTTTCGTCCTTGCATACCTTAAAAATACTAAATCTATATAGTTTTTGCAAGAACTTTTTGCTATTTTTGAGGGGTTGTGCAACAAGCACAGCCGTTTGTCGCAATGGCTGGTATCGATTTTCCTTAAACGGAAAATCTAGCGCCGGAAATTTTACTTACCTTTACACGTAACCGTTAAGCTTGCCGCCAGTTCGCCAAGCGGCGGAACGATGGAACGCAATCCGTTTTGCGGTACGTTGCTACGCTCTTCGAGCTCTCGCCCCCTTCCCCGTATTGCGTTCCATCGGTGGCGGATAGTACTATATTTTAGGAACTTCGTTGTGTGCCTCCGGTAGGTGCACTTGTTAAAACTAAAGTCATTCAAAATGGATAAAGAATTTAAAAACTGTCAGTCTTGTGGAATGCCACTAAAAAGAGACGAAAAAGGAGGTGGAACAAATGCCGACAAAAGCATTAGCAATAAGTATTGCTCCTATTGCTATGAAAATGGCGAATTTATTTATAAAGGCAATAACGTCGTAGAATTTCAAGAATATTGCAAAAATAAAATGATGGAAGGCGGACATTCAAGATTTTTTTCTTGGTTATTTACGAGAGGAATGAAGCGTTTGGGTCGATGGAAATCTTTAAAATAAACACAGAATAATTCAGAAAAAACGCAGCAACTAAAAGCCGTCAAAATCAATCGCTGATTGTCAGTTCATTGTTGGTTTCTATTTCCTATTTTCATTTTATCTTAGTGGAGAAAACTAAGTCAGAAAGTCTGCGACTGCTTCTGGAGGCGAAACGATGGAGCGCAATCCGTTTTGCATCTCGCCGCCTTCCACGTATTGCGCTCCATTAGTGGCGCTTAGTGCTAATTTTTTAGGAACTTCGTTGAGAAAATGCGTTACCTGCCCTATTCAAAAACACCCTGCAAACAATGAACAGACTTTTAATAACAATAATTACGCTGATAATTTTTACAAGCTCGTTTGGACAAAAAATCAATTCCTTTGCTGACAGCGTAAGAATAAAATACAAAATTCCGGAACTTGCTTATGCAGTTGTTTCGTCAGACAGCATTTTGGAAATGCAATCTTTGGGCTTTCAACGAGTAAACTCAAAATATAGAGCAACCATAAATGATCGGTTCAGAATTGGTTCGTGCACCAAAACGATTACAAGTTATATAACAGAACTACTCGTAAAACAAGGTAAACTAAAATGGGATACTAAATTTTTTGACCTTTATCCTGAACTAAAAGCCCAAAGTAACAAAGCGTATTACAATTTGACATTACAAGATTTCTTGACTTTCAGAGCCAAACTTATTCAATGGTCTTATGACGATGACGCACCAACAAAAAAGAAAATAAAAGGTAATAATCAACAACAACGATATAAATTTGTGGCTTGGATATTACGACAAAAACCAACAACAGAAACAAAAACAGTCTATTGGGCCAATCCTAGCTATGTTGCCGTAGGATTAATGCTTGAAAAAGCGACAGGGAAAAAATACGAAACTTTGGTAGAAGAGTTGGGGAAAGAACTGGGAATCAAATTTGATTTTGGACAACCAAACTTAAAAGACATAAACCAACCTTGGGGACACGATGAAAATTTAGAACCTGAAAAACCAGCGCTAAACTTTAAACTAAATTGGCTTTCATCAGCAGGTAATATAAATATTAGTTTGCCAGACTATTCAAAATTTATTCAGCTACAATTGCAAGGATTTTTAGGGAACTCTAAATACTTCACAAAAGAAGAGTTTGAGTATTTTCATTTTGGGTTACCCGAATTTTCTTTTGGTTGGAAATCCATTGTAGACCGCACAAACAATTTGAAATATTCATATCACGAAGGAAATCCAGGAACATTTTTGACAAAGACATTTATTTGCAAAGACATTGATAAAGCATTTATACTATTTGCAAACATACAATCTGACGAGGCAGAAAAAGGAATGAATATAGTACTCAAAGAACTAAAAAAACAATACGGCAAGTAACAGCGCTAGCCTTAATGGCGAAACGATGGAACGCAATCCGTTTTGCGGAATGTTGCTACGCTCGTGTCAAGCAACTTGCCTGCAGGCAGGCAGGTTCCAATTTTATGGTAAGTTCACGTTTCTCAAGAATTTTTAACTTTAATCTCGTCTTGGGACGAGACAAGGAATGAAAATAATCAATTCCGATTTTCGTAACTGCGTGAAGCGGTGGAATGGTGACCGCAGAATTAAAACCAATGTCTAAATTAAAAAAATGAAACTTATCAATTTAATAATTCAAAAAAATAGGGTTTATATCATTTACTTTAATATTTTTAGCAAATTATTTTAAACTTAATTCTCTATCAAATGAAAAAACTCTTTTGTTTAATCAGTATTTCTCTACTGTTTCTTGTTTCTTGTTCAAGTGATAATAGCTCTTCTGATAATACGACTTCACAAAACCTCTTATTAAAGAAAATCGTTGAAGGTGATGTTGCGCTTGGAGGCAGTGAATCAAATTTTACGTATAATGGTAACAAGCTCGTCGAAATTAGACGAAATAATGGTTCTGATGTTTTTTCTGATCTCTATACCTACACCGGAAATTTGATTACAAAAATTGAAAAATTTCAAGTATACAACTCGGGATCAACGCAACTTCTTTCTACAGATCAGTTTGTTTATAATGCCACTAATCAATTAGTTCAATTTAAAACAACTACGCCGGATTCTGATGAGGAATTTGTAACAACGTATGTATATAATGCTAACAATACCGTCACTTTTGCACAAACTAGCACTATTCCTGGAAATGCACCGGTCTCGTTAAAGACTGGAACCATCACCGTTCAAGATGGCGAAATCGTACAGTTACAAGTTGTAAAACAGTATGACTCTTATACAGACCATTATGCTTATGACACAAAAAATAGTATTTTTAAAAATGTTCTAGGATATGATAAAATTATTTTCACTCATATTATAGGAAAACAAAGTAGTTATACTTTGGTTGATACCATTTTAGGTGGTATTGCACATAATTTTGTAAATAGTGGAGAGTTTGCTTACACTTATAACGCCAACAATTATCCTTTAACGGCTAATCAAAGTTGGTTTGGAACGGTACTGCATTCCTTTTCGTTTACCTATTACTAGGCCTTATTTTTACGAAATAAACAAACCCTTTAGTGCCTAGTGTCCTGAAGGGTTTTTACGTTAAGTAGGAATTGTATTTTTTAATCCCCTTATACTGAAGCTACATTGACTGAAGAAGCAATCATTACTTTAGTTGAAAATAAAAGAGTACTTGGTCCTGAAAAAGACGTATTTGGGAGTTTTAAATGCTTTTAAGGTATATGATACCTAGGAGGAATATAAATCTTTAGCGGTTTCCTGTGTCAATCTGTAAACACTTGTAGCAAATACTTCTTCTGTTCGTCTAGACTTAAGACAAGACTTGGGTACTAATTTTATAGTAGGTTCACGTTTTGCAATAATTTTTATCAATAACAAACCGTATGGCGCAGGAAGAAAGGATGAAATTTAATAACCAGTTTACTGGATTCGTTACTGCTTCATGGGCGGGAGCGTTAAATGCCGTTTTAGAACGAGGCTGCCACTATAAAATCAAACAATCAAAAATAAAATCACACCTTAGACCCAATATAATGACGAAAATTAAACAAATGAAAGCGGTTAGTCTTCTATTATTGATGATTATAACGATGGCCATTTCGCAAGATAGTAGGGCTTGTAGTGGGTATAAAATCACAAAAGGGACTAAGACTGTGCTAGGAAGCAACGAAGATGCTTGGCGCGTAACGCCCCATATTTGGTTTGAAAAAGGGAATTTTAAAGGTCATTATGGGGCTGCTTTTACAGGTTCAAGGTATGACGGAGGAAATGGCTACGCTCCGCAATCTGGAATGAATGAAATGGGTTTGGCCTTTGAACGACTTGCATCATTCCACCCACCACAAGATAATTTTACAAGCGGAAAAACAATATATAACCCAACAAAGTATTTAAAGGACATTCTTCACAGTTGCAAATCAGTGGAAGAAGTTAAAGAATTTATTAGTAAATACGACTATAGTTATTTTATTGAAGACATTTTTATTTACGTTGACAAATCGGGCAAATATCTGATTGTTGAACCTTATACTTTGACAATAGGAAACAAACCAACCTACGTTATATCAAACTTTTGTCCGACCATAACTCCAGAACAAAAAGCCAACAAACTTGACCGATACCGAAAAGGTGTTGCCTTTTTAAAGAATGGGATTGACAGTACATTGGCGTTCTACACCGCTTTGTCTGACACGATGCATGTATGCAGGAAGAAGATTGGCGACGGAACGTTACTTTCTTCTATTTGGGACTTACACGATGGGATAGTGAACTTGTATTTTTATCACGACTATAAAACAACTGTTAAATTCAAACTAAGCGAAGAATTAAAAAAGGGTGATCACATTATTTCGATAGAAACACTATTTCCCCACAGCACTGAATTTGAAAAATTACGAAAATACAAAACCCCAAAAAACAGTAATTTATTAGGATTATTTATTGTTACTTCTGCTGGATTTTTTTTATTGACTTCAATCTACTTTCTAGTTCAATATTTTAGAAGAAAGGAGCATATAAAATATTCCTTGATTCAACTATTGTTGTTTCCAATGGGTCTAATCTTGTTTTATTATATGTATGTATTAAGCAGTAGTGTTAACTTATTTTACTTTCCTGCGCCATACAAAGACCCGACAAATGTTTTTGTAAGTTTGACTTCGTACCTCCCCTTCTTGCTAGTCGTAATTATATTCCCCTTCTCGATGATTAATTATAGCCTATTAAAGGAGGAAAGTTGGAACTTCTTAGCTAGAGTACTATTTACCTTAAACAATCTTATTTACATTAGCTTAATTGGCCTCTTTGCGTATTGGCAGTTTTATGATGTTTTCAACTAACATCAAATCAAAGCTATAGAACGCTATCTCTTGAAAATAACCTTAATTACAGTTGATTAAATTATGAGGCTCCATTGTGTAGACACCGTTATTAACATTAACTTTTATTTTTTGCATGAAGTATTCAACGACACGCAAATTTAATGCGTCACTCTCTGTCGTGATAAAGGAACTGAAATCTTTTATAAAATTAGGGCAATCCGAGAAATTTCGTTTAATCATTTCAATTGCCTCACCGCGCTCTTCGATGTTGTGGTTCTGATGTCCCGATCTCAAATCTCTATCTTCTAGTACATTACCTTGCTTATCAAAAACCGTTAAATGAACATGTTCAAATTCACTCGATCCATTAAAAAAGGTGGTACCGTTTGCGCTGGTTGTGCTCGGTCCGGTTTCTGTAGTGTAATGAAAAAATCCAAGTAACTTCTCCTTGGTTTCTGCCTTAATATACATCCCATTGAATTTTTTGGCATTGGGAAAATACATCCAAGTATAATTAGCCAGCGGCACTTTTGAATCTGCAACATAAGGCGCAACGACAGATTTCACTTCTTTGAACTTCAGTTTCTCTTTTTTATCTCCAACTTTGTACGTCACCTTTTCAGCCGCTTGGTCAAACGTTGCATAATCTACCGTTATTTTGCTGCCGTCGGCTTTTTCAAGGACGGTTTGTGCAAAAGAATTCAAAGAGAACAGGAGTGAAATGATAACTAAATTTTTCATGTTTTTTGTATAAAGTTGAACCAAATATACTCAAAATTAACAATAGTACTCACAGTGGCTTATTTAGTCCTATTCTTTGCTCAGGTCAAGTTTCATTTTGAAAAGCATAAGTAGCACTCTTCCAACTTGACCTTGCTCAGCCGCCCATAAAATTACTTATCTAAAACTGCATCTTGAATGACTTTCTGGATGTCTTCTCGGATGTTTTCTTTGGAGAGTTTGTTGGGTAAATTAGAATCGGGATACGTTCTATTGGACAGGAATACGTACACAATATCGGTGGTGGGGTCGGCCCACGCCATAGTACCCGTAAAACCAGTATGACCAAAACTTGACATCGACACGCAGCCACAAGTAGGGCCTTCTTTTCCTAATTGGGGTTTATCGAATCCTAGTCCGCGGCGGTTGCCTTCGGTACAGTACCAGCAAGTATTGAAATCGGTGAAAGTTGCTTCAGAGAAGTAGCGTTGGCCGCCATAGCTTCCTTTTTGAAGGTACATTTGCATCATCTTGGCGATGTCCATTGCATTGGAGAATATACCGGCATGTCCTCCTACCCCGTCTTCCATGGCCGCTTCCATATCATGCACGTAGCCTTGCACAGTGGTGTGACGGAAGTAGGTATCGATTTCGGTAGGTACAATATCATTCTTGTTTATCCTTGATAGCGGATTGTATAAGGTATAGTTCATCCCAAGCGATTTATAGAAGTTTTCGGCCGCAAGTACATCAAGTTTTTTACCCGTTACTTTCTCAAGGTATTGCTTTAGGATAATGAAAGTAAAATCGCTGTAGCGGTATTCTTTTTTATCGATTAGTGGGCTGATGATGATTTTCTTCATGATGGTATCATGGTAGTCATCTCGAAGGAATAAACTATCAGAAACGCGTTTGGTAAAGCCTTCGGTATATACTTTTTTATAGTACTTGTCCAATGGCATACCCTCAGCATCTAGGGTTGCTTTATAGAACGGAATCCACGCTTGCATGCGCCCATAATGGGACAGTAATTCTTTGAAGGATATTTGTTGTTTGTTCGATCCTTTAAACATTGGAAGCATGTCCCCTAGTGTTGTTTCAAGGTTGACTTTCTTTTTATCGTACTGCTGCATGACGTTGGGCAAGGTCGCTACCATTTTGGTTAGGGAGGCGATGTCGTATAAGTCAGTGTTTCTCACTTTTTCGTTTCCACCGTAGGTTTGGTTTCCGAAAGATTTTTGGTAGATGACTTTTCCCTTGCGGGCGACTAGGATTTGCATGCCTGGTGCCATCATGTTGTTTATGGCTTTATTGGCATAGACTTCAATTTGCTTTAGCTTTTCAGAGCTCATGCCTACACTTTCTGGAGTAGCAAAACCGAGACGGTCTAGTTTTTCAGTGGTTAGTCCATCCCCTACTCTGTAGGATTCGTTGATGGATACAGGTAGTTTTCCTTTGGCTTCGATGGCACCGAAGAGTAATTCTGCCGATACTTCTTGGGCTACATCACCGTTTTGGTAGGACACTACCACCGCTTTTATGGACTCGAAATTGCGAATTTTAGATAAGGAATACGGTTTGGCAAAACAATCTAGGATTACGTTTGTTTTGGAAGCAACGGTTTCTATAAGTTGGAGTTCGTCGTTATTTAAGTCGGGCGCTTTCCACCAGGTTTTATCCGATTTATGGTAGCCAATGATTACGGTATCGAAATCTTTTATTTTGACCGCAAGTGTGTCTAGGTTGGTTTCATTTACTTCTGTTACTTCTGTATATTTCTTTAAGGTGGTTTCAAAAGCACTATTGTTATCATCTCCTAGTTTGATGTAGGCAATTTTTTGATTTAGGTTTTTGATGGGTAAGATTTCCTTATCGTTTTTGACTACGGTAACGGCATTTTCATATAGCTCATATTTCAACGCATCGTTTTCGGGCGTATTCATATCGTTACTGAGGTTCTTGGTATCAATGGGTTTATAGTGATTGAGTCCCGCTTTGAATTTATAGCGCAAAATCTTTTTTACTGATTCGGCTATTCGGTCGTCAGAGATTAGGCTGTCTTGGTAGGCCACACATATTTTTTCGGTAGCAAGCGGCACGTTTTCAGCAAACAATAGAATATCATTACCGGCTAAAAATGCTTCTAGGTCGATATCGCCTGGTTTTTTAAAGTTGGATGCTCCTTTCATGTTTAGGGCATCGGTAAAAACTAAACCATCAAAACCCAGTTCGTTTTTAAGTACATCAGTCACCACATGGTGGGATATGGAAGTTGGATAGCCTTCTCTTGGCTCAAGGCTTGGCACATTTAAATGAGCGACCATTACCGACACTAGGCCTTCATCGAACATGCGTTTATAAGGGTACATTTCAACTTTTTCCAGATGGTCTAACGTAGCGGTTACTAAGGGAAGCGTACTGTGCGAATCAGTTGCTGTATCGCCGTGTCCTGGGAAATGTTTTCCTGTGCAGAAAACCCCTTGGCCTTGCACCCCTTGCATGAGGGCAATAGCGTGTTCAGTTACGCTGACTTTATTCTCTCCGAAAGAGCGGTAACCAATAATAGGATTTTTGGGATTGGTATTGATGTCTAGTACGGGAGTGAAGTTGAAATGGACTCCCATACGTTTGCTTTCTTTGGCCATGCTTATGCCAGCACGTTCCACTAGTTTGAGATCTTTGATGGCCCCAAGGGTCATATTGAACGGATAGCGAAAGGTGGAATCCAAGCGCATATTCATCCCCCATTCGGCGTCAATTCCAATGAACAAAGGCACTTTGGATAAGGCTTGGTATTTATTAGTCAGACGAGCTTGGCGGGCTGGACCACCTTGGAAGAATATGAGTCCGCCTACTTTATAGTCGCGCACCAATCGTTCCATGGCGTTGGTATGGATTGTATCTTTATTGGAATAGGCGGCTACCATGAAGAGCTGGCCAATTTTTTCTTCTAGAGACAACTGATTGTAGATGCTATCTACCCAGTGCGTTTCGGCACCGGTTTCAGGAAAGAAGTTTTTTCGTTCTGATTTTAGGTGCGGAATGTAGATTTCTTCATCATCGGCAATAGCGGCTCTACCTAGGGCAATATTGGCCTTAGAGGTAGTTTTTTGGGTCGACGAACAATTGGTCACTAAAAATAAAAGTGCGCTACCGGCTAGGATGCTGAAGAGGAGTCTTTTCATGAAGGCAGTTTAAAAGAAACGACTGTGCCAGCTTTCGCCAGCAGGAACTTCCCAATTCTCGTTAAACTCTTCGATGGTATTCACTAGGTTGTTGAATACGATGGTATTGACGGTTACGGCTTTTTCTTTAGCCATACGTTTGAAATCGATTAATGATTTGTGTGCTATATGTTCGCCATTCTTGAACGTCACGTTCATTTTGTCTAATAATTCGACCTGATATTTTTGTTCTAATCCTTGGATGAAAGCTACAGAGGCATCTATAGAGCAACCAGTAGCTTGTTGTACTTCCTGATTAACGGCTATCACGATGAAGCGGTTGTATTTTAGAATATAAGAAGCTTCAAGGCCTGTACCATGAGCAGCCCAATTTTCTAAAAAAACTACTAGGTCTTTTTCAATATCGGCCATTTCATCATCTGAAAATTTGCGATTGGATTGGTAGATCCAAATCTTGGAATCTTCGGGTAAATTTTCAAAAGGAATGTACATTATAGTTCTGAATTAAAATTATGAATTATGCGTTGGAATAATAAGGTCTTGAATGGAATTCAACGTATCATCAATCCGCTCCGATTATCATTATAAATCTTGTGCGTTGGCTATTAGTTCGGCTACATCCATTACTTTGACGTTGGCTTCTTGCTCTTTTACTTTTACGCCGTCGGTCATCATGGTATTGCAGAATGGGCAACCTGCTGCAATGATTTCCGCTTGGGTTTCTAGGGCATCTTCGGTACGTTCTACGTTGATCTCCTTGTTTCCTTTTTCGGCATCTTTAAACATTTGAGCACCTCCGGCACCACAACAAAGACCGTTGGCTTTAGAGCGTTTCATTTCTACTAGTTCTGCGTCTAGCTTTTGAATTAAGTCTCTAGGCGCCTCGTAAATGTTATTGGCACGACCTAAATAGCAAGGGTCATGAAAGGTAATTCGTTTTCCTTTGAACTGACCACCTTCGATGGTTAGTCTGCCTGCTTCTAAAAGCGACTTTAGAAATTCAGTATGGTGCACTACTTCGTAAGTACCACCTAGTTCAGGGTATTCGTTTTTTAAAGTATTAAAGCAATGCGGACAGGCCGTTACTATTTTCTTGGCTTCATAGGCATTTAGCACTTCGATGTTCATCATGGCTTGCATTTGAAACAAGAATTCGTTACCCGCTCTTTTGGCTGGATCACCCGTACAGCTTTCTTCGGTTCCAAGTACGGCAAATTCTACTTTAGCACGATTTAAAATACGTACAAAAGCTTTGGTAATCTTTTTGGCTCTGTCATCGAAACTACCGGCACAGCCTACCCAAAATAACACTTCGGGTTGTTTGCCTTGCGCCATCATTTCTGCCATAGTAGGCACATTTAATACTTCTGACATAATCTTATATTAGTTGCACGATTGCGATGAAGCAAGCTTGCAAAGTTTTTAATCTATAGTTTATTCATGATGTTCGTCGTCAAACACCTGAATAGTTACTTCTTTGTCTACTAGATCGGTGAATTTCCCTCTGTAGCGGGTCGCTTTTACGAGGTGGTTATCAATCCAATGGTAGTTACCGCCACGAGGCTTTCCAAAAAGGATACCGTGGTATTTGAAACCATGTTTTTTCAACCAGATTTCGGTATATTCTCTGTGTGCTTCTGTACGGGAAGTGAAGAAGAATATGATATGTCCTTCATCATACCATTTGTTAAGAGTGATTAGGGCATCTGGATACACTTCAGCCGTTAACATTCTTTCAGGTTCTTCGTTTGGGATGTCGTCACAAACGGTACCATCGATGTCAATTAAATAGTTTTTTACTCCTTCGGGCAAGATAGGGCTTAAATGCTGGCCATTTTGCGTTACTGTTTGCAAGGTTTTGTCAATGTCTTCCGCTTTCATTTAGTTACTTTTTATAGTGTTCAAATTCATTCGACAAATTCCCACGCCTCACAATTATGAGAATTTATCAGTTGTATATACTTAATTTTCGTCTTTCCAGTTCAATCGGTCTTGTTGGTTGTATTGCCAAGGTGCGCCGTTATTTTCGATATTGGACATCATTGCATTTAGGGATTGAGGGGCAGCACTTTGCTCCATTACTAAATAGCGTCTCATATCCATGATGATAGACAACGGACTTATGTTTACAGGACATTCTTCTACACAAGCGTTGCAAGATGTACACGCCCAAAGCTCTTCGGGGGTAATGTAATCGTTTAACAGGGATTTATTATCGGGCACAAAGATCCCTTTATTGGCATCGATATTGCGTCCTACCTCTTCTAGGCGGTCACGAGTGTCCATCATGATTTTACGAGGAGATAATTTTTTACCCGTTTGGTTGGCCGGACAAGAGGAAGTACATCTACCGCACTCCGTACAGGTGTATGCATTTAGCAATTGCACCCAGTTCAAGTCTTGCACATCGGAAGCGCCAAACTTAGCAGGTACAGCATTTTCATCTGCGGGTTGGGCTGCAAAGGGATCAGCAGTAGGATCCATCATTAGTTTCACCTCTTTGGTTACGCTTTCTAGGTTATCAAATTTGCCTTTGGCATTTAAGTCGGCATAAAACGTATTTGGAAACGCTAAGAGTATGTGTAAGTGTTTCGAATAATACAAGTAGTTTAGGAACAGTAATATCCCAATAATGTGGAACCACCAAGCGGCATTTTCAATGACCTCTACGGTTGTAATATCCATATCGTAAAACAATGGAGTAATGTATTGGGAGATAATGTTTCCAGAGTTCATCATTTGGAAATGCAAGTCGGTTGCATTCATGATCAAAAACAAAGACATTAGAACCATTTCGAAATACAGGATGGTATCGGCGTCTTTTTTGGGTGCCCCTTTTAGGTCGGTGCTAGCAAAACGTTTTAGTCGTATTATATTACGGCGAATCCAGAATACTACAACCGCTACTAGCACTAAAACCGCTAGGATTTCAAAAGAACCAATAAGAAAACTATAGAAACTTCCCATGAAGGAGAATATTCTGTGGGTTCCAAACAACCCATCAATGATAATTTCAAGTACCTCGATATTAATGATGATGAAACCAGCATAGACAATAATGTGTAAGACCCCTGCTATAGGACGTCTCACCATTTTGGATTGGCCTAGCGCGATGCGGACCATATTTTTCCAACGTGCTCCTGGATTATCGGAACGATTTACATCGTGTCCTAATTTGATGTTACGGTTTAGTTTCTTTATGTTTTTGACAAAAAAACCAATTCCGATAAGGAGTAGGATAGCAAAGAGTATGTTGTCGATATACATCATGGCTTGAGATTTACTTTTTTATGGTATCGTTTACGGGCGCTTTATAGGGTTTGTTTTTCTTTCCAAAGAGTGAAACATTGACATAGCGCGTTGGATTCAAGCGCAAGTCTTGTAAAAGCAGTTCAAGTTCTTTTGAGGTCTTAGCGAAATTAGTGTACAAGGTTTCGTCTTTGGCTAATTTACCAAGGGTCCCTTTACCTGCTTGTACATCAGACATTATTTGGTCTACGCTAGCTAATGTTTTTTCTAATTTTTTAACAGTAGCTCCTATGTTTACTTTGGCGATAGAATCGGATATTTTGACAAAATTTCCGGAAGCTTTGTTAACGTTGTCCATAGTGGCATTAATCTTCCCTCTATTATCGGCTAGCATTTCGTTTACATTTCCAGAGGCTACTTTGAATTCGGCAAGTGTTTCATCAAGATTTGCTATACTGCTTTTTAGATGGTCTTTGGTTTTAGCATCTAGAATTGAATTGACATTCTTCAGAAGTTTGTCAGCAGAGACTACCATTTTCTCCACTTTATCTTGAAGAGGCGATAGCTTTTGTGCTACTAAGGTAGTTAGCCCGGGTACATTCCCTCCTTGCAGGGTTAGGCCATTTTCGGCTACTGATTTATCCTCAAAATTTGGAGTAATCATGATTTGTTTTCCACCAATTAAGCCCGGTTCGTAGATGTAGGCTATACTGGATTTAGAAAATGGAAAAGTGGATTTGATTTGCAATACAACTTGTACTTTACCAGTTTCGTTTAGAAAGTCAATTTTACTCACTTTCCCTACTACTAATCCGTTGATGGTTACAGGGGCCGAATTTTGTAAGCCCTCTACATTATCGTATTGGACATAAAATGTCTTATAGTTGGTAAACAAATCTTTTCCTTTTAAGAAACTGTATCCCCAAATGAATAATAAAATAGACGCAATAACCAATATCGCCGTCTTAATTTCTCTACTAATTTTCAATGCTGAGTGTTTTTGGCAAAGTTAAAATAAAATCCTGTAACTCTTTATAATTATCGCTTTAATGCTTCTTGCACTGAAACTTTTTTTCCGTTTTTGAAGGCAATAACAAAGGCAGAGGTATATCCTTTTGCTTTGGCTTCGGCTAATAATCGTTTGGCTTCGTCATAATTGGCTGTATTGCCATAGGTGTATTTATAAAAGGTTCCTTCTGAAGTTACCCCTATCGAGCTTAAACCCTTAAAATTGCTTGGGGTGGTATCTATTTTTTTACCGCTCGCAGAGAGTTGGACTTTAAAGCTCACCTCAGTAGCAACCTCTGGTTCTGGTTTCACTACTTCCTTAGGTTCTGGCTTTTTAACTTCTGCCTTTCTCACCTCGGTTGTTTTCACTACGGCTTTTGGTACCGTAACGGTATCAGTAGACGTGTATGATTTATCCTTTTCCATTTTTTGAGACGGCTTTTCAGCTTCCTCTTTGCCGGTGCTAAAATAATCCTTTTTATAGCTGATGATGGCATTAGCAATGGCTTGTGCTATACCATCTTGCCCTTCTTCAGAGTCCAATTTAGCCCCTTCAGTAGGATTTGAAAGGAAACCTATTTCAATTAAGACTTTTGGCATATAAGCTTTATTAAGTAACATAAACGGAGCTTGTTTTACCCCACGGCTTTTCTTGTCTAGTTCGTCAATAAAGTGGTTTTGTATTTTTCCAGCTAAAAGAATACTTTGGTCGAGATCAGGTTCCTTAGTGGTCGTCGCCATTTTTATTGATTCGGGCGATTTAGGATCATAGCCCTCGTATTTTTGACTATAGTCTTTTTCGAGAGCGATTACTGCATTTTCACGTTTGGCCGCCTCTAGATTGGATGGATTTTTAGACAACCCCATTACGTAGGTTTCACTGCCGTCTGCCGCCGTGTTTTTATTGGCATTGCAATGTATGGAAACCAATATATTGGCATCCGCTTTGTTGGCAATATTGGCTCTTTCAACAATATCAATAAACTGGTCGGTTTTTCTAGTGTATACCACTTCGATACCTGAGGTTTTCTCTAATAGCCTACCCACTTTCAAGGCGACTGCTAGCGTGATGTTCTTTTCGATATGACCGTTGTAGACCGCACCATAATCATGGTCTCCGTGACCAGCATCAAGGGTTACTACTAATTTTTGTGACTGGCTAAAAGCCATATTCGAAACAAAAACTAAAATAATCCATTTTACTAGTGTTGTTGTTTTCATTTTTGTGATCAATTTCGATAGTATTATTATGGTTTATTATTTTAAGGGAATACCTTTTCCAGCCGAGAAAATGACAATAAAAGCATCTTTAAACCCATGTTTTTTTGCTTCTTGACAGCTCTTTTTAGCTCCTTCTAAATCTATTGATTTACTGTAATAGTATTTATATAAATTGTGTTCATAGGTCAAGGAGATGTCCTGTAAGCCTTTAAAATCGGGCGAACTTAAATCTTTCTTTTTAGAGCTGGCAAATAGTTGGATCTTGTACATTCCTTCATCAGTAGCTGTTGCCAGGATCGGTTCTTCATCTACCACTTTGGCTTCTAAGGTATCCTTGCTTACCGTTTTGGTGACTTTGGCTTCTGTCTTGATTTCTTTTGAATCCACCTTTACTTCTTTGGCTTCAATTTTAGGCTCGGTTTTCACCACTACAGGTTCGACCTTACTTTCCTTAGGCTCTACCTTAGGTTCAATTTTGGGTGCTTTGGGTTCGTATTTTGGTAACTTATCGGCTACTTTATTCTCATCATAAGCATAAGGTTCGCTAAAGTAATCCCTTTTGTATTTCACGATAGCTTCGGCTATTTGATGCGCCATTTTGGCTTGGCCTTCCTCTGAATTCAAAAACTCCCCTTCTTCGGAATTGGAAAGAAAGCCTAATTCGATTAGTACCCCAGGCATATAGGCAGCATCAAGTACCCATAGTGGTTGTTGTTTTACCCCACGGGTTTTTCGATTCAGATTGCTGGTGAAATTCTCTTGAATGCTTGAGGCCAAAGTAATGCTACTGTTCAAGTTTTCTTCTTGTTTTAATTTAAGTCCAATAAAGGTTTCTGGTTTCTTAGGATCGAATCCTTCATAGGTCTTCTTATAGTTGTCTTCCAGTAAGATTACCGAGTTTTCATTTTTGGCTACTTCAAGGTTCATGTTACTTCTAGAGAGTCCCATGACGAAAGTTTCTGTGCCTTCAGGCTCAAAGTTCTTAACAGAATTACAGTGGATGGAAACAAACAAGTTGGCGTTGATTTTGTTGGCCACTTTTGGACGGTTCACCAATTCAATAAAAACATCAGTTTTTCGGGTAAAGACCACTTCAAAGTCTTTTTCCTTTTCTAGAAACTCCCCTACTTTAAGTGTTGTTTTAAGAGCTATGTCTTTTTCGACGTAACCGTGATAAGAATTTCCCGGGTCTTTACCTCCATGACCGGCATCTAATACAATGGTAAACTTATTGGCTTTTGATTGTCCGATTACATTCAAAACGCTACATAATAAAAGTATTAGAAAACAGATTTTGCTGTTATTTGTAAATTTCATTGACTTCAAAAGTTAATTTAAATTAAAACCCAAGGGTTATAAAACCAATATTTCCTTATTTTTGACCGAAAATATTGTTTAAGTTTGCCATGGCAAAAATCAGGCCATATTTCTACAAAAATAGCACTAAACCTTTGCAAAGAAACTTATTTTATATCGTTTTTTTAACAATTTTCCTAACATTAGGAAACCTAAAAACCTACTCCCAAACGATACCCAAAAAGGTTAAAACCATTAAAGCTAAAAATCAAATAGATAGCCCGGTTAAAGCTCCTGAAGTGACTCCAAAAGTAGTAACAATAAAAGAGGGAGATACGTTAAAAGGAGGCGACAGCATCAAGGTGGCCTCTTTAAACAAGAAAAAGCCAATACTGGACGGTAAAGTAAAATACCGTGCTGCTAAGTATGCTAAGATTGATCAGAAGAAAAAATTGGTTACTCTTTATGACAAAGCAGAATTGTATTACCAAGATATCGAATTAAAGGCGGGTATTATTGTATTTGATTATCAGAAAAACGAAGTATATGCGGGTCGGTTGAAAGATTCCACTGGAGCCTACACCCAATTGCCTTCTTTTAAACAAGGAGGCAACACCGTTGAGCCCGATTCAATACGTTTCAATTATAAGACTAAAAAAGCGTTGGTTTGGAATTCCAGAACCGAACAAGGAGAAATGCACATTAAGGCAGCCATTTCCAAAAAAGAAAACGACTCAGTTTACTTCATGAAGAAAGCTCGCTTTACAACGGCTAAGGATGTTGATGATCCTGAGTACTATTTCCAAGCCAGTAAAGTAAAACTTGTTCCTGGCAAAAAAGTAGTGGTTGGCTTAACCAATATGGTTATTGCTGACGTGCCTACCCCTTTAGCCTTGCCCTTTGCCTTTTTTCCTATGACCGAAAAAAGCCGTTCTGGACTGATTATTCCTAGTTATAACGACAGTAACACTCGTGGTTTTTCATTGCAAAATGGAGGGTATTATTTTGCCTTGAACAATAATTATGATTTGGCCGTATTAGGTGATTATTATACAAACGGCAGTTATGCCATGCGATTTGAATCATCCTATGCCAAGCGTTACAAATTTTTGGGTAATGTCAACGTGCGTTTCGAAAACCTTATTAGTAGTGAGCGAGGGTATCCCGATTATGCCAAAACTAGTATTTATAATATACAGTGGTCGCATTCCAAAGACAGTAAGTCAAATCCCAATTCGCGTTTCTCTGCCTCAGTAAACTTGGGTAGTAGTAAGTATTATGTAAATTCGATAAATCAAGTGAATGTTGGGTCCCGTTTGAACAACACCTTAAGTTCATCTGTATCCTATTCCAAAACCTTTAATACAATTCCCCAAATGAATATGTCGTTGACCGCGACCCATTCTCAAAATACCAACACCAAAGAAATCAATATGACCTTGCCTACACTGCAATTCAGCGTAGACAGGGTATATCCTTTTGCTCCCAAAAACGGGGTAAAAAAGGGAATGTTCAAAAACATCAATTTGCAGTACAACTTAAAAGGAGAAAACCGTATTGCAACTCGTGACTCTCTTTTCTTTAAACCACAGATGTTTAGAGATGCCAAGTTGGGCTTCCAACACACTATACCGTTGAGTACTAATTTTAAACTATTTAAGTATTTCAGTGCAACTATGGCAATGAACTATAATGAGGTTTGGTACTTTAAAACCATAAGAAAACAATACAGTGCAGCACAAAGCAAAGTGATTGATGTGGAAATTCCGGGCTTTGATGCTTTTAGAACCTATTCCTTTTCGGCAGGATTGGGGACTACTATTTATGGAACCTTTAATTTTGGCGAGACCAAAAAAATACAAGCAATACGTCATGTGATGCGCCCGAATGTATCCTACAGCTACACTCCTAGTTTTGCTAAATACTATGACACTTATGACCCCGACGGCAGTGGTACTATTCGAAAAGATTATACCCGATTTGACGGAGGTATATTTGGAGCACCTGGAAAGAATATGTCAAACAATGTTGGTTTTAGTTTGAGTAACACCTTTGAAGCTAAGGTAACCGATAAAGACACTACCAAAACAGAAGCTAAAAAAGTGATGTTATTAAACAACCTTAACTTGTCCACAAGTTATGACATAACTGCTGATTCGTTGCGTTGGTCTCCAATGCGTGTGAGCGGCGGTACACAATTCTTTAAACAAAAGATGAATGTGAATTTTGCCACCACTTTAGATCCTTACGCCATCAATAATTCTGGAAAGCGCATTAACACTTGGAATATTGACAACGGCGGAAGTTTGTTTAGAATGACTAGTGCTAATATGACGGTTAATTATGCTTTTAGCAGCAAGTCGACTAGTGGAGATAAAGAGAATACTCAAAGTAAACGTAATGGTGGCCGCCCTGATGATTTATTTGGAACCAATACTGATTTAAGCGATCGAAGACAGAGTCAATTTAAAGAGGGCGAGGAAGGTTCGGATAAACAAACCGATTTCTTTAAATACGCATTGCCTTTTGATGTCAATTTTGCTTATTCTCTTACCTATTCCAACAACAATAGAGAGAAAAAAATCACCGGGAATTCCTTGATGGTTTCTTTGAATACCGATTTAACCCCTAAATGGAAAATTGGTGTTTCAACGGGGTATGACATGGTTCAAAAAGGAGTCACCTTTACCCAATTCCGCTTTGAGCGCGATTTGGACAGTTGGCGTATGGATTTTAGTTGGGTTCCTTTTGGCACTAATACCTATTGGAGTTTCTTTATCGGAATTAAATCGGGCGTGTTGAGTGACATTAAATGGGATAAACGCAATCAACCGGATAGAACTCTTAAATAAGAGGAGCTTTGAATTTTGGAATTTAATAGTATAGTAAATGAACGCTAAGAAAATAATCTTTACAGAGAAGGCACCCGCACCTATTGGGCCCTATAACCAAGCGGTGCTTATAGGAAACACTTTATATACCTCGGGGCAAATAGCTTTAGAGCCCAAGACTATGGAACTGGTTCTCGATGATATTGAAACCGAGACTAAGCAAGTAATGGAAAACATGAAGGCTGTATTGGAAGCAGCAGGGATGACTTTTGATAACGTAGTTAAAACCACTATATTCATAATGAATATGGGAGATTTTTCCCGAATCAATACCGTTTATGGTAGTTATTTTGAGGAAAAAACAGCTCCTGCACGAGAAACGGTTCAAGTCGCCTGCTTGCCAAAGAATGTCAATGTAGAAATTTCGATGATAGCAGTTGGCTAATGCTAAGTCGCAGTTTTCAGACGCAGTATACAGAATTAATTAAAAATCCCCAACATATGATGTTGGGGATTTTTTTCTTTTTATAAGGAATTATTTTAATTCATCTAAGCCCAACAATAACAACTGCGCCGTTGCTTCATTAGTGGCTACTGGAACATTGTGTACATCGCAAATACGAATAAGCATGTTGATATCGGGTTCGTGGGGATGGCTTGCATTGGGATCTTTAAAAAAGAGCACCATTTTGGTTTTGCCTTCGGCAACCCTTGCGGCTATTTGAGCATCACCACCTAGCGGACCCGACAACATTTTCTTGACTTTAATCCCTACCGCTTCTACTTTACTTCCCGTAGTACCTGTAGCAATCAATTGGATGTGCTCCTTTTCTAAAATATGCTTGTTTTTATTAATAAACTGAACCATATCAGCTTTTTTTCCGTCGTGTGCGATGATAGCGATTTCCATAGTGATAGATAGTACCGTAAAATTAAAAAAACCACGCTTTTCACGTGGCTTTATTCTTTATTTATTTAAAATATGGTAAGCGATTAATCCGTCTATTGGTCGGCGGAGTACATTACCAATTTTTATCTCGTATTTGTTTAACACTTGTTCTAATTCGTCTTTCAAATAGAATGCAATTGAACCCACAAAATGCACGGGAACTTCCTTGCAATTATCAAATTGCATCACGTAATTTTTGGCAAACTTCTTAAGTTCTTTACGTATAATTTTTTGGCAAAATTCAGTGTCTTTGTGCTTAATGATGAATTTGGCAAACGTAGCTAAATATGCATTCGGATTGGCTTCTTTGTATAAATTAGCTTTGATATAATCTGCATCCAAATTATATTCGTCTTCAAATTCTTTGGCTAATTCAGCCGGCATCGAATTGAAATAATACCCTCGTAATAAATGTCGGCCAAAACGATTTCCTGATCCATCATCCATTGCAATATAGCCCAAGGATTGTACTTTTTGATGCAATACTTTACCATCAAAAAAACTACAATTAGAACCTGTTCCAAGGATGCACACTATAGCTTCTTCGTCTTTGGGTGTGGTTGCATAAACGGCTGCATAGGTATCTTCATGGACTGAAATTGCAGCCTGCGTAAAATACTCTTCAAATACCTGCGTTAGAAAATTTTTCATACGGTCGGTTCCACAACCGGCACCATAGAAAAACAAATGCGTGGCTTTATCTTTATTATGTTCGATATCAAACTTATCGTTCAATCGGCTAATAATTTCTTCTTTATCTAATACTTCGGGATTTAGACCCAAAGTTTGAGTGGTGAAAAGCACTTTACCATTATCATCAATGGCAATCCAGTCGGCTTTAGTAGATCCACTATCAACTAATAATTTCATAATTCATTTGGATTAAGGAATCAGCATTCAGGAATTATTTGAGCCCTGACTTTAATTCGCTTTTATTGTTTTTTGGTTTAGTTTGGTCAAGGAAATAAAAAATCCCGTCACAGCAAATGTAACGGGATTTTTTATTTATTATTTATTTTAATCCAGCAATATGTACTGATAAATCAATTAATTTACTAGAATATCCATATTCATTATCGTACCATGAAACTAATTTAAAGAAGGTAGAGTTCAATCCTATTCCGGCTTTAGCATCAATAATAGATGTTCTTGTATCTGAAACGAAATCTTGAGATACTACATCATCTTCGGTATAGCCAAGGATTCCTTTTAATTCGTTTTCAGACGCTTTTTTCAAAACTGCCATAATTTCTTCATACGAAGTTTCTTTAGCTACCTTCACAGTTAAATCAACTACAGAAACATCAACAGTAGGTACACGGAACGACATACCCGTTAACTTACCATTCAATTCAGGAATTACTTTTCCTACTGCTTTTGCAGCTCCTGTTGAAGAAGGTATGATGTTAATACTAGCAGCACGTCCACCTCTCCAGTCTTTTCTTGAAGGACCATCAGCAGTCATTTGCGTTGAAGTCGTAGCATGCACGGTAGTCATTAACCCTTCTACGATTCCGAAATTATCATTAATAACTTTAGCTAAAGGTGCTAAACAGTTGGTAGTGCATGAAGCATTAGATACGATTAAATCGGTTGCTTTAGCTTGTGTATGATTTACTCCCATTACAAACATTGGCGCATCTGCCGATGGTGCAGAGATTACCACTTTTTTAGCCCCACCTTCAATGTGTGCATGAGCGGTTTCTAAAGTGGTAAAGATGCCCGTACTTTCAGCTACTACATCAACGTCTACTTCATTCCATTTGATCAGTTTAGGATCTCTTTCAGCGGTTACTCTAATGTATTTATCATTAACGTATAGTTTACCCTCTTTTACTTCTACTCTTCCAGCAAAACGTCCGTGTACTGAATCGTATTTTAATAAATAAGCCAAATGATCAACATCCAATAAATCGTTGATGGCTACTACTTCTACATTATCTCTATTATAGGTTTCTCTGAATACAATTCTTCCAATTCTACCGAAACCGTTAATTCCTAATTTTACTTTTGACATTTTCTTGGGCTTTAGGCTTTATGCCGATTATTTACTATTTTATTTATGTTTTCTATTTAATTTATATCCTTAGGTCGACATGATATCAGATACTCGCAGCAATTCTCTGTCTATTTCAGTATGGCCTTTTATAGCTTGCTCTAATGGTGTCAGTGCTACTTTGTCGGCAATCAATCCCACCATAAAATTGGATTTTCCTTCCAATAGGGATTCCACTGCTTTCACTCCTAATCTAGATGCAAGTACACGGTCAAAACAAGAAGGGGCACCCCCACGTTGCATGTGACCTAATACCGAAACCCTAACATCATATTCTGGCAAATTGGCTTCTACATAATCTTTTAATTCAAATACATTTTTACCAATTTTATCTCCTTCAGCAATCACTACGATACTCGATGATTTTCCTGAAGCCTTACTTTTTTTCAAAGAATCTAGTAAGCGATCTAATCCAAGGTCTTCTTCTGGAATCAATATTTCTTCTGCACCAGCACCAATTCCGGCATTTAAGGCAATATGTCCTGCATCTCTGCCCATCACCTCCACAAAGAATAAGCGGTTGTGCGAACTGGCGGTATCTCTAATTTTATCAATTACTTCTACAACTGTATTTAAAGCGGTATCATAGCCTAAAGTGTGGCTGGTTCCAAAAATATCGTTGTCAATAGTTCCCGGGATACCCATTACTGGAAAACCGTATTCTTCGTTGAATACTTCTGCTCCAGTAAAAGAACCGTCGCCACCAATTACTACTAGCGCATCTACTCCAGCGTTAACCAAGTTTTGGTGTGCTTTTTGACGACCCTCGGTAGTCATAAATTCTCTAGAACGAGCCGATTTTAAGATGGTTCCTCCTTTGTTTACAATATTGTTTACACTACGCGGACCCATTTCTTTAAAGTCTCCTTCTATCATTCCTTGGTATCCTCTATAAATACCTATACATTCGATGTTGTGATAGGCACACGTTCTAACCACGGCACGGATGGCGGCATTCATACCTGGAGCGTCACCTCCGGATGTTAACACACCTATTTTTTTTATGTTTTTAGACATTTTTTCAATATTAAAATGTAAAATTAGCAAAGAAGGCGCATAATTTCTACTATATTATTACTATATTAATAATATTAGGGAAATTCAAACGTTTTCGTTGATAAGTTTTTGAGTTGTTAATGGCAAAGTGAAGATTATCCCTCAATCCTCGGCAGGAATTGCTTCTTTATTTTGTGGAGTAGCTGTTTTTTTCTTCTTTTCTTCTTCTTTTTTAGGGACAATAGTAATGTCATCAGTAACGGGAGTAGAATCGTGCACGTCACTAGAATTGACCGGGGTCATTTTATTAATTTTGGCATTCTTAAAGATTTTGTTGACCAACTCTTTAAACGTGTCAAAATCAACTTCATAGGAAATTCCAACTCCTTGCGTATAGCCAATCCCTTGTCCTATATAAGTAATGTCGTTTTCTTTATTAAACACACGCAGATTCAATGTACCGTCCTCGTTTACTCTGTATTGTACTTCTACATCGCCTACTACTGTAGACTCGTTAATACCGCCTATAGGCACCCCTACTTTTCCATTGACCGTAATTCTTTCATTGATTTTTGAAGTAACCGAAACGGCAATACGTGCATCAGTTTGCTGATTTGGTGTTCTATCCGGAGCAATGTATTCAGGAGCTATAGAAATCTTATCATCCGCTCCCGAAAAAATATCGGTAAATAAGCTTCCTGCCTTTTCAAATAAAAGATTACTAGGTTGGGACTGACTTACCCCTACCGTGCTTAAAAAAGTATTAGAGGACAATAAGGATAAGGCTTGTATTTGTCGCTTGTCTTTATCTTCTAATTGAGTTTGGATTTCTGATTTTAGCGAACTCCCAACGGTTGGGAAACTGATGTTAAAATCGGGCTCCGGACTTGTCAAATTTCCTTTTACCGCTATGGTAACCACCACATCGACTTTTTTATTAAAGGAAGGATTATTAATTAAAACCGATGGATTGGCCGACGTTTTATAAATGGCTTCTAAGTTTAAACTGGCCGCCATAGGATCACCCGTCCAAGTGATAGACCCTCCTTTTTTAACATCAAACTTTTTATCTATTAATCCACCATACTTAAAGTTATAAGTACCCTCTAGCGCAATGAAATCACCCCACATCTCAAACTTACCCAATGTGTTGATTCGAAATAACAAAGTGCCATATCCCTTCCCTTTCATACCATGACCCGATTCTCTATTCAGAATTACCTCTATAGAAGCATTATTGTTGATTTCAAAATTAAATTCCAATTCCAATCCGTGATAATCTTTAGCTACAGCTACAGCATTGTTGTTTTTCTTCTTTTTTTCTTGAGGCGTTAAGAAGTGTATATAACTGCTTTCTTGCACGGCTTCAGCATCATTGATAGGGATTTTTATATCGGTACCTTTAGCCGATTCTGCATCAACCTTAATCATCAATCCACTGGTTGGTCCCTTAATTGAAGCTGAACCATTCATATATGCTTTTCCATAATAAGCAGCATCCTCATGATCTGTAGTGTTGAGCGCCAATAGTCGGTTGGATGAAACCGATAAATCCAATTGCCAATCGCCAAATTGTTTGTGTTTGATAAACCCGCTGAGGGTTCCTTTTGTATCAAATTTGGTATCGGTAATATTGGTTTCTCGAATGATAAACTTATTTTCGGTAACGTCTACAATAGATCGATCATCAAAAACATAATCGGTGTTGAGATACGGAATGGTGAGTCCCGCTTCATTAACGAAAAGTCTACCGTTATAATCTAATTCATTAAGATTACCATCTATTCTCGCGCTTCCAGACGCAAACCCTCTAATATTCGTAATGACATCTCCCCCTATTTTTCCTAAAACTCCAAGATTGAATTTGTCAAAATTTAAATCGACATCTAATAAGGTTTGATTGTCAACAATCGAGATGTCTCCGTTGGCGCTAAAAGACTCCACATTTTTATTATTTAAGGTGGAGTTCAGGTGAAATTTACTTAAGGTCTCGTCCCCTTTAATGTCTAAATTCATTTCACCCAATGCAATAGCATTAACTTGTAAACTATCGATCCTTAACGTGGAGGTAGGCAGGAAGATATCATTGGTTTGTTTAAAATTTACTTTTCCATTTAATTTTCCATCAAATTGGAATTTTTCAACATCGGGGGTGACTTTATTCAAATTGACCTTGTCAAAGGTGAGTTCTAAATCCTTATCCTTTTTCCCGTTCCAATAGCCCATAAAATTAATACTTTGTTCGCCATGTGACAGCATCAAGTTATTAAACGAGAAGTTCTTAAGTTTTTTATCAAAGACAATTTTATTGTCTTCTGTCCCTTCTTTTTCATTTAAAAACCATAGGTAATCCTTGAATTGCAATTCTGATTTATTAAATCCAATAACATTCTTATTGTCTTTGTTTATCGTATGGTATAAATTCAAGTTGTAAAAGTCATTCCCCCTCTTCCCTCCTTTAAACTCGGTTCTGAAGTGAAGGGTATCATTAGAAAACGTATTAATCATGCTGAAGTCCCTTACCTTATATCGCTTGGTTTTAATGGAATCCATTTGAACATAGGCATTATACAAGGGGTTTTTATTATCTACTTGAATTAAGATTTTATCAAAAGTATTGTTGTAAGCAACTACTTGTGGGGAATTAAAATCGAGTTTGAAGTTTTTGGTGTCCGAACTGATATTCCCTTTTAACAGCGTATTAGGAGCTAAAGAAATATCGGGATTAAAAATTTCGATAATCTTACTGTGGAGTGCAAAGTCAAATTTGAGGTATTGATTTGGCAATACTTTATTCTGTTTGTAATTGGCATAAAAACTACCCAACGAATTTTCAACCATCTTTTGTAATTGATTGAACTTATACCTTCCCACTACAGACCCCTCAATAGCATCAGGAGAATTGATGACAATATTGCGTTCTCCATTAACATCAAAGCGCGAATTAACATTCAAATAATCTAAAAAATACTGCCCTTTTTTATTTTGATAGGAAGCATTGGTTAGCACTAAATCTCCCTTTAAATTATCAAAAGAGTTTCCACTAGCTTTAACGATGATATCTCCTTTAAAAACCGATATAGAGTCTTTAATCCAGTTGAGTTTAACCAAATTAGCATAATCTATTTTGGAATTAAAATCATAGATATTCTCCTTTTTAGAAAGATCAACCGTGCCGTCAAAATCCATAAATAAATTAGGGTCGTTTATATTAAACTTCCCTTTAAACATAGGTTCCTTAAAACTTCCGTCTACGATAATTTTTGTATAATTATAACCGTTATATTTCACTTGAAACACATCACCCACAAAGGAAGTATTCAAATACTTACGGGTAAATCCTTTCCCTTCTACATCAAGATTCAAACTAACTTTCCCAATGGTATTGTCATTCATCATTGCGCCTACATCAAAACCATCAAGTATGACTTTCCCTTTGTATTGAGCGTTGTCGATGTTGGTGAGGTTTGACATATGCAAATCTGATTCTAAAATCCCTAGGGCCGTATTCATTACAAAATTGGTAGTAATATACTGCTGTGTAATTTCAGCTCTTCCTGTATAATCAAACTGCCCCAATTTAGCTAATGAAGTGGGCAATTTCTTTCCTAAGATGTTGGGCAACAATTTGGTTAAATCACTATAATTAGAAGCAATTTTCCAGAAGTTTCCTTTCATGTAAAATTGACCTGGAGCTCTTGGGAAAAGGTTTTTGAAGTTAACATCCCCTCTAATGATCGTTTTTTTACGGTCCTGCAAGTAAAGGTGGGTAGCATAGAAATTATTCAGCGTCCCTTTTATTTTAGAATTCAAGTAAAATTTTTGATTGCGTCCTAATTCCTTGTAAAAATAACGTATGTCATTTGACGACAGGGTAGCGCTATCCAATTTTACATCAAATTTCACTTTATTATTGAAGTCACTAAAATCGTGATTATCTCTACTATATCTAAGGATTACGTTCCCTTTTAGGAAGGATTCTTTGGTGGTAACTTCAAGTTTCTTTAGGCTGATGTCGTGTTTGGTATAGGCAAAATCGGATTGTAAATTTTCAACAAATACCCCTCGATGATCCTTAAATGACATGGTTGTAATAGCAGCATAAACATTAGGCCCTTTAATCATAAAGTCATTCAAATGAGCATTGAGCTTAGTGAAATCAACATCTTTGGGTTGCGATCTATTGTAATCCAACATGACAAATCGACTGTCCTTAAGAAAAATGTTTTTTGATTTCATTAAAAACTTGCCACTTCCTGGCTTGCCATCATCAAAAGCCGCTACAAATAAATCTAAATTGGTTTCTTTTTCTCTTTTATAGGTTTTAATCTGAAGATAAAAGGTATCAAAACGCAAATCACCAAACAACAACTTACCATTAACTAGTTTGTTAACATCCAATATACTGGTTTTGATTCTTTTGGAATAGATCAAAGTATCTTTATGGTGATCAAGAATTAGTAGATTCTTAATCTTAACACCGCCAAAAACAGTAATGGCTATTTTATCTATGTTAATATTGGTTCCGTAATCTTTGTTGATTCTTTCGGTTGCGTAGCGGGCAATTTTAGTCTGCACGACAGGTAAAGTAAGAGCAATACTTGTTATGAGTAAAAGTAGAAGTAATACTGCTATAGTGCGAAGTACAATCCTTCTAAACTTTATAAACCCGTTATTTGTCTTATTTTTTTCCAATTATTATTATGACTTGGGAAAGAAAATTACCTTTGTAAAAATCTATTATATTTGGTTTAACTGTTGGACTGTCAAATATAACTCAAAATTCGTGCCTTTTATGCATCCTGAAGAAGTTTTTATTCTGGCTATCGAAAGTTCGTGCGACGATACGGCAGCGGCTGTTTTACGCAACGATATCGTACTTTCTAATGTGGTCGCTAGACAAAGCATCCATGAAGAATATGGTGGTGTGGTACCTGAATTGGCTTCCCGTGCCCACCAACAAAACATTGTTCCCGTCATTGATGTAGCGCTAAAAAAAGCAAACATTACCAAAGAACAGCTTTCGGCTATTGCGTTTACACAAGGCCCTGGCTTAATGGGTTCTTTACTGGTAGGCGGTTCTTTTGCTAAATCGTTATCCTTGGCTTTAGAAATACCTTTAGTAGCCGTTAATCACATGCATGCGCACATCTTAGCGCACTTTATCAGCGAAGAAGGTTTTGAAAAACCTACCTTCCCTTTTTTGGCGCTAACCATTTCTGGTGGACATACCCAAATTGTAAAAGTGCATGATTTCTTCCATATGGAAATCATTGGTGAAACCACCGACGATGCTGTGGGTGAAGCTTTCGATAAAACAGCTAAAATACTCGGACTCCCTTATCCTGGTGGCCCGCTGATTGATCAGTTTGCCAAGGAAGGAAATCCAAAAAAATACGCGTTCACCAAACCTAAAGTTGATGGTTTAGACTTTAGTTTCTCCGGACTTAAAACACAAATTTTGTATTTTGTACAAAAGAATGTTGCAGCCAATCCCAATTTTATCGAAGAGAACAAAGCCGATATTTGTGCCTCTGTCCAACATACCATCATCGAAATACTGATGGATAAACTAAAACTAGCAGTAGCCGAAACCGGTATAAAACAAATTGCCATAGGTGGTGGAGTTTCAGCCAATTCTGGCATACGAACTACCTTAAAGGGAGCAGAAAGTAAGTATGGCTGGAAAACATTTATCCCTAAATTTGAATACACTACAGATAATGCTGCGATGATTGGAATTGTGGGGTACCAAAAATATTTATCCGATAAATTCTCGGATGCGCACACAACGTCTAAAGCCCGAATTGAGTTTTAATATGCAACTATTCTACAACCCTACGATAACACAAGAGGCTACAACTTTTGTTTTTGACAAAGAAGAGAGCAAACACATCATCAAAGTATTACGCAAAAAAGAAGGCGATATTTTGCAAGTAACCAACGGGAAAGGGTTTCTTTTCCACACCGAAATTACCATTGCCTCAGACAACAAATGTACCGTCAAAATCAATGCCTATGAAAAACAGGAGGCATTGCCTTACCGTCTGCATCTCGCGGTAGCCCCCACCAAAATGAATGAACGCTACGAATGGTTTTTGGAAAAAGCAACCGAAATCGGAATACAAGAAATCACCCCTATTATTTGTGAACATTCAGAGCGTAAAGTAATCAAAACAGACCGCTTTCAAAAAATAGTAGAAAGTGCTATGAAGCAATCCTTGCACTATTATTTACCTATACTCAACGAACCAGTAGCATTCAAAGAATTTATCCAAACCCAGCAAATAGGACAATTGTTTATTGCGCATTGCGAAGAAACCGATAAACGCTCCTTGAAAAACGAACTGCAAACCAATCAAGATGTGCTCGTTTTAATAGGCCCTGAAGGGGATTTTTCTGTTAAAGAAATTCAATTAGCCCTTGAGCATAATTTTATTCCTGTATCTTTGGGAGCTACAAGATTACGCACAGAAACGGCTGCAGTAGTGGCCTGTCACAGTGTCGTTTTTAAGAATGAAGCATAACCTTTCCGAACCTATGAAAAAAATTCTTTTGCTGTTTTTATTCACATCATCACTTGCCTTTTCTCAAGAAATTGCACTCTTAAAATACAACGGCGGCGGTGATTGGTATGCCAACCCAACCTCGTTGCCCAATTTGATTAAATATGCTAATCAAACTATTAATACGAATATTAAAGCCAAACCAGCAACCGTAGAACCAGGCAGTCCTGAACTGTTTTCTTATCCCTTCTTGCACATGACCGGACATGGTAATGTGGTGTTCAGCGATGCTGAAATTGTTAATTTGAGAAACTACTTAGTTTCCGGCGGCTTTCTTCATGCCGATGACAATTATGGGATGGATCAATACATCCGAAGAGAAATCAAAAGAATATTCCCCAATAATGATTTAGTAGAAATTCCTGCCAATCACCCCATCTTTCAAAAGCCCAATCTATTTGCCAATGGCTTACCCAAAATCCACGAACATGATGGGAAACGCCCACAAGCTTTTGGGGTCTTTATTGAAAATCGCCTAGTATTATTATACACCTATGAATGTGATTTAGGGGATGGATGGGAAGATCCTGAAGTGCATAATGACCCCAAAGAAGTACGCGAAAAAGCGCTTAAGATGGGTGCCAATATTTTGAATTATATCTTCAAGAATTAATACCCTTGAATTCCTCGCTGCTCCATAGTGATATCCAACAATTCATCAATGCTTCTCTAAGCGAAGATGTGGCTAAATTGGCTTTTCAAAAAAACCCGTTTCCGCAAATTGAATGGGTAGAAATCCTCCACCAAATCTCGGCCAAACAAAAAGCCAAAAACAAATTACCAAGCTGGTTCAACGCAGCCAATATCCTTTACCCCAGTAAAATATCAGTAGAACAAACCTCCTCTGAAAAAACAGCGGCCTATAAAGCGCAATTAGTTTCGGGGGAATCACTTATTGATTTAACAGGTGGTTTTGGTGTAGATGATTTTTATTTTTCCAAACGCATAACGCAGGTAACGCATTGCGAAATCAAGGTCGAACTTTCAGAAATCGTCCAACATAATTGTGCTCAACTCCAACTAGACAACCTTAACTGCATTCAAGGGGACAGTACGGTTATTTTAAAAGAATTAAATCGCTCGTTTGATTGGATTTACCTTGACCCTTCCAGAAGGAATGATAGCAAAGGTAAAGTGTTTATGCTGCAAGATTGCCTGCCCAACGTACCCGACTTATTGGATTTTTATTTTGAATTCACTTCCAATATACTAGTGAAAACAGCCCCCATTTTAGACCTTACGGCAGGGTTATCCGAATTGAAAAACGTAAAACAAATTCACATAGTAGCAGTTGACAATGAAGTAAAAGAGCTGCTTTGGGTGATAAAAAAACACTACCATGCTGCTATTACGCTGCACACTTGTAATCTAAAAAAAGACGGTACAGAATCATTCTCATTTGAACAGCACGAGCTAAAAGAAGCCGTGAACTATGCACAACCCCAGCAATACCTCTACGAACCCAATGCTGCCATTATGAAATCAGGAGGCTTCGACGAAGTCGCTGTTGCCTTTGGTATTTCCAAGCTACATCCGCACTCCCATTTATACTCGGCTTCTTTGCTACTCAATTTTCCAGGCAGGGTATTTAAAATCGACACCGTATTGGAGTATAATAAAAAAGAAATGAAGTCCTTTTTGGAGGGTAAGAAAGCCAATATTACAACTAGAAATTTTCCGGATACCGTGGAAACCATTCGTAAAAAATGGAAAATAAAAGAAGGAGGCGATTTGTATTGTTTTTTTACGACTTCTAGTACTAATGAGAAAATAGTTTTACTTTGCGCCAAAATTAATTAAACCATGAAAAAACTGCTTTTAGCTTTATCATTATGCTTTTATGCCCTAGCTTTTGCTCAAAAACCTTGTGAAATTGACAACGAGGTGAAAGATAGTTTGGGTTCGTACAAATCCTTCAAGCAAAAAATGATCTTTGAACGCAGTTTTGCGGGTAACTCTACCAATATATTCTTTGCCTTATCCAGTACCAACGGAATTTTGGCGGTGGAAGCGCAATTCTTAACCCGCAGCGCTGATTTTATCAGTGCCAATTGTTTTGATGCCAGTTCCAAAGTGTATTTACAGCTTAATAACGGCAAAATTGTAACCTTACTATTTAATGGCAATGACACTTGTGGTACTTTAGTAAGAGACGATAAAAATGGCAACAATCGCATCATTAGCGGTACCTTTTTATTCACCAAAGAAAACTTTGAAGATTTAAAAACATCTCCGGTTACCTACATGAGAGTGAAGTTTGCCGGTGAAACTATTGATTATCCTTTTAAAACTGAGTTTGTTTCTGAAATGGACAAAAACAAGTACGAACCCGAAAAGTATTTTATTGATTACTTGAAATGCTTAGATAACTAAGGAACACACTTCCACTTCAAATTAGATACCTTATCAGCACTGCTGTTAACTAAATTGTAATGCCACCACTCAGAGTCATAGGATTTAAAATTATGCTGAAGCATGATTTCTTTCAACAACTTGCGGTTGGCCAACACCTGCTCGGATAGATTTTGATAGTTATGACTGGCTTGTTCACCAAAGTAATCAAAACTAGTCCCCATGTCCAATTCTACTCCCAGCGAGTCCACCAAAGTAATATCTACAGCACCTCCTTTATTGTGAATGGATCCTTTTTTAGGATTGGCAACAAAATTAGCATCAGGAACAATCTTCCACATCTTTTTCTGTATTGCTATAGGACGGTAGCAGTCAAAGAGCTTAATGCGGTACCCTTTTTCTAAAAAAGCAGCATTGGCTTCCAATAAAGATTTAATGGTTTTTACCCTCAAGAAACACTCCTGACAAGGGTAAACCGACTCCTTAAGAAAATTATCCGAAGTAGCATATTTCATATCATACACAAATCCCGAACTGTAATTCTTCAGATTGACAAAAGTATTATCGTTTTGCTCCTGAGCTATATCTAACACCACAGGGGATTTCTTCGAATCAAGATAACCTGATTTACAAGAGAACAAAGCGCAAAGCATAAGTACTAAAATGGATTTCTTCATAAAGCATTTGGGTTCATAGGTAAAGTAGGCGTCGCTGCTATATAAAGCAAAACAAAAACAACCTGTCTATTCAGGAAAAGAAACTTCCCCTTGCCACTGCATGAAACCGCCTTCCAAATTGTAGGTGTTTTCAAAACCAAGTTGGTTCATCACCGCACAAGCCTGCGCACTTCTGCCACCTGCTTTACAATACACATAATAATTTTTGGTTTTATCCAAAGCATCTACTTCATAAATAAACCCTTGCCCTTTGTATATATCTATAGTAATCGCATTGGGAATAATACCTTCATTACATTCCTCTTCTGTTCTAACGTCCAAGATTACCGCGTTAGTATCAGCATTAAGTTGGTCTACCCAGTCTTCTTGTGCTAGATTCATAATGTCCTTAATTTAAAAAAACAAAGATATTTCTTTTGACCATAGGATAAAAGAGAATCTGATTCAGTCCTCGTGTTTTTTTATCATTGTCCACCCTTAACGCTGCTGTGTAATTATTTTAACAAAAAAATAACATGACATTTGTATATACAACAATAAAATGTTTTACATTTGTACCTACAAATATTGTATGTGTAATTATGAAAATCGAAGAAGTCATAAAATCAAATGTTATTATGGATGATGCAAAAAAAGCCATCTTGAGCATTATGTATACACAGAATGTAATCAACGATAAGTTTCTAGAACTATTAAAACCTTTTGACTTATCAGGAGAGCAATACAATGTCTTGCGCATCCTTAGAGGACAAAAAGGCAATCCGGCCAATATGTGTATCATCCAAGAACGTATGCTTGCCAAAAACAGTAACACTACCCGATTAATAGACAAGTTACTCTTAAAAGAGTTTGTTACTCGCGAAGTTTGCCCAGAGAACCGAAGAAAAATAGAAGTGGCAATCACTTCAAAAGGATTGAACGTTTTAGCAGAATTGGATCCTAAAGTAAACGAACACGAACAACTATTCGCCTCAAATCTTAGCCAAGTTGAATTACAGCAATTAAACTCTTTATTAGAAAAATACAGAACAATAACTCTTTAAAAAAAAACTATGAGTAATTTTAATGAAAATGCCAAATGGCGTTATGCAACCAAAAAATTCGATACCACTAAAAAAGTATCTGAAAGTGACCTAAATACTTTAAAAGAAGCCATTCGTTTGTCCGCTTCTTCGTTTGGTCTCCAACTTTACAAAGTGATCATCGTGGAGAATACTGAATTAAGAGCAAAGCTTCAACCGGCTTCATGGGGACAAACCCAAATCGTAGATGCTTCACACCTGATTGTATTTGCCAATCAAACAACCGTGACTGATGCCGATGTAGACAGTTATATTAAAAATGTTTCTGAAACGAGAAACGTTCCTGTAGAAGCATTAGCCGGATACGGAGATTATATGAAAGGTGCGGTAGGCGGAATGCCAGAGGAAGTCAAAAATACTTGGACCGCTAAACAAACCTATATCGCATTAAGTAACTTATTAAATGCAGCGGCCGAATTAAAAATTGACGTTACCCCTATGGAAGGCTTTGTCGCTGGCCAATACAATGAAATTTTAGGGTTAGACAAACTCAATCTTAATGCTGCTGTAGTAGCCGCAGTTGGATACCGTCACGAAGAAGACGCAACACAACACGGTGCCAAAGTGCGCAAATCAAATGAAGACCTATTTATTACTTTATAATCAATTAACTTTAAAACAATTTAAAAATGAAAAATGTAAAAACAATTGCCATAGCCTTATTAGTTGCTTTTGGAACTACAGTAGCTACGGCGCAAACCAAAAAAATCAACGCTGAGAAAAGTACCATTACTTGGTTAGGTAAAAAAGTAACAGGACAGCACACTGGAACCGTAAACTTCAAAGAAGGTACCCTAATCTTCAAAATTGGAAAAGTAGTTGGTGGTAACTTTACCGTTGACATGACGTCACTAACTGATACTGATCTAACAGGAGATTGGAAAGATAAATTAAACGGCCACTTAAAATCAGAAGATTTCTTTGGTACGGATAAAAATCCAACCGCTACTTTAAAATTTACTAGAATTGGTGAGAAATCAAAAGGAGTTTATAATGTAACGGCCGACCTAACCATAAAAGGCATTACAAACCCAGTAAGCTTTGAATTAACAACGAAAGACAATACAGCAACTGCTGAATTAAAAGTAAACCGAACTAAATATGGTATCAAATATGGTTCTGGTAGCTTCTTTGATAACCTTGGTGACAAAACAATCAATGATGATTTCGATTTAACTGTTAACCTACAGTTCTAATTCCTAGGAACAATTGCTATGAAAAGAAAGACCTCGAAAAGAAATTTTCGGGGTTTTTTGTTTTAAAAAATTAGCCATCTTTGCAATTCAAATCCCCGTCGCAACATGATTACAATAGCCGTTATTGACAACTATGATAGCTTTACTTACAACCTAGTCCACTACCTAGAATCGCTAAACGCAACTGTAGTAGTTTACAGAAACGACGAATTTGAACTAGATGACTTAAAGCCTTACTCTAAAATACTGCTGTCTCCCGGACCCGGTCTACCCAGCGAAGCAGGCCTTTTAAAAGAAACTATCATAACCTATGCCGCTTCCAAAAGCATACTGGGTATTTGTTTAGGCCTACAAGCGATCGCCGAAGTTTTTAATTCCCCATTAATTAATTTAAAACCAGTACTTCACGGTATTTCTTCTAAAGTAACTATAAAAGATACTAGTGAGACACTATTTACCAACATCGATCCAGTATTCGAAGCCGGGCACTATCATTCTTGGGTCATAGACCCACATACTATAGCCAACGAATTAATTGTTACTTCACTAAACGAAGACGGTCACATCATGTCGATCCGACACCAAAATTACGACCTAAAAGGGGTGCAATTCCATCCCGAAAGTATCTTAACTCCTCAAGGAATGACGATTTTAAAGAATTGGCTCGAAAGATAATACTCATTATTATATTTGAATTTACACTTCACATAAAATAGTATAATATATTCATTTATATAATTTTAAACATTCACTATAGAATATATCTATACCATTTTATCAGATTAAATAATTGTTAAATTCGATTTAAACAATCGTTTAATTTAAACATTTGTTTAACTTTGTCCTTGTTTAATAACAACCACAAATATGACTGAATTTAACGAAAAGCAAATCGAAATTCTACAAGTAGCCGAACAGCTGTTTGCCGAAGAAGGATTTGACGGTACTTCAATCAGGGACATCGCAAAAAAAGCCAACATCAATATCGCCATGATATCCTACTACTTTGGCTCCAAAGAAAAATTACTGGAAGCCATCGTCGTGAATAGGATAGCCGACATGCGATTGCAACTCGAAAGCATCTATAACGAAAACCTGCCCCCTTTTGAAAAAGTAGACAAACTAATCGAACTCTACATCAGCCGCATCAATAAGAACCGCTGTATCTACCAAATCGTCCATTTCGAGTTTTCAACCAAAAAAAGAGAACTCAACTTTGATAGCTTCACCGAGATGAAACGCAGCAACCTAGAAACATTCAAAAATATCATCAAAGAAGGGCAAGACTCAGGCGTATTTCAAAAAGACATCAACGTCGATTTACTCCCTCCAGTCATCATGGGAACCTATTTCCAATTCCACATGAACAAACCCTTATACCTAAAAATCCTAAACCTAACTTCTGAGGAAGCCTACAACCATTATGTCGCTACCACCCTCACCCAACACATTCAAAAAACCATCAAAGCTTTGCTAGTATATGACGAAAAGTAAACTATTACTCATCCCCTTACTCCTCTTGGCCAGCACTCATAGCCAAGCGCAAGACAAAAAACTACTAACCCTCAAAGAAGCAGTAGAGATCGCAGTTACCAATAGTGACGCTGCCGCTTTGGCCAAAACTAAAGTGACAACCTCCCAATTGGAACTTGAAACTACCAAAAATAATCAATACCCTAGCCTTAAAGCTTCTGGGCAATACCTACGCCTCTCCAGTGCCCACGTGGATTCCAATATTCAATCCAGCAACACTTCCGGCAGTGGCTCTAATGCAGCTCCGCTCAAAATTGACCAATTGGTATTAGGACAAGTCAATATGACCATGCCTGTTTTTAATGGTTTTAAGCTAAAGAACAGCATTGAGGCATCTCAAAGCATGTACAAGGCAGAAACGTTTGCAGAAAAGCATTCTAAAGAAGAAATAGGACTAGAAGTAGTGTCGTTGTTCTCGACTTTGTACAAGGCACAGCAAATAACCGACCTAATAGAAGACAATCTCAAAACGGCCGAGCAACGCGTAAAAGACTTCAAAGCCATGGAGGAAAATGGCCTAATTGCCCGCAATGATCTTTTAAAAGCACAATTACAACAATCCAACATACAGTTGTCTCTAGACAACGCCAAGAAAAATACTGCCATTGCCAATTACCGCTTGATTACGCTATTGAAACTTCCTGAGAATACAGCGGTCGAAATTGACATCGAAGCAATCAAAAGAGAGATGCAAAGCAATATAGGGAATACGACAACAGGCGAACGAAACGATTTAAAAGCCATGGAGCTTAGAAAAGCTGCTGCCGAGAGCGGTATCAAAATAGCCAAAGGAAACTACTACCCTTCTCTTTCATTAACCGGTGGCTACATAGCCTTTGATCTAAACAATGTGCTAACTGTAACTAATGCTATGAACGTCGGCGTTGGCGTTTCCTATGACTTAGCCAATATCTTCAAAAACAGTAAGCAAATCAAATTAGCCCAAAGCAAGGCCAAAGAAACCGAAGTTGAAGTAGCGCTGCTAAACGACCAAATCAAAGAAGAAACCTTCCAAGCCAAAGAAAACTATACGCTTTCCCTTAAGCAAAGTACCGTTTACGAAAAAGCCTTGGAACAAGCCACCGAAAACTACCGCATCGTAAAAGATAATTACGACAACAGCCTTGCCGATACAAACGATTTGCTAGAAGCCGATAACCAACAACTCCAAGCCAAAATCAACCAAGCGCTTTCGAAGGCGGATATCGCGCAGAAATACTACGAACTCCAATTCGCCAACGGTAAATTAATCAACTCTTTAAGCATCAATCAAAACTAAAGTCAAACACCATGGAAAATAAACAAACCAATAAAAAATTTACCCTAATCTTCATCGTTTTACTAGCGGTGGGTCTAACCTACGGCGGATACAAATACATCCATTCCCTCTCCCACGAAACCACCGATGATGCACAAGTAGCCAAAAAAATGAATCCCATCATCCCAAGAGTGGGCGGATACATCACCAAAGTATTCGTAAAAGATAACGACGTGGTTAAAAAAGGAGACACGCTTTTTGTCATCGATAAAAATGACTACCTAGTCAAACTAGAAGAAGCCAAAGCCAACTTAGCCGCGGCAGAAAACAGTCTAGAGGTTGCCAAAGCCGACACCGGTACGGCACAAGCCAACGTTTCTGTTTCTGAGGCCAATGTACAATCGGCTTCAGGTAGTATCGAAACAGCCAAAATCCGTCTAAGAAGAGCGGGGGCCGACTTCGAGCGATACAACAACTTATACAAAAACCACTCGATTACAAAACAGCAATTCGAACAAGCAGAAGCGGCCAAACAAGAAGCGCAAAGCCAATTGCAAATCCTGCAAGACCAACAAAAAGCCTCCTCCTTCCAAAGAACCGTAGCGTCAGCGCGCACCAACGTGAGCAACAAACAGGTATTAGTAGCTGCAGCCAACGTGAAAAAAGCACAAGCGGCTTTGGATGCGGCCAACTTAAACTTGGGCTATACCATAGTAACTGCTTCGATTGACGGACAAGTGTCTACCGTAGACCTGCAACCTGGTCAATTAGTGCAACCTGGCCAATCCATGTTCTACCTAATCAACAACAACGACGTATGGGTAGTAGCCAATTTCAAAGAAACCCAACTCAACAAAATGCGCGAAGGTCAAAAAGTAAAACTCAAAATCGATGCTTTTCCAGGCGATGAATTCGAAGGCGAAGTACACTCTTTCTCCCCTGCCACTGGTTCTAAATTCTCCCTTTTGCCCCCAGACAACGCCAGCGGAAACTTTGTGAAAACTGTACAAAGATTACCCATAAGAATCAACTTCACCGATAATAACGATAAAGAAAAAGTAAAACTCCTGCGCTCCGGAATGAACGTAGACGTAGACGTAATACTAAAGTAATTTGAAAATTGGAATTTGGAATTTGGAATTTTCCCATTGGAATTTCAAACATTTAAAGAATAAAAAATAATAGCTATGGTCCAAGAAGACTTAGTAGAATACGGTTTCCGCCGCACCATCATCACCATCACCGCAGTCCTTTGTGCCCTGCTGGAGATTGTAGACACCACCATTGTCAATGTGGCGCTCAATAACATGCGCGGTAGCCTTGGCGCTTCCCTAACCGATGTAGCATGGGTCATCACCGCCTACGCCATTGCCAATGTAATCGTAATCCCCATGACGAGTTGGTTATCCCAACAGTTCGGCCGCCGAAACTACTTTGCCGCATCCATCATCATCTTCACAGTCGCCTCCTTCATGTGTGGAAATGCCGATAACATCTGGGAACTCGTAGCTTTCCGTTTCATCCAAGGTTTGGGCGGTGGCGCCCTTCTTGTAACCGCGCAAACCATTATAACCGAAAGCTACCCGCTAGAAAAACGGGGTATGGCGCAAGCCATCTACGGTATGGGTGTAATTGTAGGTCCTACCCTAGGACCGCCCTTAGGAGGGTACCTAGTAGACAACTTCTCCTGGCCCTACATCTTTTACATAAACCTTCCCATTGGTATCGTAGCGACGCTCCTAACGCTTTCGTTCGTTAGAAGTCCGAAGTATGGCGAAAAACTAAAAGCCAACCAAGTCGACTGGCTTGGAATTGTCCTGCTAGCAGCCTTCATTGGTTCGCTTCAATACATTTTAGAGCACGGCCAACAAGACGACTGGTTCAACGATGTCTGGATTGTCAGATTATCTATTATAAGTTTCATGGGGTTATTCTTCTTCATTTGGCGCCAACTTACCTACAAGCACCCTATAGTAAATCTTAGCGTACTAAAAGACAGCAATCTAAAAGTAGGCGTGGTCATGAGCTTCATCATGGGATTTGGCCTCTACGGCACCACCTTCATCGTACCCATCTATACCCAATCCATTTTAGGCTGGACCGCTACCGATGCCGGTCTACTCCTTGTGCCTAGCTCCATAACAGTGGCCTTCATGATGCCCATGATTGGAAAATTAATCCAACGTGGCGTACCACAAACCTACCTAGTTGCCATGGGCTTCCTGGCCTTCTTCATATTCACCTACTGGATGCACAACATCATGACCCCCGATACGGGTTCCGAACACATGTTTTGGCCGTTAATCGTGCGCGGACTCGGACTCGGTTTATTATTCGTACCTATCACCACCCTATCCCTATCCGCCCTTAAAGGCAAGAGCATAGGTGAAGGCGCCGCATTCACAGGAATGATGCGCCAACTAGGAGGTTCATTTGGAATCGCCATCATCACCACTTTCATCGCCCGTTTCAGTCAAGTACATAGAGTCAACCTCATCGCCCACCTTGACCCTACTAAAGTGAATGTACAAAACCGACTCAACACACTCCAAAGAGGTTTCATGGCCAAAGGCTTCAGCCCAGAAGTAGCCCTACAAAAAGCCTATAAAATCCTTGACTTTGGGGTAACCAAACAAAGTACGGTCTTGTCCTATATGGACATATTCCTCTACCTAGGCCTACTCTTCCTCTTTTGCATCCCTTTCATCCTCCTAGTAAAAAAAGGAAAAAAGAAAGTTGACCTCAGCGAAGCCATGCATTAAACAACAGGAGTAGAAGTTATTAACATTTTAACAATAATCCCACTTTATTTCCTTAAATTTGAGTGAATTACGTTGGAAAAGCAACCAACTTAAATATTTAATCATGGGACTTTTTGGCAATAGAGAAAAGAAAATCATCGAAGACCTGCACAAGAAAAGCGAAGACCACTGCAAGGAAATCAGCAAGGAAATCGACGAACTACTAGACGAATTAAAAGACGATTACGAACAAAACAGCGAAATCGTGCATGAGTTCACCAACTTACTAGAACAGATAAAACCAAAACTCAGCCCAGAAGATGCGAAGCAGCTAGCCGAGTTTTCTACCCGCCTTACCAAAGTAAAGCGCTGCGCTCGCAAAGGCGTTGAAGCAATGAGAGAACTAGCCCGTGATCAACGCAAAGTCACCCGAGAAACCAGCATGGAATATCAAGAATACATCTACCTTAAATAAAAAAAGGCTCCCAATGGGAGCTTTTTTTATGAGATTATTGGATTGCTGGATTGTTGGAAAGCGATGATAGACAAATAGATAAGAGATAATGGACTTCTTCTAAGAACAATTCCGTAGCTTGTCTTTCCCGCGAAGGCGGGAATCCAGAACACTCGATAGCGCGAATCTATACAAGAACTTAGCGAATGTCGACAGAATCCCTACCCACCACCATATTCAAAGACAAAAAAACGCTGCAATCAACATTCAAAAATCAGCAATCTAAAATCCTATAGAGTTTACTCAGAGTTTATATAGAGTTTACTTAAAGCCTACTATACCTTTAGGTAGACTTTACTCTAACCACCTCTCAAACCTTGACCCGTCCTAAAATAACTATACAGGTTATTAAATAAATCCTGTTTTAGTTAAACAAATATCATTCTTGACGCATCCTGACCCGTCCTAAAATAACTATACAGGTTTAACCCCATCATATCCAAACCCTTGCCAAAACAGCAAAAGAG
>CANBOV010000015.1 GCA_947371275.1 Flavobacteriaceae bacterium | reverse complement strand
TATATGTTGAAAATTTCCTCAGCTCTATTTTTATTTTCACATCTAGCCATCAATATATGGTCATAGCCATTGCTAATATCCTCTCTTAATTTTTCTATAGCAACTTCAGAAATTTTTAAGTCTGAATCTTTTTGATAATATTCCCTAATTGGCAAAAATGTTATTTTCTTAAAATAGCCTTGTTCTTGAGCATTTTTCAATGAAAAATTATAGATTATTTTTCCGTCTAATATTTGACCGTCATTTCTATAAGGAGTTGCTGTAAACTGTATGACTTTCCCTTTTTCAAATGTTTTAATAAATTTATTCCAGTTTCCTGCTTTAGAATGATGGGCTTCATCAATAAATAAATGGGAACATAGTTCCGACATTTTATGCATTTGGTTTGGTCGACTTCCTGCAACTAAATCCATGGTGGAAATAATTACATTACATTTATTAAAAAAGTATTCCAGTTCAGCAATGTCATTAAATTTAGTGTTTAATATACCAACTATTGGAAACATGGCTGATTCCTCCATAATACTATTACCATTACTATCCTTTTTCTTTAGCCAACCAAAATCATAAAATTTACCTGCCAACTGACTTCTTAAAGAATCAGATGGAACAGTTACTAATAATTTTTTACATCTATTTGTAACCAAAACTGATAACATGGTTTCGGTTTTACCTGTCCCTGTTGGTAAAACAACATTAGCGATTTCAGTAGCATTAGTTAAATGTCCTAAAATTGAATGAATAGCACCTATTTGCGGATTTCTTAAACCAATGATGTTATTTTGTTGGTCTTCTTCTTTAAATGTGAAAGTGTTTTTCCAAGAACTTACAACCATATCAGGTGTACTATTCATAAGAGGATGCTTTACCCATTTTATTATACTAAAATTGTTCTCGCTCAATTCGCTTTCTTGAATCTTATTTGCCAAAAGGACATATTCATAGCCATCAGGAATATTGTCAGTTTCTAATATTAAACAATACTGTCTGCCAAAATTACTTTCTAAAATTAAGTAGTTTTGATTGGTAGATGAGATTTTACAATCAATTTGAGTACTATCTTCAATAAGTTGTAAAATCAAGTTCTTTTTTGGTCTCGACCCTACAATCTCTTTACTGTGTAATCTAGGAAATGTTATTAACATTTTAAATAAATTTTATGAATCGAAAGAAAGTAATTATTCTAATAAATAAGACCAATGTAAATTAGAAGTTTCTTGTTTTAAATTACTTCACATCTGCCAGCTAAGATGTCTGCTTCTAATTGCTTGTATTTTTTTTCAACAGTTTTACCATCTGTGTATTTGACTTTTATTCTATCATTCCTCCCATACTTTTTTGTTATTACTATAGGGCTCGTAATACTTGAGGACGCCTTGATTTGATTTAATTGACTTGATATTGCTTTTAAACCCTCATCATCAATCATTGACATTTTTTTTCCATTAGAATTTTTAATTATATCTAGTGTTATATCAGAATATTTAATTGCATTATTTCTATCTTTTATGCTGAAGTACAGATTTGAAAACCAGTAATAAATAATAACGGATTCAAATTTCAAATTTTCGTCAATATTGACTTTTATTTTGTTATCAATTATTTTACATAACTTAAGTGCTTCTAAAATATTGTTCCTATCTGAATTTAACTTTATGCAAAGAGCAAAAACATAAATATCGTTATTTACCAAATCATTAGCCTTTTCAAATGCTTCTAGATATTGATTGAAGTTGCCTAAAAATGTAGAGTGATTTTGAGAATTTAAAAACAATATATCCCTATAGATTGTCAATAATAGCCCATCTTCTATCTCCCCTGAAAATGTCAACAGATAGTCAAGTAAATCCAATTTATTATTAATTGAATTAACACTTGACTTATAAATTATTTCATATCTGTTAATATTAGGTAAAAGTTCAATATCTAAGTAGTCTAATAATTTATTGAATAGAGTTAAATCATTTTTATCAAAAATAAAGTCTAAATAATAATAGTTGTGTAATTCATTGAAGCTTATTGGGTATGAATCTTTTCTATCAAACTTAAGTCGATAATTGACAATGCTGTCAACTAATTCCCTTTTAATATTTTCATCTTTTTCATCTTGTAAATGATACTTGTTAAAAAGTAAAAATACTGAATCAGATATATTTGAATATTCTAAAGCTAAAACTGTTTTTTCTAAAGCAGACTTTTCATCCTTTCGTTTTCCTAATATCACAGATTGATAGTATAATGACAGAGCTTTAAGTTGGTTTAATTCCTCTTTATCTGAATTTTCGGAGATAGAAGTTGAATTATATAATTTTTCAAGTAAGGTTAAAGCCTCTTCTTCATCATTTATATTTACTGCTAAATTTAATAAAGCATTATGATAAGCATGAGTATTAGTCTCATTTTTCACTGCTTCTTTTAACGTAATGATTCCATTTTCATCGTCAGTTGCCATTTGACAAACTCCTAAAAATGCTTTTGCATCGTTTCTATAAACTTCATCGATGTAATCAATAGAAAAATAACTTAAGGCACTTTCATATTCGTTTAGCTTTAGATACGATAAACCAATGAAATAATTACAAGCTTCGATATCTCTTTTGTTATCGGATATTAAAATAGCATCTTTAAATATTTCAATCGCACTCTGGAAGTCTTTCTCGCCATACTTTGCAAGTCCGTAAACAAAACTGATTTCTTTATCCTTGTCAATTGATTTAAGCCATTCTTCCGTAAGACTTAATCCAATTATTTTATTTTTAATATGAGTTTCTTCGTTGAAATTGGAGTTGATTATTCCATATAAATAGAGCTTCCTTTTTATTTCATCATTTAATTGTGTTGAATTTTTTTTATGAATATTATTAATTGCTCTCCTAATATCCTTATTTGTTTTAACTAGTTCTCTGATATGATCAATTGGGGCAACATCAAAACTGGTTAAATATTTTTTTGTAATTATCTTGTCTAATATTTCAATGTCAATTTCTCCTTTGTCTATTATATAATTTTCAACTTCGGCACAAACATCAAATGTTAATCTAGGATTTCCATTTGTCCAATTGAATATTGCGTCTGAAATAATAGGAGAAATAGTTAACTTACTTTTATTAATAAATTCATTATGCTCTTCTTTTGTAAAATCATCTAAATAAATTTTATCACCAATATTAAAAGGAGATTTGTTTTTATCCTTAATTAATTCGGTAGGTTCTATTACTCCAGAAAGGACATAAGTTAATCTTTCAAGTACAGGATAATTAGTTCGTGAAAAATAATTACTTCTAATCTGTGCAAATATGTTGTCGGAATAATCAATACTTTTTAAAGCATCTATTTCGTCTAAAATAATTACTAAATCTCCTTTAAAAAAATTTAAGATAGTAACTAAACTTCTTGAATATTCATTGTGAGGAGGTAAATTTTTCCCTCTTATTTTTTCAATATCACTTTCGATAGTTTCAAAAATATTTAAATTAGGTTCTATAATATTATTTATAATATTTCGATAACAATCTCTCTCATTTCTATATAGATTAGATAAATCAACATATGCAAACACTCTATTAGTATTTTCAAGTGTTCTCTTAGCATTAAACAAAAGATTAGTTTTCCCCATTTGTCTGGCAACTAAAACATATCCGGGTCTTTGCATTTCCTCAATAATTCTTTTTAATTGAGTATCTGCATTCCTGTTTACATAGAGGTGCTGAGGTATAGTTGTATATTTTTTTAACACTTTTTCCATTATCTAACTAATTCAGAAGTCGTTATTTTTACTGCATTGATAATTGCCGCTGGATTTATATTTTCTAATGCAATTATTTTTCTAAAGATTGATTTAAGTATTCTTGGCGAATTTTCGCAAGATTCTATAATATGTTGTTTCTGTTCTTCTAAGTCAATGCTCAAAGAAGTAGTGAGAATTTCAAATAATTTTTCTATACTAATACTCCAATCATTACAATCAATATATTGGAAATGTTCAGAGGCTTTAGATATATTTTCAATTATATCTTTTGGATTTGAAATAGTTGAAACTACAAATTTCAATCCTTCATTTTGGAAAGAATTACCATAATGTACCACTAGATTAGTTAAATCGGTAGCAATTTCCTTTAGAATTTTATTGTCTTTAACAGAAAGTTCATCGATAACGATTATAATTTTACTTTTCTTAGTACAACAAAGGAGTTGTGTGAGTTGTTTAATATTATTAGTTACAGTAGGATTCCTTTCTAGTTCAAATTTTTCTTCAACTTTAAATATTATTTCTTCAATGACTTGCTCGGAGCTTGTAATATTTATTGGACTCAAGTCACAAAAACAATACTCAATATCATTTTTTGTCAAATTTCTATTTACTAATGCAGTCTTACCAAAACCAGAATTTCCAAAGACCCATAAATTATTAAGTTTTAAGGAATTGATGAATTCCTTATCGATTTCTCTTTCTAAGTAATAGTTTTCACATTCTTTAGAATAGTTATTAAATAATACTTTTTGAGGATTTGTTTCTTTAGGGATTTCTTTTTTTTTGGATACAATAGCATTGTGAATTTCTGCAATTTTTAAAGAATCTTCGATTTTAAAAACAGTATTATATAAGTCATTTTCCTTAAATGAATGTATTAGTTCATTACCATTTACAAGCTGAATGAATTGTTCAGTTTTTATGTTTTCTTCTATTTTTTTATGTTTCCATTTAAACCACCAAGAATGCTCATCTATATCTATGACTCTCGGTATACATAAAATCCATTCTTTTAACTCATATTTGTCTGAATTTAATGCTGTTTCAAAGGAACCTCTAATTTGAGATTTTTGACTTTCTTCAAATGTATCCAAAAAAAATTTGCATTGAATTACAGTAATAGGCTCTACTCCTAATTCACCAATAAATATATCAATGCCTCCATCGCCTTGTTTTACTTCTACCTGACTGACAGATTTGCCTTTGTGGATTTTTCTAAAAAGGGTCTCACAAGCCTGTTCAAAAGCTTGTCTAGCTCCTGAAATATTGCTATGTAAAGATTTAAAGTCATTCCAATCTCTATTCATTTTAATGCTTTTATGTAAGATTTAAAAATCAAATTTACAAGATAAATCCTTATAATTTAGAAAACCTAATTGACTTTATTAACATAAAAACATTTTAATAAATGTTTGATGCGTGATAGTTACTTTATTACAACACTTGTGTAATAAATATTTTTATTTTGCTATTTTCCATTAATTAATTTGGATTCCTCTTGATAATCTTTTCCAGTTAGTCTTCCATAGTTCAAAGAAATAACATTAGGGTTATATGGAGAAATCATAAAAGTAACCATTAATTTTTTTTCATAATTGTTTAATGAATATAAGCAACCAGAGAAAGGAATAATATGGTCTTCAAATTCCACCTCTTGACCATTATTCATATTTATTAACTTTCGGATTTTAAATTTATTACTATATAAATCACTAGATATTAAAGTACTAGTTGACATATGTTCTTGCAGAGAGATAGAGTTTATTTTATTCGTTTTATTAAAACTCACACTAATTATAAATTCTCCAATTGGTGTTGACTTAGTGAATTTATCGAAACCACCATCTCTTCCTTCAAAATTATAGTCCTTAGACTCAAGAAATTTTTGTACTTCAATTTTGTTTTTTTCAAATAGGAAAATAATTTCTTTAGAATCGAATTGTTTAATTGATTGGGAAAATGAATAAGAGAATGATAAAGTTAAAGTTAAAGTAAGAGTAACTATGTGTTTTTTTAGTGCTTCCATATTTTTTAGTTTTAAACACTTCACTTTACCCAAAAAAATAGCTTGGGTTAGTTACCGTACCTGTCCTTGAGGGAGTCGAAGCCCTGTGTAACAAAGTAAAGCAACGCCCAAGCCGTGACTTGAGCATTTTGCTAAACTTATCTGTTACACTTTTGAATTTTCGACTTTTCAAGGACAGAAATCAGTTTGCGAAATGCAGTTATTTATTTTTTAATTTTTCTTTTTTTATATTTCTATTTATTAATATTTAGGGTAAAAATAATGGTTTTCTTTTAGGTTGACTAAGTTTTAATTAAAAGCATTGTGTTTTTTATTATTTAGCGTTCATTTCCGCAATGCTTTTATATTTTATATACTTAGTATTAGAAAAGGTATTTAATTAAAATAGGCAAGGGGATTAACCTTGCCTAAATTTTATTCTTCGTCATTAAATACATCTTCTATAAGGCGAATATTTTCGTTGTAAAATTCAATTATTCTTGAATCTGCTTTAATATTCTCTCTTTTCAAAGGTATTGTGAACGAGAAACCTTGTCCTGCATGACTTCGTTTATAAATTCCATATACTTGTCCATTTTCATAATCTTTAACTTTTCTGTTTTCAAAATGCATTCTTTTGAATATCATGTCTTTACTGTCTTTCACTGATATTGCCCAACCTAACTTTATTGGATATTGCACAAATATGCCCCTCGGTGTTTTAGTATATTGACCACTTTCCATATCAAATGAATATTCATATTCTATCCATTCAACTTTTTTTATATACTTCATAGAATTATCTTCAAGTTTTATAACTAGTTCATCATTATAAACTTCTTCAAAAGTTCCAATAGTTCCATTTGTATAATTGGCTTCTATTTTATCAACATTTATTAAAATAACTTTTGCTCCCTTTTTAAGAGATATTAATGGCTCAACAGGTAAAATACTGGTATCTATATTTCCATGAAAATCACATTGAAATTTATACTCTCCACTACTTGAAATTTCATCCAGTCTTTCGTTATTAATTAGATCGGCTAACCTATTATCAGTCGTCAAAATCAAATTATCTTTTCTTGCGCCGTCAAAATCAGCAAACGCACGATTTAGCCATTCAAAATATTTAGCATTTATATTATTCTCTCCAAGACAGTAATAAAGCATCTCAAAATCATAATATATTCCATCGACGTAAGTGTAATGAAGCTCATAGCATTTTAAATCAAGAGATTTATAGCATTTTGCATCGAAAAAGAATTCACTTTTCCAATTATTGCTAATCGCTATTTTTTCGGCTTCATTTAAAAAAAGAATAGGCTCAAATAAATCACCAATCAACACAAGTTGCAACCCACCGAAAGGTTCAAAATTCCCTCTAACATATTGTAATATGATATTTATACAATCTAACATCGATGATGTTAACAACAATACATCATCTATTATCATCATTTCTAAACATTTTAAGAAATTTATTTGTTCCGTGGAATAATCTATATCTAATAAAAAAGAGAAATCGGAATCATTATGAATATCATTCGGTAATTTGAAGAAAGATTGTAAACTAACATTCCCTGCCTTAATAGCTTCAAATCTATTAGGGCTTAATACAATAAATTTCTTATTAGTTAAATTTAAATATGAATTTATTAATGTTGTTTTACCTGTTCTTACTTTGCCAGTTAACAAGATTGATTCTTTTGTATTCATGATAGTTTTAAAAGCTTCAATAGCTGTCTTATCATGTCCGTAATTTATATTTGTTTTAAAAATCATAATTTTTGTTTTTAAGTATTAATGTAATCGAGTAGCACCATATTATACAAGCGGTGCTATTCGATTTTTTTGTTTCAATTTGCTTTAAGTTTTTGATAGTTATCCGATAACCCTTTCTTAATAAGGAAATGAGGATTGTTTTCAGAATTAATAAATGAATCGTGAGTATTTTTCAATTCTTTTTTAATCTTCCTCAAATCCCTCTTGTAGTCTTTCCTTATTATTGGATGGCTATAACAAAGCATTTTAGCATAATCGTCCACACCATTTTCAGGAAATCCTAACATTCTGATTGAACCATAGGATTTAATTAATGAACTATAGCATTTATCCCATATTTCAACATTTCCCAAGTCTTTAAGTGTTACATCATTTTTTCCAAAGACTTGTCTTGTTTTGATAGAATTATGATGAACAATCTCCAACCTAAAAATGTTTGAGTTTGTAATACCTGCCTCTTTACTTTTATCATAAACCTTTACATTATAGTTAGTGAATGAACAAAACTTAGAATAGGGTTTTCCATTTTTGTTGTAAAAAGCATAAAATGGATTTATCGAAGTTGTAACGATTGATGAGTATCTATCAATAATATCGTATGGTCTTATCGAATTGGTATTAATATTAATACCATACTCGAATCGACCCAATAATTTCATTTCAGAAGCATCTCTTTTCAAAGATTTTTCCAAAAAGGAAATAGCTTCCTTTACTTGAAATTGAGTAAAATCATTAAAATTAATTTCACCAATTCCATTAACTTCTGCATTGTACCACTTGTGTAGAGAATTACTAACCTTAATTCTTTCCTGATTAGGAAAATAATTAATTCTAAGATTTCTCCAGTCAACTTGAAACCAATCACCTCTATTTACTGGAGATTTTTTCACATAATTTTCAAGAAGATTATTGAATTCCTCTTTTTTGTAATCATTTATGATTATTGAGAAATTATCGAACATGACTACCTCCTTTCCTTTGAGATAAGAAACGTTGTGCTTCCTCTTCAATTTGTTGCTTAGATTTAAATCGGTTCTCAGTCATATATTTAACCAACTCCTCCTTTAAATAGTAACATTTTTTTGAACCATGAGGTTTAAAATATGGTATTACTTTTCTGTGGTTGAATTTGTGCATTGTACTTTTAGATACCCCTAAAAAAAAGCATGCACCTTGGATGTCCAAATATTCACTTTGAATATTGGAGAATTTACTATCGAGTAATTTCTCAATAGATAATAAAATGTTTTGTTCCATTTTACTTAACGTAAAGTTTTTCGATTCGGAATTTAATCCTAAGATACCTCTTACGAGGTGGGTGAAGTATGGTAACTATTGTCGGGGAATGTCTACTATGGACGGAATGACTTTTTATACCTCATAACTAAAGTAGTAAAAAATTTTGAATTGGGAAAATTAAAATGGAAAATTAATTATTTCTGACTTTACGAATTATCCAACGGGGTTCAGGAACTAATATGAAATCTTCATCGTGAGATAAATAAAATATTCTCATATTAGTATTTCCTATTTTAGTTACTCTAATTATTTTCATGCCATTTACTAAATTATCATGGCAAAACTGACTTGAAACCCTTAGCTTATCCCAAGAAATATCATTTGAACTAGTTCCTTTAATTTCAAAGTTTTCAATATTCCCATCAATATTTGCGCTCAGGTCTATTCCTCTGGTCGTTAAAAATGTTGTATTTGGATTAAGAGATAGCAAAAATAGTTTTGCTATTTCAACTGCTAAATTTCCTATATGACTGTTTTTTCCAACATTCGAATATTGTTGTAGCAGAATTTCTAACTGTTCTTGAGGTATTGAAAAATCATGTGAAACCATTTTAAAACTGTTTTGGTAAAACTAAATAAAAAAAAGTGCTTACGTTTTATGAAAGCACTTTAATTAACAAATAATCAGTAATTAAAAACTAAAAGTAGGCAATTTTTCTACCGCTTCGATTTTAGTCTTGTTCATCACTTTAGCATAAATAGAAGTTGTTTTTAATTCCTTATGCCCTAACATTTTTGAAACAACATAAATATCAACTCCATTATTTAAGAGCAAAACTGCATTTGTGTGTCTAGCACAATGGAAAGTTATATGTTTTTTAATTCCTGCATTCACGACCCATACTAAAAGAGCAGTATTGAAATATGCGCTATAACGTAATCCTATAAATACTCTATCATTATCATCTCCTTTATCTCCTATTAATTCTATTGCATTTAATGATATAGGTAAGACTTCTGCATTTTTTGTTTTCTTTTGAGTGAAGACAATATGTGGAGTGCCATCAATATCTCTAACATCTTTCCATTTTAAATTATGAACATCACTCCATCTTAAGCCAGTTAGACAAGAGAAGAGAAAGGCTCTTTTTAAAACCTCATACCTGCATTCTGTATTTATTAAGAGTTTAACTTCTTCAAAAGTTAAATACTCTCTGTTAGTGTCTACCTGTTTAATACATTTTACTCTTATAGCATAATCTTCCTTAATCAATCTACGTCTAAATGCTTCATGAATTGTATGCTTAACAATATTGAAATATGAAGAGGCAGAGTTGATACTTAATTTATTTGATAGATAGGATTTAAATTCCTCTAAGTAACGGTCATTTATCTCGGTAAATAGAATTGATTTGTTATAATTATTTAGGTGTTTATATATACTTTCCCATGTACATTGATTAATACCTGTTCTTCTTCTTTCTTTAAGTAATTCAAGAAAAAATTGATTATATGTATTGTATTTTTTTTCAGGTTGCTTGAAACCGAAACCTTCATTTTGGATTTGATGTAACCTTTCAACTTTTATTTTTTCTGCAATAGCCAAGGTTTGCTTATTCATCTGTTTGATGACTGGATTACCTTTTTCATTTTCTAAATACAATTTCAAATTTTCTTGCGATTGTTTACCGTTTGAGTAAAGGTCTAAATAGAGCGCATATTTACCTTTTTCTTTCAATTGTCTTTTACGAATTGTGACTGTCATTTTTATTGATTTTTATTGAGTTTAACAGGATAAATATAAAATCAATAAATACTCAATACAACTTTTGCATTAAAAGGCATACAATAGGAAACGAAAGGAAAATAAAAAGTTACGTGAGCCGTGAGTGGGAGTGGGGTTTATTTTTTTATTGTTTCTTTTGGCTTGCTATTGTTGATGTAGGTTACTTTCCGATACAGAAATTTCGGTCTATTGTATTTAATGGGTTTAAGAAGCTTAAGGTACAAATAAGGTACATAACATTAGATGTTTTAGAAATAACTTACGGGTTCGAGTTATGAAGGACAATCATGAAAACAAACCAAAAATGTCGAATATACTTTTTTTTGAATTTTAATTAAAATTGTTTGATTCATAATAATCTTCACCAACTTGCACAAAATATTTTTGATTGATTTTCCGATTTTTTGCAAGTTAAAAATTAAATAAGCAGCAACTAGCTAATTTGTACAACTTCAAATATTATACTATTATTTTCCTAGCATAAAACTTCACCATTTTTTTTACACAGACATCCCCACTATAATATTACAAATTTAATTGAATAAGACTACTTCTTTGAAGATATTTAGAAATTACTCGTTTGTTTATCTATAAATATTTGGCTTTCATTTTATTGCGTTTAGCAAGAGTAAACGCTTATTAAAACATATCTTACATATTATTTTGATTATGATTATGTTAAATTATGTGATAAATATTATTTTCTTACAAATAATTAGTTATATTCGTGTTAAATAAAACCAAAATACCACTTCAGGGTTTTATTCTATCGCATAAGCCATAATTGACATAATATATGTCTGCTATTTATGGGCTAGATGTTCGTGTCATCACCTGCGAAAAAGATTTATTTTTTTTATTGTAAAGAATACTGGATTTGCCAAAGGCAAATTCATTGCTATTCTTTATGCTAATTATCATTGTTGAATTTGTCATTAACTCTCTAAATACAGCACTATTATGAAAAAAATGTTATTACTTTTTATTTTTTGTATCCATTTACAAATGCATGGACAGAGTAAAAGTATCGAATGTGGAACAGATGCTATTCATCAAAAATTAATGAATGAGGATCCTACTTATAAAAGAAATTTTGATAACAATACTGTTGATTGGCAGAAATATGCCACCGAGCATTTAGGCACTTTTAAAACAGGGGCAAATAAAAGTAATACGAATGAAACTTTAACTCAAGTCACAACTTTGTCAGTTGTGTTTCATGATGTATCAAATAATAGTAATTATCTAATTTCATCTGGAGATATATCTGATTATCAGTATATTATTGACAAACTTAACCTTGTCTATAATGGAACAAATGTAAATACCCATTTAAATGAAGGTAATAATACATTTATACAATTTTGTTTGGCTAAAAGAAAACAAGATGGAGTTGCTTATACTTTAGCAGATTCGCATGTGCAAAATATTTTCGCGGCTAACTTAGATCCTTCGGCGCCATCGCAGCATTCAGATATTGTTCTTGCTAGTGCTACAGCTCAAAGTTTTAATCCTAAAAATTACATTAATGTTTACATAGTTGATAACATCGAAGGAGTATCTGGATTTGCCTATGGACCATCATCAGTAAACTTACCTTACGATGGAATATACGTTGAAAGGGAATATTTAGATGCGACTAATCCAAATTTCAATAGTAATATGGAAGTGTTGACCCATGAAATGGGTCATTATTTAGGGCTTTTACATTTATTTGGAATATGCAGCCCTACTATTATTAATTCATTAACAGTAAATGGTTATAATCCGTGTTCATGTGACAATGGAAATTGCTTATTTAATGGCGATATGGTATGTGATACTCCTCCAAGCATGTATCTTCAACCTGACTGGGTTATAACCACAACCTTACCAAATACGTGCAGCACCGATAATATTGCGTTGCCAGCATCAATGCTGCCTTATACTAATCCATTAACTTCAAATATTCCAGATGCTAAAGATAATTATATGGATTATGGTGTTTGGAGTTACCAGCGAAAGTTTACCGAGGGGCAGATACTTCGTATGCAATTTGCTATAGATCCCGTTTATGGTTCAAGAAAATTGCTTCGAGGGCAATCATTTTGTGAAAAATGTGCTGAAATGAGCAGTTGCAGCTTTAGTATTCAAAGCAATCCAGTTATGCAGCAAATTGATTTTATATATCCTGCTCGTTTTGGGGTTGCTCAAGTTGGAGGCGTGGTTCCAACTGGAATCACTCTTTCATTAAACAATACCTGTGTAGGTAGTCCAAACTTGACCTATGCATGGTCGTTACAAAGTTCGGGTGGTGTCCCAATAATTGTGCCGTCGGGCACAGGATCACAATATGTTTTACCTCAAAATTTAAGCCCGGGAAATTACCAAATTACTTTTACAGCTACATTAATTAGCAATCCTCAATGTTTTGAATCTACTACATATGATTTCACTGTTGTACCAGAAGCAGGACCTTGTATTTTGAATGTGCCAAATGCTAATAGTTTACCAGATTGGATTGCTGAAGGATGGATGAGGAATAGTTATACAAATGGGTGGCATTTTTTAGCATCCCTACCACTAGGTTGTATATATGGAAATAATTTCCAGCCAAATTTTGATTCCACAGGATTTGATGTGGTAACTTTAGTTGGTGGTAAAGTTGGTCCTACAGATACTTTATTAGGGAACTATTCTATTCCTACTGCCAATGTAAGTAAAGTTATGCGCATTGGTCAAAAGGGTGACCAAGGAGGAGGTAAGGCTTATTATGCTACTAAAGTATTAACAATTAATCGGCATAATTGTCGTTTTAAGGTATGGATACTTGGAGCGACCCAAGGCGCTAAAGATAATACTGTGATGCCTTTTCATAATGTTTATAATGGAATAAATGATGCTGCTTTTGGTATTAGTAGTGTTTATAACTATTACAGTACCGTTAATAATACTGCTGGAGAATTAACTACTTCTGGAGAACAAATTGTTCCACCTCCAGGAGGTAGTATTAATAAAAGTAATCGATTTATTTCCCAAACAGAAGGTATAAGCTCAATACACCCTAGTGGAACTACATATAACATTACTGCAAATGGAAATATTGCGGGTTGGACTTCTGTTATTTTGGATTATTCTGATTATGTTGATTTGGATGTTGATACACAAATAACAATAACTTTTTTTGCACACTCAAATATGGCGTTAAGTGCAATACAAAATGCATACTCTTATTACGGAATAGAGTGTTTAGGAGGTGGTATTCCGGAAGATTTTGATTTTTCGATCCCTGATGTGCATGTCGCTTGTTCGTCACCAGGAACTCAAAGTTGTGCCGTAATTAATTTGCCGAAGCCATCTTATTGCGAGTATATTGGTCCTACGATTGCTTATAATAATTCTGGTTATAAACTAACTAATGTCAAAGTTTATAAAAAAAATCAAGTTACAGGTTTGTTTAATTTAATTTCACCAGAATTTGATTCAAGTGCAAAAACAATGAAAATCTGTCTTGATCAAACAGAGGCTCCATTTCAGGAATATAAAATGGTGTACAGAACTTTACATCAAGAAATTGTTAAATATTTTAAGATTTATGTAGGTTTTTATAATTCACTGCCTGAATGTCCTGCGGGAACTGAGGGAGACGTTATCGATACTAATTTTCACCCTGCAGATGGAGATATATTTTTATGTGATTCGACCAACTTACCAATGTTACATATAACTTCCACTTGTGTCATAGTTCCTCATACATATCAATGGTATAGAGTAGTTGAAGTAAATGGACCAGATATATATTACGAGATTGTTGGAGCAACGAATGAGTTATTGCAATTAGCTTACGATCAAACAAATACGTACTTTAGTATCGGCTCTCCAACGATAACACATAACTATATGCCCTATTCAAATTGCAACACGTATGTTAGGAGAACAATTTTTAATGAACCTTATTGCTTTAATCCGCAATACAAAGAAAGTCCCTATTTGCATGTCTACAATGCTCAGGCCTTGTTTATGGGTTTAAGCGCGGTTTCAGAAAATGATTTATGTTTTCCTACTACAGATTCATATACCTTAACATTTAATCCATATATAGGAGATTCACATACTGGTAATAATGCGTGCGTTTTACCCGCACATTTTACCACGGACCCTGCATTTGCAAACAGTGTTAATCATTTAAATTTTCAACTTTTTGATCCTGCAACACAACAACCATTTGGTAATATTATTTCCTATACGTTTACAGGTCCATTATATAATATACCACCGATGCTACCAATGCAATTTGTTTTCAATAATGATAATCCTAGTCTGCCAGGGACTCCTTTATTTACACCTACAGCGACGGTTAATTCTTTTCCATATAGTCTTTTAATTACAGGTAATTATTTAGGTTGTCAATTAGATAGCTCATTTGCACATAATTATAAAATTGGAGATATAAATTTTAGTGACTCTGCAGTTGGAGGGAAAATCGGCTATAATTGTGTATTTGGTTCGGATATAACCAGTATTGAAGATGGGGTTACTGGTGGAGGTATTTATGGATGGGAGTATTCTATAGGAAATAGCAATTCTTTTTCACCAATACCAAATGCGCCTGGTACTTCAACGTTACCCTTTAGCTATATAAATAGTTTAGGAAATAATTATCCAATATTTATTAGGAGAAAATCAAATGGTTTTTCTTTTTGTCCGCTGCCTCAATATAGCAATACCGTTATAATCACTAATAATGTCCCTTCTTCTCCTATTTTTTCTACTTCGCAATTACCGTCGACTCTTTGTAAAGGTGCGACTGTTTATACTTTGCCAGGAATTTCGCAAAATGGAGTAATAGGTACTTGGAGTCCGAGCACTGTCAATAATCAACACAGTGGATTGTATGTATTTACGCCCTTAGCTGGATACTGTTTACCTACCTATAACTACAATCTAACAATAATTGAGTACACAGTTCCGGCATTTACTCAAATTGAACCCATTTGTGCTGGAGAAAATTTTAGTTTACCTGAACAATCATTAAATCAAATAAATGGCTCATGGAGTCCTTTTCCAGTAAATAATACTACAACAACAGAGTATACATTCCATGTAACAGGAGGCGGAATTGAAACCTCATGTTACGCTCCAGTAAAAATGAATGTAATAGTAAATCCAGTCGCTGTAGTGGACTTTACTAATTCAACAATTTTTTCACCGATTTGTAAAGGAGGGTCTGTGCCGATTTTACCTTTGGACGATAATAACGGGTTACCAGGTACTTGGGAACCGTCTACTGTAAATAATTTGCAAACCACTACTTATACTTTCACTCCCTATAATACATGTACACCTCCAGCTACCTACACTATAGGTGTAAAACCTTGTGGGTTTACATTAACTTGGGGTTCTGACGTGAGTTGTCAAACAGCTGATGATATAAAATTATATGATGCAAATATTGAAGATGGTCCTTGTTTGAAAGTTTGTGAAAATAGCCTTATTACTTACGAGTTGCATGGAGAGTATAGCACAATTGCCAGCACAGATTGGAATGTCACTGGCGGATCAGTAGTTACGCAAGCAAATACTAATTGTGGAATTTTGTGGAATGGAAATAGTTCAACGTGCGATTTACAAGTAATAATACATTTAAATGGCGGAGGAGAAATAATAATAAATAAATGTTTTCAAAAATTGGAAGCTCCGAATGCTCTATTTGGTATCGCTGGTGTTTCATCACCTCAAAATTATACAGCATGTAGTCAATTACCAATAAACTTCAATAATTTGTCAACTTCTGACAATGGAGATGATAATCTATATTATAATTGGTTTTTCGGGGACGGTGCAACATCTCATGAATTTGAACCAACTCATACTTACGAAAGTTCCGGCGAATACGAAGTTACGTTAGTTGTTTATAATGGATGTAGTTGTGCGGGAACATATTCAATGATTATTCATGTAGAATCGGGTAACATAGAAATTGATTGTCCAAGTGTTGTTTGTGAAGGAGCTATTTCAGATTACAATATTGATCCAGGATATAATAATTGCCCTGATTTAACTTGGTCTGTTCAAGGAGGAACGATATTGTCTCAACAAAATAATAATGCCATACAAGTACTTTGGGACAATGTTGATGCAGATGGATTTGGTTACATTAGCGTCACGTCACCTAATTGCAGTCATTGTATTTCTAAAGTTAAAATACCAGTTGTTAAACAAGTTGGAACCATAAATGGTGATTTGACTGTATGTGAAAAATCACAAAATGTCTATTCACTTCCACAATGGCCAACAACTGATTTTCATTGGACATTGAATGCTAATGGTACTAATGCCTTCTTAATATTAAATACACAGAGAAACGAAATTGTTCTGCAAGCTAATTCAGCAGGTATCGTCGACTTATATTGTAATTATCAGAATACTTTACTTGGTTGCAGTGGTACTGCACATATAACGGTTCATGTTATATCTTCGGCTCATATTTATGGAGTTGAAGATATATGTCAAGGACAAGGCGCAACTTATCAAATAAAAGATCAATTCGGAAATTTGATAAGTGGCACTACATGGATTGCAGAAGGGCCTGGAATGTTTTCTCAAACGGGAACAACAAATCCATTTACTTTAACTTTTTATTCTGCAGGAACTTATAGTATTACCTCTGCTGATTCAAATCATTGTAATTTATCTCCATTGACAGTAAATGTGCGCAACGCTCCGGCGGCTCCCACAGCTATAGATGGTCCACTTGTGGTATGTCCAGGTGTGCCGGTTACTTACAATTGTACAGTAGGTGACGGATTTACAGCACATTGGAATGTCGTAAATGGAACAATTATTGGAAGTGATACCGGAGATAGTATCTTAGTTAATTTTAATTCAAATGCCACAACTCCATTTGTGGTTAAAGTTTACTACGAGCATGAAGGATGCATTTCTTCTCAATTAGCAACAACAATTGCCAGAGATATCCCTGATTTAACTGTAATTCAAAAAAGTCTGACGGTATGTGGAAGTAGTTATGCCGATTACGCAATTAATAATGTTAATGCTGACAATTATACTTGGATTATTACTCCATCAACTGCAGGAACAGTTGCTTCTGGTCAAAACAGTCCAGCGGCGCATATATTGTGGAATCAATTGGCGCAAACGGCTACAGTTTCTTTACAATTTTCCAAATGTGGTCAAACCTACTCAATTGCACCTATCAGTGTAACTATTATTAATGCACCTAGTATTACTATTTCAGGGCCCTCAAGTATATGTTCGCTCCAAAATGCCTCTTTTTCTGTAGTACAAAATCCTGCTGGTACTTTTACAAATCTAGCATGGGATTTTGGTGATGGAGCACAATCAGGAACTAATGTGGTTTCAAACATTTCACATCCGTACCAAACACCAATCGGAGGTAGTGCAAATTATACTGTTACTGCAACGATGAGTGGTGGTAATGGATGTATAACCGATGCGCATGCATCGTTTAATATTATAGTATCACCATCACCAGTTGTTTCTATTACCCCGGTTTCAGATGTAAATCTCTGTGGTACAGGTGACCCATCTAATTTTATATATCATGTTAATGTACAAGGTGGTTTTGCTTCTACAGACCTAATTACATGGTATAAAAATGGTGTCCCTATACCAAATTTAACGGGTGTTGCTCCAGATGCAGCTGCATTAGATGTAAGAATTTATCATGCTGGCACCTATTATGCTACAGTGACTAATTCTTTTGGATGCACAAGCACTACAACTTCAATTGTAGCAGTATGGGATTGTTCGGGTTGTTCAACGCCGGAAGGACTCGATGCTAGTGTAAGCTATGATGGATGTCAAAGTATAGCGGCTATTGCAACATTATTGCCAGCAGGTTATACGTCTGCAGAATGGCACATAAATTTACCTGGCGCTACTATATCTCCTCCACCTTCACCAACTTATTTTCATGCTTCTAATATTGCACCAGGTAAATACCCTTTGCGTTTTCAAGCACATTATGATAATCAAGGAGTAGATTGTATAGCCTACAAAGATTTGACAATTACTATACCTTACAAACCTGATTTGAAGTACCAAATAACTTGCGAAACTAACAATACCTACCACGTTACACTAATTGATTTTTCGACATATTATCCAGAAACTCCGATATTTTACTATTGGTTTACCATAGACAACGGAACGAATTGGCACCAAGGAACATTATCGCAAGGAATCAACCAATATGTGGCTAACTTAGCACCAGGAAATTATAATGTAGGTATTAAAATATATACTCCAGGAATAGGCTATTACGAATGTCAAAAAATAATAACGTTAAAATTACCGCCATTTCCAACGGCCAACTTCACGCATAGCACCACTGCAATGTGCAAAAATAGCCCTATGCAATTTTTTACTAGCAGTCAGCCAAATTGTACTTATACTTGGGACTTTTTGGATGGTTCAAGCAATTTACAACAGAATCCAGAAAAATCATACCCCGCAGGACCAAAACAGGCAAAATTAACTGTTACAAATCAATATGGTTGTTCTGCATTTTCAGTGCAATCTTTTGTTATAAATGATTATAATATGCAGGGAATAATACAAGCTTCACCAAATAATGTTTGTGATGGAGGTCAAATTACTTTGCATTATAATCCAGCTAATGGCACTTCTACACCGGTTCAATATATTTGGTATCAAGGTACCGTAACTGCAGCACCTTATAATACTACTTATCCACCAAGCCCAAATTTAGTTGTAACGGAGAGTGATTATTATCTTGTATATGTAGTTGATAATCATGGTTGTAAAGTAAGCAACACAGCTGGAGTCTCAGCTACCTTTATTCCCAATCCAGAGGCACCTGTTATTAGTGGCGATTTAACAGCGTGTGTAAATTCAGCTATACACCTTTCTGTTCCAATTAATTCAAATGTAGTTTATTATTGGTATAGAAATGGTGTATTACAGTCTCAATGGAATAATGCTAATTCTGTAGTGGATTTCCAGAGTGTTGCTGGCATTTATACTTATAGCGTAATTGCAAAAGTATTAGCGAGTGGCACTACTTATTGTAGCAGTTTACCTGGCACTTTTGAAGTTAAAGTTGTTACTTTACCAGACATGCCAGTTTTATCAAGTGTTGTAAGTTGTGACCCTTATCAAGTTAGCATCGAAGTGACCAATCCTCAAGTAAATGCTGGTTATTTTTGGAGTAATGGAGATTTAGGCACAACAGCAATCATGAATCACGATGGTCCAATACAGGTTCGAGCTGAGCTTAATAATTGCATTGTAAAAACACAAATTGATTTACCAATCGATATCAATCCTTTATTATGGATTTTTCCTAAAGGCTGTTATCAGTTTTGTGGCGTTCCAGAAGGCTATATTTTGGGACCTTTAGGTAGTTTTGATCATTATGTTTGGGTTGCAAACCATCACGCTTTAGTTTATGGTCAAGGCACTGTCCCAAATTTAGGTGACTTGCATTCAAATGTTAGTTATGACCTTGATTTAAGCAATGGATATTGTGAAACAGGTGTTGGCACTATGTCAATAGAATCTTTTAATTGTGTAGACTGTCATTATCATATTGATGTAACCAACATTATTTGTAATAGAATTAACGAACAAACGGTGTATCAATTAACTTTATCAATTGATAATACTAGTCCTGAGAATTCGTGGGCAAATTTATCAGCAGCTGGAGGATTAGGTTATTTTTCTCCAAGTACGCTTAATTTGCCTATAGGTGTTTCTACTCATACGGTCTCGTTTACAGTGCCTATTGGTTTTAATGGAGGTTCCATAGTTCTTGATTTTACAGGCCATAATGGAAATAAGATATGTTTGCAAAATTTTGAGGTAACATTGCCTAATGATTGTGAAACAATTGAAGGATGTCATTTTAACAATAAATTAGGTGTCGTAAATTGTGTAAAAAATCAAGGTAGTTATATTTATCAAATAGCAATTGAAGTTACAAATCCTTATGCATTGAATACGATTACAACTTTAAGTATTCCATCAATTTATGGAAATGTATTACCCGCATCCGTTATTAGTCCTCCTGGAGTTACTATGCAACATTTTTATTTTTATCCCTCCAGTATCTATACTGGTGGACCGTTAACGTTTACAATCGACAATGCAATAGGAGCAGTTCAATGCAATAATAGTCTTGAAATTAATATGCCAGCGTTATGTGAAACAGCTCCAAATTGTAACTTTAAATTTACTCCTCAATCTATTATATGTTCGCAAATGGCGAATGGGCAATATGGCTATTCATTTATTTTTACCACTGATAATAGTTATGGAACTGAAGGAACGATTAGTTTAGCTGCTCCAAATGGCGAAGGCTATTTTGTGCCTAATATAGTCAACATACCGGTGGGTGGGAATACTTTTACCGTTACGTTTTTTCCGATCAATGGTTTTACGGGTGGAGATATTACTATTGATACAGAAGGGCATGTTAAAGAGCTAATATGTTTAGGAGATGAAATAATACATTTTCCAGAATTGTGTTGTCCTACTTGTAGAACAGTAGATTTAAATGATCCTAAAATAACTGCAGATAATTTATTAGTAGTTGCTCCAAATCCGGCATCAGTAATTTCTACAATATTTTATAACTTTGTAGATAGTAATGCTAAAAAAGAAATTGAGGTAACTGATGCGTTAGGTAGAATATTATCGCTATGGAATCTTGATAGTAGCAAAGGGACTATCCCACTTAATTGTGATCGTTTTGCACAAGGACATTATTTTATAATGATGAAAGCAGATAGTAAAGTGATTAAAAGCACTAAATTAATTATTGATTAATATGAAAAATAAATATGCACTTATATTCTTTATGCTTAGCCTTTTTAGTCATAGTCAAAGTTGGCAGTGGGGTAAACGGGGAGGCGCCTTAGAACCATTAAATGGGCAAGATTATTTTCATGGACAAGAAGAGACCTTTGGTTTGGCGACCGATTCAAATAAAAATATTTATGGTATATCTACAGTCGGAGCAGTTGGGTTAAATATTGATGGTGTATCTAAAACTAATTTTGATACAGGCAGTTTCCGTCAAGATTTTGCTCTTTTCAGCTTTGGTTGTGATGGTAGTTATCGATGGTCTAAAATAATAGGCGGTGCTGGAGTGGAGCGAGTTCAAGGGGTACAAGTTGATGGGCAAAATAATGTATTCATATCAGGTAAATTTGTAGATTGTCAAGTTGGCACCTTGTACCCTCCTAGAATTGACGACGATATCATAATTAATCAAACTACACAAGATTGTCGGTTGATGTTTTTGGCAAAATATAATGAAAATGGTGTATTACAATGGATAAAAAGACCACAACCTGCGAATGTTGACCAAACAAATAATAGTAATACGCTCTCTTTATCCTTTCAAACAGATAATGAAGGAAATACCTATTGGCTTACATTATTACCGGCAGATAGTTATGAAAATGGTGCTTTTATAAACACGATGACAGGTTCTAATTTTTTTATCCTAAAATATGATTCCGATGGAAATTATATTGGTAATATTCCAATCGATATTCAAACTACAGGAGCATTTGGGTATTTAAGACTTTATCGGAATCCTTATAATGGTTATTTATATGTTTTATCACATAGAAGTTTTGCTGAGGATACTGCAATAGTTGCTGGAAATAGTATAACACATTCGAATTTTATAGCTTGTTTTGATTCACAAGGAAACTATCAATGGCATAGAGAGGATACATTCCCAGATCCTTATTATTTAAATATTTATAACATCGAGTTTGATCCTCAAAATAATATTTATTTTGGTGGTCAACTTGCAGCAATTACACCAGGTAGTTTTTTAGGCTTTAGTATTTTAACTAATAATTTTCCAGGATTTGTTTTAAAAACTAACCCTGATGCAACACAATTGTTGTGGAGTACTTATAGTGATAGTAATACTGAAATTGTTGGAGATATAGCTTTGAATGGAAACGAAATTGGGTTCACTAGTTATTGTTTTGGTACTAATTTTAGTTGGGGAGGACAATCTATGTTCGTGACTGAAACTAATAATGGACAAGAGGTTTTATTAGCAAGATTTAATAAAGATAATGGGAGTTGTATTGGTTTAACAAAGATACCTGGGAGTATTGGATTTAATGATATAGGTACTTCTATAACTGCTGATGCTTCTGGTGATTACATATTAGGAGGAGCTATAGGCGGAAGTATGTATTTGGCTAATGGGCAACAAATTGATAATCTTGGTTCTCAATCTGATTTTTTTGTTGCCAAGTATGCTACACAAGCTTGCTCACCACTTGGAATTGGAGAAAACCAATTAAAACCAATGAATTTATATCCTAATCCTACTAAGGAAGCTGTTTATTTTGATAACAGCTCCAGTAAGTATAGTACTGTTGTGGTTAATAATTACTTAGGTCAAGTAGTTGGAAAACAAGAGTTGTCTGTGACCACAAACGAGGTTATTTCGTTAAGTACACTGAGTTGTGGAGTTTATTTATTAGAATTTTCGAATGATTTAGGAAGTATTACACTAAAAGTAATAAAGGAATAATTTATTTTAAAATCCGCCGAGTAATTGTAAACAACTTAGAAAAAAGTAAATTAAAACCTCAGATAGTTTCTGGGGTTTTTTTATGACTCTTTTTTTAATGCAAATGAAGAAAGGGTCACTTTAGAAGCGAAGTTTTAAAGTTTGTTTTAATTATCCATAAGGAAAAAACTTAGTTGACCTAAAGAAACTAATAATTACCGAAAATTTGGCCATGAGTTTTAGCAAGTGTTAGCTGTGGTTTTTATTTTTCTTCCAAATTTCCCCATCTAAACTATTGAATTCTTTCAATCCAAGAGAAATATAATTTTCATCTTTTGTCAGTTTGAAATAGTTAGAATTTCTTAAAGTAAATTTTAATAATTGTCTCCAAACATAATTCCATAATCTTGTTTTGGAAGTTATTGAAAACTTAATTAGTTCAGCGATAACTGTTACTAATAATAATATTTTAATATCTGACGTTATATTTTTTACTATTAAAATTGTCAAAGGAATAATAATAATTGATAATAAAATATCTAATACTCTAACTGTCCATTTTGTATTTCTATTAATTATTGGGATGCGATCATTTGCATTTTGCTTTATAGTGTTTAGCTCTTCACTATCTGCCTTACCTTGTTCAAGTTTTTTATCAATTATTGTATCTATAATTTCTTGTAGTGGTCTGACTTTTCTCTCTTCAATATTATGTTCATTAGAAACGTCATAGCGTTTATCTGCATAAACTAATAAGATATTTTTTAATTCAGTTTTGGAAGTTGTCTGTTTTCGGATTTGATTAATATACGTCAGGACTTCGCTACCTTTTAAATGAAACTCGGTTGTTCTTCGTTTTACAAATTGCAAGAATAAATTATAATCGACTTGTTCGCCATTAGATGTATACGGATGATGCAAAATAAAAAGTTGGGAAGGCAAAATAGTTTCTGGAATAATATTTCCAATGTCCTTTGACAATACAACATTTAATGTTCTATCAGTTGTTAAATAGAAAGATTTTACATCAATGTAGTTGTAATTATTATCACTTCGAATTTTTCTAACATATAAAATATTGTAAGCATCTATGTTTGCAGCTGTCTTTGTATATCTTGAGCCGTATGGTAATTCCTTTTTACTTTTAAAAAGATAATCAGATAATTTTCTTTTGTCTTTTTCGGGAATATCAATGTTTCCTTTCGTCAAACTAAAACCTAATTGACTTTCTAATGTTCTAAAGTCCGATAAAAGCCTAATTTCATATTGATCTGGATTATTTACTTGACCTTTTGCTCTTAACTTAGAATAATGCAAAACAAAATCTTCATTGAATAATTGAGGTTCTGATTCGGTTAAATCTCCTAATGCAACTATATCATATTTTTGTTCAGCAACTTTGAGATACTTAACACTTCCTGCAAGAGTTTTTTTTAGTTCTTGTAATGTTTGCGAAGTGTACTCAAAACTAATTCCTTGATGATTACAAGATTTGATTAAATTAACCAGAGTGCTTTGTCTTTCAAGGCCACCAATACCTAAAAGTCTGAATAAAATATTAGTATCTAAACAATATATTTTTCCGTCAAAAAGGTCTTTCGAAAACTCTTTTACCCCTTTGCCTGATGTTATAATTGCAAACTCTGTAGCTTTTAAAAATACATTATATACTGCGGTATTTTTTTCGTGATTTTGGTCTTCTAAAAATTCATTAAATTTTTCAATTTCATCATTCTTAAAATTGCTGTGAATTTGCGGGGTAATTAGTGTTGTTAAATTCTCTGTTGAAAATGAGCTGATATTTTCAAATACAGCTTGATAGAGTAAAGATTTAATACTTTCCAAATAAGTAGCGGAATAGACTCTATTCTTTAAAAACTTTTCAATGTAAACTTCAATTGAATGTTCTTTTAATCTGTCATTAATTTCTCCAAATTTTTTACTTGTCAATTTTAACGAAATGTCATTTTGAAGTGGAATTTGTTCGAAAGCTTTATTAGAAGTGACAATTGAGACAAAATAGTCCTTGTCAATTTCGAGTTTATGGTAGTGAATTATGTGATTATAACATTCTTCAAGTTTAATTTCTTGATTATTATTGTCAAATATAAATTCGCAAACAAGCGAAATTACGATTCTTTTGAAGTCGTTTGCTTGTGTGTCGTTTAAAAAACAATTAAGCCTAAAAAGGTCAAATTCTATCATATATTATCTTTCAGTTCAGTTTTTATGGTGTCTCGCAAAATCACAGCTAACTTGTGTATACCTGCTAAAACGTAGCTCGTAAACACCCATATTTGAGCTGATTGATATTATTTAAGACCGTATTGCCTTTCAAAGATAGCTGTTTTTTACAAATCACCAAAAGGGCTTTTTATTTGTCGAATACACTATAGCACTAACATTAGTTTAAATTTCAATAACGTGTCTTGACCTTAAAAAGGCTAGATGTTGCAATATGTATTTAAATAGATTTACGACTAAAAAAGCACTTTTTAGGGAAGTTATGGGGGCAATTACAATGGATTGCAATGTTTCTTATATTAATTGCAATGGAATTGCAATGGTTTAGGTAAAAATTAACTTGATTTATTCGGCAATTTTCAAAATTGTTTCCATTCAGTTTTTTGGCTTTAATTATAGTTTAAGCTAAAACTTCATTCTCTGAATTTTAACCGCATATAGAATTGAAGCGTCTTGACACCGATGTTATGAAAAATCCTTACAGCATTCCTACATAATTCGCAAAATATTAACTAATTTGGTAATCTAAATAAAGTGTTACTAAATGGCGTTATTCCAAGCTTCTGTACTCAAAAAATATTTGAGCCAACAAGATACAGACCAGATTCAAAAAGCATATAAAAAATATAGCAAGTATTTTCACAATACTGCTATTCAGGAAAACATTCGCAACAGTAAAGAAGAACAATTCCAAGAGGGTTTTTTAAGAGAGTTATTTGTTGACATTTTGGGTTATACACTCAATCCTGCTCCAAAATTTAATCTAACCACCGAATTCAAAAATCTGAAAGGAGCTAAAAAAGCGGATGGTGCAATACTAAAAGACGGTAAAGCCTTAGGAGTTATTGAACTTAAAGGAACTGATACTAAAGACCTCGAAAGTATTCGTCAACAAGCTTTTGATTATAAAGCTAATCATGTAGGTTGTAATTATGTAATTACTTCCAATTTCGAAAAATTAAGATTCTACATCAATGATGCTGTGGAATATGAAGAGTTTAATTTATTTACACTTACTGTAAAGCAATTTGAAATGTTATACCTATGCTTGGCAAAGGAAAACATACTATCAAATAAACCACTCACTATAAAAGAAACCTCTATACTGGAGGAAAAAGAGATTACAAATAGATTTTATGGAGACTACTCATTATTCAAGCGTGAGTTGTTTCGTGATTTGGTAAAGCAAAATAAAAGTAATGTGTTGTTTCGTGATTTGAGCGACAAAAAATTCAAGTTGACACTTTTCAAAAAGTCACAAAAACTTTTAGACCGTTTTCTTTTCATATTGTTTGCCGAAGATAGGGGTTTATTAGCTCCAAATACTATTACAACTATCAATAATGAATGGAAAGCATTGAAAGAGTTGGATGTGGAAATGCCATTATATGACCGTTATAAACAATACTTCAGTTTTCTCGATACTGGTCGCAAAGGCACAGACAAGAAAGAAGAAGTCTTTGCCTATAATGGTGGATTGTTTCAACCTGATGCTATTTTAGATGCCATCATTATTGACGATGAACTACTTTATCGCCATACAAAACACTTAACGACCTATCATTTCGAAAGTCAAGTTGATGTGAATATACTTGGTCACATCTTTGAACATTCGTTAAATGAAATTGAAAGCATCAACGCAGAAATTGAGGGAACCGATTTCGATAAACAAAAAACTAAACGAAAAAAAGATGGTGTTTTTTATACGCCAAAATATATTACTAAGTACATAGTCGATAACACTATTGGAAAACTATGTACCGAGAAAAAACAAGAAATTGGTATCGTTGACGAAGAATATGCAAAAGGGCGTAAGAACCGCCACGAAGCAACCATTAAAAAACTAGACCAACAACTTAAAGATTATCGAGAATGGCTATTAGAACTAACCATTTGTGACCCTGCTTGTGGTTCAGGAGCATTTCTTAACCAAGCATTAGATTTCTTGATAAAAGAACACAACTATTTAGACGAACTCAACAAGCAGCTCTTAGGTGGCTTTTTTGTGTTTCCCGATATTGAAAACCAAATTTTGGAACACAATATTTATGGAGTTGACCTCAATGATGAAAGTGTAGAAATTGCAAAACTTTCTTTGTGGTTAAGGACAGCGCAGCCAAAACGAAAACTAACTAGTTTAAACAATAATATCAAATGTGGCAACTCACTTATAGAAAGTAAAACTATTGCTGGAGACAAAGCTTTCAATTGGAAAGAACAATTTCCAGAGGTATTTGCCAAAGGTGGTTTTGATGTTATTATTGGGAATCCGCCTTATGTTTTTGCAAGAGACAATTTTCGTCAAGAAGAGAAAGATTATTTTGTTTCGAAATATGTATCGGCTAAATATCAAATCAATACTTATTTATTATTCATAGAAAAATCAGTTCTTATCCTGAAAGATAGTGGGATATACGGTTTGATTATTCCAAATTCTTGGCTAATGATGTATTCGGGAGAAGGATTAAGGAAGTTTTTATTAGAAACTAATAAGTTAAATCAGATTATCAATTTGGCTGGATTCTCTTTTGAAACGGCAAATGTTGAAACAGTAATTTTATTAGCTGAAAAAGAAACAGTTAAAAAGGAAAACACCGTTGAAATTTTATTAAACAATGGGAATGAATTCTATTTTTCGCATTCAAAAAAACAAACTGAATTTTCTAAAAATAAAGGGTATGAATTCAAAGTTTTCTTAGATGACGATAGTGATGATTTGAATTTAAAAATAGTTAAAAACTCTGAAATATTAGATAATCTTGTAGAGATTAAAGCAGGTTTGCAAGCTTATGAAAAAGATAAAGGAGAGCCAAAACAAACGGCTCAAGACGTTGTAAACAGACCTTATGATTATGACTATAAATTTGACGATAACACTCATAAATATTTAGACGGAAAAGATGTTGGAAGATATTTTACTAGTTGGTCAGGCTTATATTTAAAATATGGGAAGCACCTCGCAGCTCCTAGAACATTCAACTTATTTGATGGAAAAAAAATCATAGTCAGAGAGATAACAGGTAATTACCCGAAGTGTATAATTGCAACTTACAATGAAGAAATTTATTTATATAATAGAAGTAATATTGCTATTGTTGAAAAAACAAGCTCTGACATTTCTTTAAAGTACATTCTAGCAGTTTTAAACAGCAAATTGTTATCCTACTACTTTGTAAAAAACACAGCAAAATCAGTTAGAAAACTATTTCCAAAAATCATTTTAAATGATTTACGAAAGTTTCCAATCAAAAAAATAAATTCAGTTGAACAAGAACCATTTATTGAAAATGCCGATAAAATACTAGCCTTAAATAAAGAATTGCAAGAAGTTAATAGAAAATTCAATAATTACTTTTCAGGGCAATACAAACTAGAAAAACTAACTAAAAAGTTAGAAAACTGGAGCGAATTACCGTTTACAGAATTCATCGTAGAACTCAACAAAGGCATAAAAGTAACAGGACAAATACCATTAACCAAAAAAGACGAGTTTGATTGGATAGAGTTGTTTGAAGAAAACAAGGCAAAAGCGCAAACCCTAAAATCCCAAATAGAAACTACTGAAAATGAAATTGATAAAATGGTTTATGAGTTGTATGGGTTGAGTCAGGATGAAGTTAAGGTTGTTGAAGCAAGCTAAGTTTAATAAACGAAATAGAAATAATGAAAATTAAAAAAATTAAGATTGAAAATTTTCGATTACTTAAAAATTTTGAGTTAGACCTTGAAGATAAACTTTCATTGGTTATTGGAAAAAATAATTGTGGCAAGACATCACTTTTAGCAGCACTAGACAAATTCTTAAATCAATCAGATAAAAATAAATTTTCTATTGATGACTTTAATATTGATTTCAAAAATGATATTGTAAACATTATAGGCGACAAAACTATTGATTTAGAAAATTTCAATCCTATTGGAATTAAACTTAAACTATTTATTGAATATACTGAAAGTGACGATTTATCCAATATTTCAAAGGTTATGATGGATTTAGATCCAGCAAACAATTTTATAGTATTAGGTTTTGAATATGTATTGAGAGCGGAAGGTCTTTTCAAGTTAAGAATTGAATCCAAAGAGTTTCTCGATAAAGAGAAAAGAAAATTAAGCACTAAAAAGGGTACTGAAACAGAACCTACAAATGATTTACTATACTTTTTAAAGCATAATCACGGTGATTATTTTAAAATTGTAAAAAAATCTATAGAATACAACCTAGTTTCAGAACAAGAAAATGACGATAATTTTATTGATTTAGACTTTGAAAAAATTGGAATTAAAGAAATAATAAATTTCAAATTCATAAGTGCAAAAAGAGATGTTTCCAATAAAGAAATTGATAAAACCTTATCTTCTCAAACTTCTACAATTTATAAAAAAACAGAAGCAAGCGACGACCAAAAAGCAGCTATTGATGATTTTAAAGACAAGTTAAGTGAAACAGATGTTATTCTTTCTGAAATTTATTCCAAATTATTTGAATCTGTAATAAACAAAGTAAAAACATTTGGAGGCATAAAAGAAGATGATTCTTTAATTGAAATAATTTCAACATTACAGCATCGGGAATTATTAGAAGGTAATACCACAGTTATGTATAATCATAGTGGAAACTCTCTCCCAGAGCATTACAATGGTTTGGGATATATGAATCTGATAAGTATGATTTTTGAGATTGAAATTTTGATTCAGGATTTCAAGAAAAAAAGAGAAGAAAAACCATCAGATATTAATTTGCTATTTATTGAAGAGCCTGAAGCACATACACATCCTCAAATGCAATATGTATTTATCAAAAACATAAAAAGCCTACTTGGGCAAGGAATCATTAGAGATGATGGAGTAAATGGCGAACTGCAATCTATAATCAGTACTCATTCTTCGCATATTGTGTCTGAAAGCGACTTTGACGATATAAAATACCTCAAAAAAGTTGATGATACATCCGTTATTGCTAAGAATTTAAAAGAATTAAAAAATGAATATGATACTACCACCAATCAATATCAATTTTTAAAACAATACTTAACAATAAATCGAGCAGAGATTTTTTTTGCAGATAAAGCTATTCTCATAGAGGGCGATACTGAAAGAATCTTACTTCCTACTTTAATGCGAAAATTCGATATTGATGAAGAGAAAAAATATTTAGCATCAGGTACAAAAGATGATTTATTACCGCTTTTATCACAGAATATTTCGATTATAGAGGTTGGTGCTTATTCACATATTTTTGAGAAGTTTATTGATTTTATTGATACAAAAACATTAATTGTAACTGACCTAGACACAACGGATTCTAGCGATCGAAAATGTGAGCCATCTGTTGGTGTTGGATATTCTAATGATGCTCTTACATTCTTTTTCGACACTCCATCGTTAGCCGAATTGAAGAGCAAAACTATTGCTAATAAAACATTTTCCAAAACTGGAGGTGTATGGAGTTTTTCGGCAACAGGAAGATTGTGTGTTGTATATCAAACATTAGAAAACGGTTTTACTGCAAGAAGTTTTGAAGATTCATTTATCAATTTGAATAGAAGCTTCATTACACCTTTAAAGGCAGATTTCAAAGGATTGCAAAATCGTTCGGATTTTGATAATACTTCAATTAATGCGTATATTCTAGCCGAAAACTGCATTAAAAAGAAGACGCATTTTGCTTTAGATATACTATACCATAGCAATCAAGATTTTAGCAATTGGGAGATTCCAAGTTATATAAAAGAGGGTTTATCATGGCTGAAACAGGATTAGTTTTAAATGAGTTCCAACAAATAATGGAACACATTGCAAATGGAGAAAATTTTCTTTTAAGCGGTGGCGCAGGTAGTGGAAAAACCTATTCGTTGGTAGAGGTTATTAGAAAAGTTATCGAAGACAACCCAACCTCTAAAGTTGCCTGTATGACTTATACAAACGCTGCTGTAAAGCAAATTGAGGAAAGAGTAAATCACAGTAACTTAAATGTTACTACAATACATGATTTTCTTTGGGACAATATAAAGCATTTTCAAAAAGAACTCAAACTTTCATTGGTTAATCTCATAAACAATCCGGATGAAACAAGAGTACAGATTGAGACAGAAACAGTTCCTAATAACTATTTTGATGATTTGGAAGATGAAATACAATACAAAGAGTTTCTAAGAATAAGTGAGGGAATAATTTCGCACGATGAAGTTCTTATTCTTGCCAATACAATGTTTTCCAACTTTCCGAAATTAAGCGATATTCTTAAAGATAAATACAAATTTATTTTTATTGATGAGTATCAAGATACACAAAAAGATGTTGTAGAAATATTTCTAGTACATCTTCAAAAAAGCAGTAGAAAAAATATTATTGGCTTTTTTGGAGATGCAATGCAAGCTATTTATCCCGAAGGTATAGGGAATTTAGATGACTATAAAGGTGATGGAGTGGGACAAGTTAAAGAAGTAAAAAAAGAACAAAATCGCAGAAATCCAAAATTGGTTTATGAACTTGCTAATAAACTTAGAGTTGATGGCTTAGTACAAACTCATTCTGATGATAACGCTGCACCAAATATGTCTGAAGGTGTTGTTAAGCAAGGGAATATCAAATTTATTTATTCAGTTAATGCAGACTTACAGAAAGTTAGAGACGAACTTCGATGGGATTTTACAAATGCTAAAGAAACTAAAGAGTTGAACCTAACTCACAATTTAATTGCAGTAAAGGCTGGGTTTGGCTCATTGATGGAGATTTATGACCGAGATAGAATTGTTGAATTAAAAGGGAGAATTAACAGGGAAATTAAAGATAAAAATTTAGATATTCAAGAAGAATTAACTTTTGGTCAGGTAATAGATACTGTGAACATTACAATAAACCCAACAACGGTTATTGGAAGATTTCTTTCAGAAAACCCAGAACTCTATCAAACTGCACGGAATTATCCCTTTGCAATATTTAAAAAAATATACCTGGACAAAGACCAACTTTTGGATGACAAGAAACAAGATATTTATGATGAAAATAAAAAAGGTTCTAAAAGAGACAACCTCATAAAGCATTTATTTAAAATTCAAAAAAACATTTTTTTATATCAAAATAAGCAATTTAATGAGTTTTTAAGAGCTACTGATTACAGATTTAAACTAACAAGTATTGCTGATAAGAGGGCTTTAAAAGATTGCATTGATGCTTTAATTAATGTTGAAGAAAAAACTATCGAAGAAATTATTATTCAAGCTAACGATAGTGGAATATGTACTATTGACGATAAACTCAAAAAATTTCAAGAAGAAAAGGAATATGTTTACGATAGAGTTAAAATATTAAAATTCAAAGAATTCCAAAATCTTTACAATTATTTAGAGGGAATGACACCGTTTTCAACACAGCATAAAACTAAAGGAGACGAGTTTGATAATGTTTTGGTTATTTTAGATAATGGGAGATGGAATGATTATAATTTTGGGTATTTGTTTTTAAATAGTGGAACAGAGAGTGTTCTCAAACGGACGCAAAAAATATTTTATGTTTGTTGTACTCGCGCTAGAGAAAATCTTGCTGTATATTATCATAATCCTGCCCCGAACGTTATTGCAAAAGCAAAAGAATGGTTTGGAGAAGCTAATGTTATTTCCCTTTAATAGAACTATGAAATCGATAACTTATAAAATTGCACCTCCTTCAAATTTTTCAGATAGTGAGAAAGGGGTGTTTTTAAATCTTTTAATTTTACAAAACAAAGTTACAAATCCAACTATATTAAAAATAGATAGATGTTCAATATTAGGAGTTTGTAAAATCGATGACGAAATAGTTTCTATTGCAGCAATTAAACCAAAAACCAATTCTGATTTTGATTCCGAAAAAGCAGCTATTGAAAATATGCGAACAGAATTTAAACTTGAACTCGGTTACTGCTTTACTTTAATAGCTCATACTGGTAATGGATATTCTTCCTCACTCGTAAAATACTTGATTGAAGAAGTTGAAGAAAATTTAATGGCATCAACAGAATTACGAGCTGATAATGTTATGTCAAGGATTCTCATAAAGAATGGATTCAGTCAATTCGGCAACCCTTGGAAAAGTAAGATTCACGGTGGAAGTCTTGGTTTATTTCTAAAATTTAAAAAATAGAATCCTGATTTGTCTATATGAAAAAATGTATTTGGTGTCATAGAGAAGAATCGGAAACTACTTTTAAGAAACTAGCTCATACAATTCCACAATCTTTAGGGGGAAAAATGATATGTGAGAATGTTTGTGATGACTGTAATCATTATTTTGGAAATATATCTGATAAATTACCATCCATAGAGGAAACTTTTAAAGAGACATTTAACATCACTAGACTTAGATTATTAGGAAAAGAGAGAGTCGGAAAAAATAAAGCATTAGCGAAATTTAAGTCAACATATTTTAATGTAGATATTCAAAAAGGAAAATTTGCACTTAAGCCAAAATTTCAATTGAAACCCAATTTTCAAAAAGTATTATGCAGACAATTTAAAAGAGGTATTTATAAAGTATTTTTAGAAGAACTCGAAAGACAAGAAAATAAAGGACATGAAAGCAAGTATCAGTTTGTTAGAAATTTCGCAAGATACAATCAAATCGATTTGCCTGTGTTTTACTTTCAAAAAGGTGTTGGGCTTATAATGACAAACGAAAGTTGGTTAAAGAATCCTGAATTACATATTCATAAGGATTATAGAATGAAATATTTGTTTTGTGATGAAAACTTTATAGAATTTGAATTGTTGGGTCATGTGTTTGGAATTGTCAAAAATGAAAATTGGCGATTTTTCTATGAAGATTACATTACCAAAAGCCAGTATATGAAACAAAATTTTATATTTAAACACATGATTGAAATTGATTATTTAATCGATATTGATTTAGCCTTAAATGTCTTTAATGATTAATTATGAACATAATAGAAATATTTTTAGGGTAGGCAAAAAACTTTCTGTATTAATTTTCGTGCCAGTGGTAGGTCAAACCTAAATACCTAATTTTAAATATATTGCGAGTTATTGCAATCTTATTGGAATGGTTTCTATCGATAATTGAATTGCCATTGCAATTATAATTAGAAATAAATATCCCTTATTTTTATCTTAGAGTATCTATTTTTCTAAACATATCTTCTAAATCATTATTGTAAGTTCCCTCAAATTTTAATTGTTCGTCAGTTTTACTTTCGGTCATATCCCATATTTTAGCATTTATTCCCAATGAAATAAGAAATGGTATTTTGTTTAAAATTATGCTGACGGCATTTTCGCTCATATCGGGAATGATTAGCACATTATGACCAATTAAAGGGCTTACTTTATTTTCTGTTAATCCGTTAATTCCGCCATAAGCCAACCAAGCATATTGTGGAAATAATATATAGCCTATAATGGCTGTTTTTTCGCTTTCAGTTAATACGATTGTTTTCTTTACTTTAATTTTACTGTAAATCAAATGTTCTCCAAATAAGCAGTTGAAATAGCCATCTTCATTTTTATAAGGAACTTTAAACTTATTAGTTCGTTTACCATTTGTATCATAGTAAGCTATTTTAGCTTTTTGAACATTTAGATTAGTGTTTACACTCCAAAATATAATCCCGCCATCATTACTTGTGCCAAGACAATAAGTTTCTTTTGCGTCTTCTGTTTTTAATTCACCGTACATTTTGCGTAAATATTTAAGAAGATTGTTTTCGGGATTTATTTTGAAGTACTTCCAAATTATTGATTCATCTATGAATTTTTGAGTGGTTATTTTGGGCGGATTTATAATGCTATTTTTAGTCGGAATAAAGTCTGTTTGAAATTTGTTATCTAATTCATTCCAAAAGTATTCGTTTCCGTTTTCATCAACATAGATAGTAGGAGGTAATGAAGCTTTTCCGCAAGAATGACAATAGCCATACTCTTGACTTAGATTTTTATAGTTGATGAATTTTCCGTCTGTATTATTTCTACCACAGCAAGGAGCGATTAATTTATAATCTCTTTTTGAATTGAATGTAAGCTCTAATTTGGTTTTTTGAAGCATAATCATATTATTTTGGTTTGCAACCTGCAACTTGCAATATTTTAATTAATCATTGTTAAGTATTGATTTTATTAGCTATTCAGAGGTTTGGTGTTTTAATTTCAAGTTGCAAGTTGCATTAATACGTTATTCCATTTTCTTGATATTGATGATTTATTCATTCCTGTAATGGCAACAACATCTTTTTGGCTGGCATTGTTTTTTATTGCTAATCTGACAATGTCTTCAGTAGTTGGTAATTTTTCTTTTTGATTGATATTTTCATCTAAAACAATTTTGAAGTTTATGAAATAAAACTCAAGAATTAGAATTGCAATTTCTATGGTTTCAAAATTGATTTTATTTTGATATGTTTGCTTTTTTGAGTTTAAAATTAGATGTGTTAAAAGGCTTATTTTGTGAATGTTAATCATCATTTTTGAAATATATTCTTTGCTTAAATCATTTACTTTATTTTGGCGATTTATTAATTCTTGGGAATAATCGAAAAGTCTTTTATTGGCATTTGAATCCAGTTCAATTTGCAAATCATCCATATCAAAAGTGTTTTCTATTTCGGTACGATAATTTAGAAGATTGATTAAGGATTTAGAATAATTTTCAGATACTTCATTAGAAATATCATTTATTGATAATTGGTTATTCATTGTCAACTTGTTAGTAAAAAGAATTCGGTCTATTAATCCGCTTTCTAAATTTCCGTCTGCAAATAGTTTCGGAACAAATTGACTTTGGATTGAACCTAATAACGTTGGATATGATTTTTCAATTCTAAAACTTTCTGTTGTTTTGCGTGATATATCAATGTGCTTATTAGTATTTCCTTGCAAAAAGAAAGTTCTCCAAGCTGTGCCTTCCGTACTGCTTTTATTTGCCATCTTTTCAATAATGAAATAGAGTTCATCGATAAAAATTCCAATCGAATATTTGTTTTTATAATGCGTATAAACTGCCGATTCAATTGTAGCATCTTGTAGAAATAATTGTTTTCTGTCGCTTTTTTCATTTTCCTCTAATTCGATATTGTTTTTTTTGAATTCTTTATATTTTTCGTTGTCATATTTTACCAAAGGAAATGTTGCTAAATCCATTGCTGGGGATTTAATGTCTCCACGACTTCCAATTATAGAAAAATATAAATTGGCATAATTTATATATCCCATCGCTTTTATTGAAAAGGCAAGACCACAAGCATTGCTGTAAGCAAAGAATATTGAACTTAATAGATATTCTTTTGGAATCCTCTTTAAAGCAAACGCATCGTTAATTAGTGTTTTGATTTCAATAGGCATTTTGGAAATTATTTGTTCCAGTTGATTAATTGCAATTTCTTTGTTTGTTTTAAAAGCGTTTCCAATTTTTATATCAATTTCCTCAATAGTATTTACCATCATAACCATCTGCTTTTTAGGTAAACAATATTTTTTGTTTCCATGTCGTAGTAGGCTTTTGATCCATCTTGCGTAATTGGAATATTCATTACTGGATAATATCGTTGTTTTAAACTTCCAATTAAATTTTGTATATCTTTCTTTGTTGCGGGCTTATTTTCTTCACTTGTGAATAGGCTTGTTAACGCATTCACAGCTAATGTACCAGCCGCTGCATTGCCAACACCAGCCAAACTCATTTTTTCAATTTTTAGAGGTTCTTTTTTTTCAGTTTCCTTTTTTACAATGCTTAATCCAGTACTATTTTTTGTTACAAATGCTCTAGTTCTGCAACTATTACTGCAATACTTTTGTTTCTTGCGTCTATTGGGCTTATAATCTTTACCACAATACTGACATCGGTATAAATAATTGTCCATGTTCGTAAATGTTACGTTAGATTAACGATTAAATAGCTGTTTTTTCATCAAATACTCATCTGCTTTAGTTTCAATATCAGATTTTGTACTGTGTTTTCCGTTGTTAATCCATTGCAAAATACTTTCCTTGGAGAAGTATAATTTCTTGCCCACTTTATGGAAAGGAATTTTTTTTCGGTGAACTAAACCATATATGCTAGACTTAGCCAGATTGATAAGTTTAGCGGTTTCGTCAATACTCATATAGGCATCATCTGTAGAAGATTCAGATGGTGCAATTGCCTTTTTAATGTTTTCTGTAATTTGCTCTGCTAGTACTTTTATTCCTTCTTCTGAGAGCATGTAAAATTGTTGTTTTTCCATACTTCAAAGGTTCATATTAATGGGTGTGGATATTTGTGTGGTATAATGTGTGGTTTTGAAATTTTTAGAAAAATGTAAATAAATCAAGTCGTTACAACTTTAATTTTATTAAAAATAAAACCCAATTAACGTTTTCTTTAAACATCAATTGGGTTTGTAAATAAAAATGTGTGGATTTTTTTATGTATTATTTATTCATTTTTTGCTAACTTTTTTTAGATTAGTTAGTTTCGTATGTTCTTTATAGAGTATTGATTTGATATATTTTGTTGTATCCGAAAGATTTAAATCTTTTATTTTTTTTACTAAGGTTTCAATGAACATTATTCTTTCATCTTTTTCTATATAATCAATTCCCTTTGTGAGAACTTTATAATGAACGGTGTCTCTATATTTCATCTTGTCAAATGAATTCAAATCTTTAATCTCTATAATGCTCATTAAGCGGCATAATTCTGTTGCGGGTAAATTGAATGGTTTTTCGTTGTTTTTTTTCTGAGTAGTATTATTTGCTATGTTATCACCTAATGCTTTACACATAATGTGAAACAAAAATGACTTTTCAACATTACTTAATTTATCAATAGAAGTTTTTATTCTACTTTCTTCGGTGGTAGTAAATCCTTCTTGTTGGATTGATGAATTAAAGTTATTTATTAATCTTTCACTAGTTGAAATATCGGTTCTATCTACTGAACTACTAATTTCGTAATAGCCCCCGCCATATTCGTTTTCTTTATATGTTGCAATTGGAATTTGTTTGTTTGGATAATATTCAGAAAAGATGTTTTTATATAATGTTGAATTGACTACATGACCTTCAAACTTATTAAAAGTAAAATATTTATAAGCATTAGCTTCAAAAAGTAATTTATAAAGCTCACTGTTTTCACCGAATCTATTATAACATTTTTGATAAACATCATATTTTAACAAATGGGTAACGAAGTCTTCATATGGGATATTATCAAAATCTTCGCCGTATGTGTAATTTGAAACTTTCTTGATTTTTAACCTTTTTAAGAATTCATCATATGCTTCATTTTTTAAGACAGCTTTTACTACATCAATTTTATTATTATCATAGTTATCAAACGAAAGCCTGTATATTCTATAAACTTCTTCAAAATGGTCTTTATAATGATGAATAAAACTAGTTTCTATAAAATCATCCCAAATTTTGCGACGTATATTATCAATAGCTTTAGTAACGGATATTCCATTTTCAGAATCCGACTTTAAAGAATTAATAGAAAAGGCAGTTAATTTTTTTAATTCTGCATCCGCTATTTTAATGTGATTGTTAAGAAATTCCATCTAATTGTATATTTATACGGTTAGCAGCTTCAATTTTATTTTTGTCCATTACTTTGGTGTAAATCTGTGTTGTAGAAACGTTTTTATGACCTAATAATTTTGAGACGGTGTATATGTCAGTTCCATTTGCAAGTTGTAAGGTTGCGTAGCTATGTCTGAAATTATGAAATGAAATTTTCTTTTTTATCCCCGACTTTGTTATCCATTCTTTTAAAGGTCTGGTGGTTTGAGAATATTGAATACCTCCAAATATTAGTCCTGTATTTGTTTTTTGTGTTTTTAGAATATTGTAAGCAGTATCGGAAATAGGGTGATTTTTAATAGATTTTGTCTTTTCCTCTCTTAATGAAATGTAATACCCTTGATGTTTGTCATTAAATATGTTTTCCCAGTAAAGATTGTTTATATCTACAAAACGCAAACCACTCAAAGCGGAAAATATTGCCATATATTTTACTTTCTCGATTTTAATTTCGGTTTTCCATAACAAGGAAATTTCTTCTTCGGTTAAATACTCTCTATGGGTTTCTTCTTCTTTGATGTATTCCGCATCTTCGGCTAAATTTTTTTCAATTAAATTTTGTTTATATGCAATCTTTAAAACAGAAATAAAATTTTTAAAATAAGATGAAGCAGTATTTTTTGTTAGGTTTTTGTCAACTTTTGAATTTCTAGTGCTTTTTGCCTTTAAAAGATAAGCTCTATACTTTTTTATATAATCGAGAGTTAAATTATTGGATAATATTACACCGCCACTAAAATTTTCTAAGTGATTTAAAGAAGCTTTCCATGAACTGTGATTGGATTTGCTTCCAGTATTAAAATAGTCATCAACAACACTTTTGTATAGAGTTATAAAATTAACATTCAAGACCACATTATCTTTAAAACCAAATTCTTTATTTTTGAGTTGAACATTTCTTTTGGATTTGATTATTTCAGCAAGATCAAAATTTTCGGTATTCTGCTTTTTTTCTTCTATTGTTTTCGGGTTACTAAATAAATATAACTTTAAAAATTCTCTACGGGTTTCCATTCCATTTTTAGGATTAATGATAGGAGGGTAGTAGTCTAAATAAAGACTAATTTTTCCAGTACTCAATTTCTTTTCTCTTAATGTTACTCTGCTCATATTTGGTTATTGAAAATTCTGTTTAAATCTTCCTTTTTTACTAATGTATATTTTCCGTTTTTCTCTTTTGGGATGTTGTGCCTTTTGATAATATTGTATAGTGCCCCGTTTGAAATATTAAATTTTTCAATGGCTTCATTAATGGTATAGGAATTTTTTAAATTTATTTCGCTTTTTCTTTCGGGGTTAACATAATCTGTACTTATCAAATTGCTATCAAAATAATCCTCAATATCTTTTCTTCTTATAAGTGTTTTTCTAACTGAAAAATTGTATCCGTTTAAATCTTTTTGTTCAATTAATCTATAAATAGTTTTGGAAGACATATTAAGTAGTGTAGATGCTTCTTTAACAGTTAAAAAATCTTTTGAATTCACATCTACAGCATAATTAGAAATTTTTGCTTTTGTTTCTGTATCGCTCGTTTCAATTTTTTTCAATTTTTGATTTAACTTATAACCCCTGCTGTTGCAAATATGTGAACAATATTTAGTCTTAGTTGTTTTAGCATCAAAGGCATTTTTACAATAATCACATATTCTTTTTACTATAATATTTGAACTCATATTTAGTGGTATTAAGAGGATATAAGGCGAAATAAGTGGAATTAAGGGTAAATAAGGGACATAATTTCGCCATTTCATTTCAAAAATAGTAAAAATATGTTTATGAGGTACAAAAACGGTACAAAAAATAGTAAAAAACAGCAAAACATCACAAAGTTTAGATTTTGAATAAAATAAAAAATCCCTTTATTTAAAAGGGATTAGTGTGTTATTTTTTGTTTTATTTTTTGATGTTTTGTATATGCTATTTGCCAATACAGAAATTAGCAAAGATATTCCCCAACAACTCGTCGTTCGTAACCTCCCCAGTAATCTCGCCAAAGTAATACAAAGCCTGCTTAATGTCAATCGCCATTAAATCAGAAGATAAATTAGTATCCATCCCAAAACGTACCTTTTGTATTTCTTCTAAGGC
>CANBOV010000014.1 GCA_947371275.1 Flavobacteriaceae bacterium | reverse complement strand
AGTGGCCGATGAAAACCCTGCAGATAATACCTTTAATTACACCCAAACTGTAGTAGGCTCCTTTGATCCAAATGACATTACTTGTATCGAAGGAAACGTAGTGCCTACATCGGAAATAGGAGCGTACCTGCATTACGTCATCAATTTTGAAAACACAGGAACCGCCGATGCTCAAAATATCGTGATGAAAGACATCATCAATCAAAATCAATTTGATTTGAGCTCCTTCCAAGTGCTAAACAGCTCCCATCCGGTTACGGCCAAATTAACGGGGAATATAGCCGAGTTCATTTTTCAAAACATCAGTTTGCATTCAGGCGGCCATGGCAATATCCTTATTAAAGTAAAATCAAAAGGAACATTAGCCCAAGGAGACAACGTCAGCAAACAAGCCAATATCTATTTCGATTACAATGCACCAGTGGCTACAAATATTGAAAACACCGTATTCCAGTCGTTAAGCAATCCAAGTTTCCCGGTAGATGCAACGATTAGCTTGTATCCAAATCCTACGCATAACCTAGTAAACATCAAAGCAAACAACGCCATAACGTCGGTGCAGTTATTTGATGTGCAGGGTAGACTATTACAAACCAAGTTAGTCAATGAAAGCAATACAATACTAGACATCGCAACCCAAAGCGACGGCGTCTATTTTATAAAAGTAACGACCGATAAAGGTATCAAAGTAGAAAAAATGGTTAAAGAATAAAAAGTTTCGTTGCATTTATTAATAATTATTGTGGTTAAAAGCCGCCTGTTTTTCAGGTGGCTTTTTTTTTGATTACGCACAAAGTAGCCCCAAAATGATAATCAGGCCCTTAATTCTGTAAGAATTTCAAAATGTCTTACCTCGCTAAGCCTCATAAAATACAGGGTTCCTTCATGGTTCCTTCATGGTTGCTCCATGGTTCCTTCATGGTTCCTTCATACTTACTACATAGATCACTAAGGGATAAGGGTACCCTACCATAGATATAACAGTAGATTCTTAAAGGGATAAGCGGGTTTTTAAGTAGGTTGCAGTAAAGAGTAAGTAGCGTCAAAGTGCTATAGTCTAAAAATAGGATTGTAGGAAAAACTAAGGGGCTAAGGAAATCAAACGGATAGCAAAGGATGGAGTAGGGTAGTGCAGGCAAAGGATCAAGCACTTTTTCTACGAACTATACCTACTTTGCAAGTTTTAGTATTAAATTAACAATAACGATGACATAAATCATTTTTTATTTCATTTATAATTATCTAAATTTGTTAAATTATTAATATATCAGATTTAATTCCCTTATTTATATCATGTCTAAAACAGCAATATTAGAATTTGATGGTAACAAATATGAATTTCCAGTAATCGTTGGAAGTGAAAATGAAGCAGCCATTGATATCGACAAATTACGTGCCCTCACCGGTGCCATTACCCTTGATCCAGGGTATAAAAACTCAGGGTCTTGTAAAAGCGAAATTACATTCCTTGATGGTGAGGAAGGAATTTTAAGATACAGAGGCTATGCCATCGAAGATTTAGCAGAAAAAGCAGGCTTCCTTGAAGTAGCTTATTTAGTAATCTTCGGAGAATTACCATCAAAAGAAACATTGGCGCAATTTGAGAATGATATTCGTAAATATACTTTAGTAAACGAAGAAATGAAAAACATCATTGATGGTTTTCCTAAAACAGCCCACCCTATGGGCGTTTTATCTTCGCTTACCAGCGCCTTAACCGCCTTCAATCCTAAAGTGGTTAATGTTGAAAATGAAAAAGAAATGTACGAAGCGGTATGCAAAACCATGGGTAAATTCTTGGTGATTGCAACGTGGACCTACAGAAAAATGATGGGATTCCCATTAAACTACTACGACAATACCAAGGAGTATGTGGAGAACTTTTTACACCTAATGTTTGAATTACCTACAGGTCCTTATAAATCAAATCCAGTAGTAGTAAACGCTTTAGATAAATTATTCATCCTGCATGCAGATCACGAACAAAACTGTTCTACCTCTACCGTTAGAATTGTAGGTTCTTCTCATGCTGGTTTATTCGCTTCCATTTCGGCAGGTGTCTCTGCTTTATGGGGACCATTGCATGGAGGTGCCAACCAAGCCGTGCTAGAAATGTTAGAAGCCATTCAAAAAGATGGAGGAGATGCCGATAAATACTTAGCCAAAGCCAAAGATAAAGACGATCCGTTCCGCTTAATGGGATTCGGTCACCGAGTTTATAAAAACTTCGACCCAAGAGCCAAAATCATTAAAAAAGCAGCCGATGAGGTTTTAAATACCTTAGGAGTGGATGATCCAATATTAGACATCGCTAAGAAATTAGAAGCCGCAGCCTTAGTCGATGATTACTTCGTGTCTAGAAAGCTATATCCAAATGTAGATTTCTATTCAGGTATCATTTACCGAGCACTAGGTATTCCAACTGAAATGTTTACCGTAATGTTCGCTATTGGCCGTTTGCCAGGATGGATCGCACAATGGAAAGAAATGCGCATCAATAAAGAACCTATAGGAAGACCTAGACAAGTTTATACAGGCCACCCTTTAAGAGATTTTGTCCCAATGGATAAAAGATAATTAAAAAAATAATAGTCTAAAAACTCCTTGCTTCGGCAAGGAGTTTTTTTTTGCTTTTAAAAATAAGGTGCCCCCTCTTTCCCTCCTTTTTGACTACGACTCTTATTATGATAGTTAGTCGGTTGAATAGCATCAGTTTCAATCCTTACTTTTTTGCCTTTTTAGTAAATTATCGAAGGTGATCCAATAGCTTGTTATTTTGAAAAAAATAAGAAAAATAGTTATATATACAATGAAAAAGTGTATTTCATCGATAAAATAAGTATTTTATAGATAATGTAAAAAAATGAAATTATATTTGAAGTGTAAATAAGTCTTTAAAGGAAATTAAAATTTGAATCGTAATAAAAGCCCTTGTTTGCCCCAAAAATCATAAACCTAACCCGCCCTGAACCCATAATTAATTAATTGAATTCTAACGCTTAAACTGTTCAGCTATGAAAATTAAATTTACTTTTTACCTTACAACATTATTTGTTTTAGGTGGTCTTGTTAAAATGAATGCACAATTTGAATGTACATTCACAGGTCTTAATGCGGGGAACAATAGTATTGGTAACTATAATACAGGTACCGGTGCTAATGCTTTAATTCAAAATATTGGTTCAAGCAACAGTGGTTATGGAGCAAATGCATTAAAAGTTTCCACTGGTGGATTCAATTGTGCCTTTGGAACCGAATCAATGTTGGCCAATACAACGGGAGAACTTAATTGTGCTTTGGGAACCAGAACAATGGAAAACAATACAGTCGGTTCTAAAAATGTCGCAATCGGACACAGATCTTTAGGGGCTAATACAGCAGGGAATATGAATACCGCTGTTGGATATGGTACTTTGTCATCTGCCGAAGGGACTGGAAATGTCGCCCTAGGATTCTATTCTCCAAGACATTTAGTTTCTGGAGATTATAATACTTTTATCGGAACCGATACAGGGGCCAACCTATCTATCGGAAGTTACAACCTTTTCTTAGGAAGAGTGATTTTGGCCGATGCACCGTCAGAACCAGCCCTTGCCGGAAACAATACAAGCTCAACAATCATTTTAGCAGACGGTAGAGGAAATCAAAAAATGTTAATCAGTCCCAATGGTAACGTAGGGATTGGCCTTGGAAATAATATTATTCCAACCAATAAAATGGATATTAGCGGTGGTGTAGCCATCGGAAAAGACTATACTTCCAAAGGTTGGCCTCTTGCTACCTTGGGTGCTGTGGCTCCTACCAATGGGTTGTTAGTACAAGGCAATGTCGGAATTGGAAATACCGTTCCAAAAAATAAAGTAGAAATCACGCAAGGGACAGACGGGAACTCAGGTCTTCGTTTTACGAATCTAACCAGTAATTTTACGCCGCCAGCTACCCCAGGAAATAATAAATGCCTTAGCGTTAATGCACAAGGGGATGTAGTGTTACAAAACCTGCCAAGTGCAACGTATTCCAATACTTTAAACTCTACAGGAAATACACTTACTAGTACGGTAAATAATATAGCAGCTTCTGCTCCAATTGTAAATACCGTTACCAATACCTTAACCGCTACCAACCAATTAATCACAACAGTAAATGGTGTGGCTAGCCAACCGTTAACCTTGCCAGTAGGAACAGGAACTGGCGCTCCTCAAGTATTAACGCAAACAGAAAATACAATTACGCTTTCCAATGGTGGCGGTTCTTTCAACCTTCCAACATTTGTTGATACCGATACCGATGCGCAAACCCTAGCCTTAAATGGTAACATTCTCGCCATCTCAAATGGAAATAGCGTAGTGCTTCCCGATGCAGCACCACAAACCTTAACGCAATCAGGAAATACAATCACGCTTTCAAATGGGGGTGGCTCTTTTACACTACCAACATTTGTAGATACCAATACAGACGCTCAAACCTTAACCTTATCCGGTAATACACTTTCAATATCAAACGGAAATACCGTAACGCTTCCAAGCACCACTACTAATATCGTAGCGGGAAACAATACAACCATAACAGGGAATGGATCAGCAGCAACGCCATACGTAATAAACGCTGTTGATAAAAGTATTTATTCTGTAAACGGAACTATAACGGCTTCCAATACCATTAACGGAAATAGAGTAGTAAATATGAACGGTAGTAACATTTGGTTCAAATCAACTACTACCGATGCTAATGGTAAAATCTATATCGGAACCAATGCGTCTTACCCTACATCTACAGGAAATTACAGATTGTTTGTAGAAGGGGGTATAATGACCGAAAAAGTAAAAGTGTCGCTACGCAGCTCTGCCAATTGGGCTGATTATGTTTTTGCAGACAACTACAAACTAATGCCTTTAAAAGAGGTAGCAACTTATGTTAGTAATAACAAACATTTGCCTGGAGTTGATTCTGCAAAAGAGTTAGCCGAAAACGGACTAGACCTAGCAACCATGCAATCAAAACAAATGGAGAAAATAGAAGAGTTAACGCTTTATATTATCGACCAAGACAAAAAAATAGAAGCGCAAAACAAAGCGCTAGAAAATACAAATAGTGAGTTAGAAGCATTGAAATTACAGGTTAAAGCACTAATCGAAAAAACGAAATAAGATGTATAAGATAGTTAAAATAATATTATTTTGCTGCCTGTGCTTTAATGCTACTGTAAGTAATGCTCAATACGATGAGTATATTAAATCTGAAAACACCAGATTAAACGCAGCGCAACAAACAGAAATAGAGATCCAGAATTTCATTCGTGATAATTTTAATAAATACAAATTGTCACAGGAAAGCAACGATAAGATTATTCACCACCTAAGAAGTGAAGATGAATTTTCAGATGCCGAATTGGAACAAGCCAAAGTAGATGCCAAAAAGTACGAACTAAGAAAGCTTTATTTTGTCCAAAATCCAGAAAAAAAAGAAGATTATCTAGCCAAAGTGCTACCAACGGCTTTACAAACACAATGCGTAAACGGAGACTTTGAAAACGGTACCGCTGGCTATTCTTTTTGGTCTGATGCGCATCCACAACCTGCCTCGGGTATAGCCTTCTTTTTGTCTTGTGCAACGCCAACAGCGCAAACCGCCACCAATGTGATTACTCCAGCGGTCAACAACTGGAATTCTACTATAAATTTAGTAAGCAGTACCAGCCCAGGCTATCAAGTGTTTGATCCCGTACTAGCAAGTTTTGGAGTTAACATCCCTACATTACCTTCTAATGGGGGTACAAAATGTATTAAATTAAACAACACCGCTGGTTTAGGCTCCTCCGATTTATCGACCGTGTCTCGTTATTTCCCGTCCATAAACCAACCTACTATTGATTTCAATTTTTCATTAATAATGGATAATAAGCCGGCTCACGGACAAGATATCCAACCCTATTTTAGAGTTCGTGTACTAGACCAAAACCACAATGTGGTGGATGAAATGTGTATCATCGCTAATCCAGATAACTGTTTATTTAGTAAAATTGATATCTCCAACGATAGAAGAATGTTATATACCGGCTGGATTTGTGCCCGACTCAATGTTCAAGATATCCTAAATCAACCGGGTACCATCGAGTTTAGTGTGAGCGATTGCCAACCTTCAAAACACTTTGGAACGGTTTATATTGATAATATTTGTGGAACAACTTGTGCTACGCCTCAATTAGGGTCACTTAATTTGAATCCAACCAATATCAATTGTCCAGATACGGTAAGCAATACGCCAATTCAGGTTTGTGGTACTTATCAATCGCCCGTTAACGCCTCGTTGGGTACTATCACATTAGATATAATTCAAAATGGAACAGTAGTAGCAACCATAAACGCGCCTACCCAAATTACAGCAAATACGTTCTGCTTCACCGTTTTGCCTAGTCAATTCGGAGCATTGCCGTCTGGTGATTTCGAATTTGACATTCACGCCACGTTTAATGTCAATTGCTCTGCCGGTACCTTTGTCTATGATCTATACGACCATTCTGCCAATTTAGGCCCCGATGTAACGTTTGATAATTGTTGCCAAGCGACCTTAACGTTAACAGCTCCCGCAGATAATAGTAATAATCTAGCGCCAGCGGCCAACCTTACCAAGGAACGGTCTGACTGGATTAAAGCAACAAATGTCATCACGGTAGGGAATAATCAACAATCCCTGGGAGTAGTATATCATGCAACCAATTATGTAGAATTAAACCCTGGATTTGAAGCGGTATCAGGTGCTCAATTTGCAGCGTATCCTGAAGGATGTAGTGGTAATTTTACCTATAAAACGAATATCCCAATTAAAAACACTACGCTTGAAGCTGCTACAGCAGACGATACGGTTAATTTAGTGAAAACGATCAACGGCTTTGCTATCATCCCTAATCCATCGAGTAGTAGTATTGAAATATCCATGAAAGATTCGCTCTTCAATAAAGTTAGTATAACAACGATTGATGGTAAAACGGTATTTGAAAAATCCTTAGATACTACCAATGATACCAAAATAGACGTTAGTAATTATGCTAACGGTATCTACATCATCAATGTGACTTCAGAGGATGGACAACTCCTCACCGAGAAATTGATAAAGAATTAATTTGGTTTTAATTAGTGTTTAATTACAAGAGCCTCTCGTAACCGAGAGGCTTTTTTTGTTCCTTTTTAATTAGGTTGATTTCAGTATATTTGTTGAAAATTCAGCAACGATTTATAATGGTAGAAAGTATAGTGTTCAGTGCAAAACAGCAACCGTCTGTTCCGCTTTCAACAGCGCTACTGCATCATAAAATAGTGTTGAATACGCAACAATGCAAGACTGAAGCGTTGTCCTCCTTTGACCTACTCATTACCTTCAAAAATCCCATTGTAGGGTTCAGAAATCACGATTATACCTGGGTGGATTGCAATAGGGATCGCATCGCAGGACCTTATGCTCCAAAGATTATCAAACTGGCCAATGGTACTTTCGTACAGCCCAATGTAAATCAAGGATTTTGGGAAGTCCAAAAAAACAACCCAAAAGCACTGTTGTGGCGATTCAATCCTCCAAATGCAAGTCCGCTTACCGTGTATTCTGGTAAACATAACGAAAGAGTAGTAGCGCAGGCCAATCAAGTTGCGGCTTTTGATACACCCTTAGCACTGTTATTTACTACCAAAACAACCATAGAATTCAGCAGGTCGCCCAAACCTTTTGCAGCTATCGCCTGTTTTACAGACCACTGTGATTTTGATACACTCGATAATCTAAAACGACAAAGAGCTTTTTTTAAAGCCAATAAAATCAAAGTAACCAAAGGTTTTTTTCTCAATCATTTCTCGAAAAGAGAAGACAATGCCTCCTTCGAATTAAACCAACAAGAATTAGCCCAATGGACACTCGACGGACATGAATTAGCCTACCATTCGCTTTCCCAGTCCCTAAAAAACAAACCAAATAGCTTCCAAGATTTTTATACTTTCATACCGCCTTCTCCTAAAGTTTCTACATGGATTGATCACGGATTCCAACCTTACAATCTCTCACTGTATCAAACACAAGGAATGGAGGATGACGTTTTTGCTACTTCCTTGAACGAAAAAGGAATAACTACATTATGGAATTATATCGATTCAGGGACTTCCTCAGAAGGGGTTATAAACCAATTAAACCCCTATGATTTTACCCTAGGCCGTTTCTATAACGGAATCAAAAACCTAGGTTTCAAAGCCAAGATGGGAGTGCTTATTAAGAATGCAATCGTTCATTTCTACGCCGATGAACGATTAATTACTAAATATAAATCCTTGGCTACCCATTTCAAACAACTAATCTACGATAAGAAGCTAGGGGTGTTGCCCCAATTTCTTGCAAATTTTGCAGGCATCAGTGCACCGCTGCTAAAGATTCTTGTTTTTTGGAACCAACTCAAATCGAAGCCCTACAAATTAGCAAAATATACACCGCTCGTGTTCAAACATACGCTAGAGGGTATTGATTTTTATATTTTTCAAACCATTGAAATGATTGATTTCAAAAAGTCATTAAACCCAAAGACTATTGATAAATTAATTGAAGAAAAAGGAGTATTCATCGCGCATACTTATTTCTCAGTACCGCTTTCCTATCATACCGGCAGAATGTTTGCTACAGAAGCAAGTATTGATAAAACAGTAACGGATAATTTTAAGTACCTAAGTGCAAAAGTGGGCTTAGGCGAAATTTGGAATCCAACTCTAAACGAATTAGTCCTTTTTTTGGCTAATTTTGAAAAAACGGTTTTAGATGTTGATACCAATGGCAATAGTGTTGTGGTAAATGCAGCTTCTATACCTTTTAGAATTCTAAACGAATGAAAGTAATAATCACCAAAGACCAAGATTGGTTAGACAAATGGGATGCTTTCGTAAGCAACGAAGATAAAGCAGGTCACTTGTTGTTGTCAGATTGGAATAAGTCTTTTAAGTCCTACGGATTTGATTACGAAGCTTGTCTTTGTATCGATAAAGAAGACGTTATTAGGGGTGGTTATGTAGCAGTAGTAGCCAAAGCTACGGTGTTTAAATTTTATATAGTACCCTTCGGACCCATTATCAGTCCGGGATTTGAAACCCAATTGAATAATTTGATAATAAAGGTGCAAGAACGTGCTAAAGTGCTAAAGTGCTGTTATTGTCACATTTCGTTGCCTTATACTAAAGAAGTTAATCCCCATACGTATACCAATTTTGCTCAGTTGTCTTCCCTAAAAACGGCGCAAGTGGGGCACCTATTCAAATACGTGTATTCGGCCTACGGTATCAATTGGATTGACTTAAAAGGTTACGATGAAGAGTCCAAAATAGCAACGCTTAAACCGTCAGTAAGGCGCAATGTTAGAAATTCCTACCGCAAAGATTTGGTCTTTAAAACCTTAACCACTGCTGCCGAAATAGAAAGCGGTTATACCTTGTTTTCTGAAAACGCTATGGCTGCCAATTACAGCATCAGAGACTGGAACGCTATGAAAGACACCTTATTGAACCTTAATAATAAAGGCTATTTAAAAATGTTGGCAGCCTATAAAGAAGAAGAATTAAAAGGCGCTATTTTACTCCTAAAAGGGGGTAAGTATTATACCTATATTCTAGGTGGTTCTAAAAAAGAAGTGCCCGATTTGCGTACAGGCGATTTCCTGCAATGGGAAGCCATTAAGTTATCATTGCAAGAAGGATTAGACGGTTACAATATTTCATTAGGCGGTTCAAAAGGAGTACAGGAATTCAAAAATAGTTTCAATACAGTACCGTTTTATTTTGAAGACGGTCAAAGGCACTGGGTGATAAAACCCTTGTTTTTTAACGCCTATCTAGCCATAGAAAAACACCTAAAGAAACATAAAAAGACCATTGCTAAACTACTCGCTAAAGTGAAAAGATAATGCTAAAAAAACTACTAAGACTCTGGAAGATAACCCCCATAGACGTCATCGTGTACAGCATGACCAAAGACACTATTGCCGATTTTAAAAATCTAGAGTACCCTATTCAAGTAGCCCAAATAAGCCCAAATAAAAAACAGTTTTTCATTAAGGATGAAGGGCTCCTAATACACCAAAGTTTTTTGTTCAGAAAGTTATGGCTTCTTCGAATTATTAAGGAAGTCGGACCTGCTATAGGAGACTGCAGCACCCTAGATGCCTATAAAGGAAAGTCCATCTATCCTTATGTGATTAACTACATCGCCAAAGTGGAACTGCTCCATAATAATCAACAGGAAGTGTTTATTATAGTCAACTCCAATAATGAGAGTTCCATTCGAGGTATCGAAAAAGCAGGGTTTAAAAGGCATACCACAATAAAAGCAAAACGATTCCTGGTTTTTCATTTTGGGGTACAACGCAATTCAAACTAATTTTCTCAGTAACCAAAATACTTATAAACAAAGCTTCTCTTAGTTGGGAAGCTTTTTTATATTTGTCCACAAGCCTAAAGCTACTTTATGTTACCATTAAATGTAAAAAACGAAACGTCAAGACTAAGAGCTGTTGTGCTCGGTTCAGCAGTAAATAACGGTCCAACACCAACCGCAGAAGAAGCATACGATCCAAAATCGCTAGAACATATCCTTGCAGGGACGTATCCGGTAGAAGCCGATATGGTAAACGAAATGGAAGCATTCAACCAAGTGTTTCAAAAATATGAGGTCAAAGTCTACCGTCCGGAGATGATAGAAAACTACAACCAAATCTTTTCGCGTGACATTGGTTTTGTGATTGATGATGTCTTTATAAAGGCCAATATTCTTCCCGATAGAGAAAGAGAACTCGATGCCATTCAATATGTAATCGACCAAATCAATCCTGCAAAAGTAGTACGACCACCAGAGGAAGTTCATATAGAAGGAGGTGATGTAATGCTGTGGAATGATTATATATTCATTGGAACCTATAAAGGCACCGATTATAAAGACTATATTACCGCTCGAACCAATATCGAAGGGGTGAATTATATCAAACAATTGTTCCCAAATAAAATTGTAAAAGAGTTTGATTTAGTAAAGTCAAAATTAGAAGCTCGAGATAATGCGTTACACCTAGATTGCTGTTTTCAACCGGTAGGTAAGAACAAAGGAATCATCTATAAAAGTGGCTTCCGTCAAGAATCTGATTATGTGTATTTAGTCAAACTGTTCGGTAAGGAGAATCTTTTCCATATCACGCGAGACGAAATGTATAACATGAATTCTAACGTGTTTTCGATCGCTGAAAATGTAGTGGTCTCAGAAAAGAATTTTACCCGTTTAAACAATTGGCTTCGCGATAACGGATTTGTCGTTGAAGAAATACCCTATGCAGAAATTGCCAAACAAGAAGGATTGTTGCGATGTTCAACACTTCCATTAATTAGAGACTAAAATGAAACAAACAACCAATTCCATCCTGATGATTCGCCCAGTGGCTTTTCGCATGAACGAACAAACTGCCGTAAATAATTATTACCAAAAAGTGCTTGACGGCCTTTCACCCGAAACCGTAAATACAAAAGCGCAAGCAGAATTTGATGCTTTTGTAACCAAATTGCGTAAAGTAGGGGTAAACGTTACCGTAGTAGAAGATACCCTTGAACCCAACACACCCGATAGTGTTTTTCCAAATAATTGGATCTCCTTTCATGAAAGTGGAGACGTAGTGCTCTATCCCATGTTTGCCGAAAACCGTCGTGCCGAAAGAAGAGAAGATATACTCGATGTTTTGGAAGATGATGGTTTTGTAATTAATGAAATTATGGACTATACCTTGGCAGAAGAAGATAATGTTTTCTTAGAAGGTACAGGCAGTTTGTTGTTAGACAGAGAAAATGGTAAAGCCTATTGTGCCTTATCACCAAGAGCCGATGAAGAATTAATGATTGAGTTTTGTGAGGATTTCGAATTCACCCCGGTAATTTTTGAAGCATTTCAAACCGTAAACGGAGAACGTAAATTAATTTATCATACCAATGTAATGATGTGCTTGGGAGATACTTTCGCAGTGATTTGTGCCGATTGTATTGACGATAAAAAAGAACGCAAAATGGTATTAGACAGCCTTCGAGGAGATGATAAAGAAATTATCTTAATCACAGAAGATCAAGTAAATAACTTTGCGGGTAACATGCTCGAAGTAAAAGGTAAAAACGAGGAACGATTCATAGTAATGAGCGAGTCAGCCTATAAGAGTTTAACCAAAAAGCAAATTGCCCAACTCGAAGCGCATGTTGAAATAATACATTCTAGTTTAGACACCATAGAAGCTTGTGGAGGAGGAAGTGCCCGCTGCATGATGGCAGAAATTTTCTTGCCAAAAGAATAAGCGGCTTACCATTCTACTGCATAATAAAAAACTCCAAACCGCAAGGTTTGGAGTTTTTTATTAAAGGTTATAATGTAATTAGATCCCACGAATAATAGCCAAAACAGAACTAATAATATACTGAATTCCAATCGAAATTGTAAGGAATCCAATGATTCTGGAAACTGCTACAATTCCAGAAGCTCCAAGAAATTTAGCTATATAGTCCGCACTTCGTAAAATGATAAAAATAACGAAACTAACGACCAGGATGGCTAAGGAAGAGATTAGTATATCGTTAGTTGAATTGTGTTCCTGATAAAATGCAATTAACAAAGATATAGATCCCGGACCGGCAAGCATCGGCATAGCCAGTGGAGTTAAAGCAATTTCATTCCGACTTTGTATGTCTTCTTCTACTTTTTTGTTTATCCCCCTGTTTTTATTAAACTTCCCATTAAGTAATGAAAACCCTGAACTGGCAATTATAATTCCACCCGCAATACGCAAAGCCGTTATAGTAATCCCAAAAAAGGTCAAAACATACTGTCCAATAAAAAACGAAATTATCAATATGATAAACACATTGATGGCCGTCAGCATGGATACTTTTGAACGCTCTTTTTTAGTGTAATCTTGCGTTAATCCTACAAAAATTGGAACAGTCCCAATGGGGTTTAAGACTGAAAAAAGGGCAGCAAAAAGAAAAATAAATAACTCCATAGTTTTTTTGGCAAAGATAAATTCTCCATTTCTTTTTAACTATTAAATAGAAGTTAAATAAATCTTCCGAATTATAAAGTTACCATTATCTTTGACCCATAGAAATGAAATTCATGAAAAATAAAAAGACCTTAGTTCTTGGCGCTTCTACAAAACCAGAACGGTATGCGTTTAAAGCAATCACAATGTTAGTTGAAAAAGGACATACAGTTTTAGCAATTGGGCAGAATGCAGGAGAAGTGGCCGGAGTTAAAATATATACTAAAAATATACCGCTAAAAAATATTGACACTGTGACTTTATACCTCAATCCAGTTCGTCAACGCGATTATTATAATTACATCATCGAAACCAAACCTAAACGTGTAGTATTCAATCCAGGCACCGAAAACCCTGAGTTTTATCAATTATTACAAGGTAACGGAATTAAAGTTGAGGTAGCTTGTACCTTAGTTTTATTATCAACCAATCAATATTAATATCGTGTGTTTTCAGAAGCAGGCTTGCTAATTAGTAATAATCCTAGAAAGGTTATTAAGCCGTTTACAATGATTAATTCTTCGGCAAATTCATAGTTGCCAAAAAGCTCTTTCGAATTATAACTCAGCAAGAAAGTCAGTATTGGTGATAGGATACAAACAAAAGGGACCAGATATTCGTTAACTGTTTTTGTTTTTGCAAATAGGCCAAAAGCATACAAACCTAAAAGTGGACCATAAGTCAATGCGGCAATCTTAAAAATAAGACTGACAACAGAAGCATCATTGAAGAAGTTTATTAAAAGAATGACAAAAAACATCAGGAACGAAAATCCGATATGAACCAAGTGACGCGTTCTAATGATATTGGGTTTGTTTTGATTTTTACTTTTATCCATACCGAGAAAATCCACACAAAACGAGGTTGTCAGAGCAGTCAAAGCCGAATCCGTCGTTGCAAAAGTTGCCGCAGTCAATCCCAATAAAAAGATAATTGCAGGAAATAGAGTGAGGTGATGGAAAGCAATCTCGGGAAACAATAAATCTGTTCTCGCTACGCCATCTACCATTGGAACTGTAATTCCATTTTTTTCTGCATAGATGTATAGCAAAGCGCCAACACTTAAAAAGAAAATATTTATTATCACAAAGATTCCGGTAAACGTGTACATATTTTTCTGTGCTTCTCCAATGTTTTTACAGCTAAGGTTTTTTTGCATTAAATCCTGATCTAGTCCAACCATCGCAATGGTAACGAACATTCCACCCAAAACTTGTTTTGCAAAATGTGTGCTTTTAAGCCAATCATCAAAAAAGAAAACTTTGGAATAATTACTGTTTTTGACTGCTTCAAATGCCTCCCCAAACGAATAATCCAAACTGTTGCAAATAAAATAAATGGTTAAGAAAACAGAAGAAACTAAGAAGAATGTCTGCAAAGTATCAGTTATGATAATTGTTTTTAATCCCCCTCGATAGGTATAGGCAAATATCAAACCAAGGGAAATAAATACGGTTACATAGAAGGGAACGCCAAATGCATTAAAAAGATAACGTTGTAATACTAAAACGACCAAATATAATCTCGCAGCAGAACCAATTGTTCTGCTAATCAGGAAAATAAACGCCGCGGTTTTATACGACACGTTTCCAAGTCGCTGTTCTATATAACCATAAATCGATGTCAGGTTCATACGGTAGTATAACGGCAATAAAACTTTTGCAATAAGCAAAAATCCTAGCGCATTGCCCAAAACAAACTGGAAATATTTAAATTGAATATCGGGAGAACCTACCTGTCCAGGAACCGAAATAAAAGTAACTCCAGACAATGCCGTTCCAATCATTCCAAAAGCTACCAAATACCATTTTGAATTTTTATTAGCTTTGAAAAAAGTATCATTGTCAGTGTTTTTTTTGCTGACCAAGTTAGAGATCAAAATAAGCAAACCAAAATATAAAATGATGATGATTAGGATAGTACTAGGTGACATAATGTAGATTTATTAAAAAGCCAAAATACATAAATTATTCTCATAAATTAAAATTATCTAATTTTCAAATTACCTATTTTTGTATCATGGAATTTTCATCAAAATTACTAGAAAGAGCGGTTAATGAAATGGCTCAATTACCCGGAATTGGCAAAAGAACGGCACTGCGATTAGTGTTGTATTTGCTAAAGCAACCTCCAGAACAAACACTGTATTTGTCGACCGCCTTGACAACTATGCGCGAGGATATTAAGTTTTGTGTGTCATGTCACAATATTTCTGATGTTGATCTCTGTGAAATTTGTAATAATTCCGCTAGAAATCATAAAATTATTTGCATTGTTGAGGATGTTCGCGATGTAATGGCGATTGAGAATACCAACCAGTTTAAAGGGATATATCATGTATTAGGAGGAAAGATTTCACCTATCGATGGTATTGGTCCAAGTCAGTTAAATATTGCTTCACTAATCAATAAAGTTAAACAAGAAGCAATAGACGAACTTATTTTTGCTTTGAGTTCAACCATGGAAGGGGACACAACTAATTTTTATATTTTCAAACAATTAAAGGATTTAAATATAAAAACGTCTACAATAGCGCGAGGTATTGCGGTGGGTGATGAATTAGAATATGCTGATGAAGTAACGTTAGGGCGCAGTATTTTAAACCGAGTACCCTTCGAGAATTCCCTGAAAAACAGCTAAAAAATAATACTTCTCTACAGTTTTGTATTTAGAATTGAAAAACTATCTTTGTTTGCTAATTTTTTTTAAAGAATAATGAATAATCCCCGATTATACTTCTTCCTGTTTTTGAGTATTTTGATGTCTTCTTGTGTTCCTACTAGAGATTTGATTTACCTTCAAAATAAAAATAATACCTCAAATGCTACTGTAGCAGCAACCAATGTTAAACCTTATCGTTTACAAACGAATGATATTTTGGCAATAACAATCAAAGCAATTGACCCTAAGCTAGTTGAAATATTTACCAGTACTAATTCTCAGGGAACAGGATTTCAGAACGAACAAGCCAGTTATTTTTCAGGTTATTCTGTAGATGACCATGGAAATATAAGATTGCCAATTCTTGGTGATATCAATGTATTAGGTTTTACATTAGAAGAAGTTAGACAAAAAATAGAAAAGCAACTTAGCGATCAGTATTTCAAATCAGAAGCAGGAATATTTGTTACAGTCAAATTATCAGGATTTAGATATACCATAAACGGTGAAGTTACTTTTACAGGAACAAAGGTTTTATATCAAGATAGAGTAAACATTATGGAAGCTATTGCTAATGCAGGGGATATATCAGTTATAGGAGATAGAAAAGACGTAAAAGTAATAAGAAGATATTCTCAAGGAAGCGAAACATTCAGTATTGATTTAACAGATGCAAATGCTGCAAATTCACCTTGTTACTATTTACAGCCCAATGATTATATTTATGTAAAGCCTTTGAAACAAAAAGCTTGGGGAACAGGAAAGACAGGTATAGAGTCTTTGACAACCATAGTTACTACATTGTCACTTGCAACGACTATATACTTATTACTTAAAAACTAACATTAATTTTCATGCTCGAAATAAAAGATTTTACTTTATTTGACAATAAAAACAGTTTTGATTTCAAAGGATTTCTGATCAAAACTACCAGTTATTGGAAGTGGTTTTTGGTGGGATTAATTATTGCGTTTTCTATTGCACACCAAGTAAACGTTAGAAAACAAAAAATTTACGGCATTGAAACAACTATTGTTGTTGAAGAAGAAAACAATCCTTTTTTTACAGCTAATACCAGTTTGGTTTTCAATTGGGGAGGTACCTCTGATAAGGTCCAAATGATTTCCACTACATTAAAATCTAGATCACACAACGAAATTGTAGTAGATAAATTAAATTTTTACATCGATTATTTTAAACAAACAAAATATTTCTTGCAAGATGTATACGGACAAATTCCTTTTAAAATAATTTTAAATAAAAAACAAAACCAGTTATACGAGCATTTTATCGGAGTAAAAATGCTTTCTGCAACTACTTATCAAATTAGAATTCCATTTCAAAAAAATAATCAAAATGTAATTAATTATTATAGTAACAGAATTATACCGATTACAGTTCAGAATAATGAATTAATTAAAAATTTTAGAATTGGAGATGATGTAAATTTACCCTTCCTTCATTGGAGATTAGAAATATCAGATTTTTCTAAAATGAAGTTAAATGAAGAAATTCTCGTTCGATTTAATTCATTTGATGAAACAGTCGGGAAATGCAAGGGTATTAAAATTGCAGTTGATGAGAAAGCAGCCTCGATTTTAAAATTAGGGATGGAAGGGACCAATAAAAACCGAATGGTTGATTTCTTGAATACTACTGTTGATTGCCTAATTAAAAGACAACTGGAAAATAAAAATAAATTTGCTGAAAACACCATCAATTTCATTGATCAGACTCTTTTGAAGATGGAAAATCAATTGAAGGACTCTGGAAATGATTTAAAAGATTTTAGCAAAAACAATAGTATTATTGATTTAGACGACAAAGGAGCCAGTATCAAACAGCAACTACTTGATTTAGATACCAGAAAAGATGAAGTTGAACGAAAAATAGCATATCTTAATTCATTGAAAATGTATTTAAAGAATGCTAATGACTACTCAAAATTACCAGCTCCAACCGTAGCAGGTATCGATGATCCAAACATTATTGATAATGTTTCAAGACTTATAGGATTGTCTATACAAAGGTCTGAATTGTTATATTCAGCAAAAGGTTCTATTTTTTATGATAGAGTAGATAATGAAATTGGTGCAGTAAAAAGAGTATTGCTTGAAAACTCAAATTCTCTAAAAAGCGTTTTGCAAATCGATTTAGAGAATGCAAATAGAAAACTGGCTGAAATCGATTCAGAAATAAAAAAGATGCCAGAAACGAATCAAGCCTACTTAAATATTTCAAGAAAATATGATTTAAGCAGCAGTCTTTATAGTACTTATTTGCAAAAAAGAAGCGAGGCATCAATTGTTAAAGCTTCGAATCTTTCCGATATTCAATTTATTGATTCAGCTAAAGATGTTGGCGGAGGATTATTAGGACCTAAAACTAGTGTCAATTATGTTTTGGCTTTTTTTGCTGGAATATTAATTCCTTTGGTTCTTGTTTTTCTTATATTTTTTATCAATAATACAATACAAAACATATCTGACATTTCTGTTCTTACGCAATTACCACTTTTAGGAATAGTAGGTGTTAAACATTCTGATTCTAATTTATCGGTATTAGAAAGACCAAAATCGGCATTATCAGAATCATTTAGGGCAATTCGTTCTTCATTACAGTTTATTTATAAAAAACAAAGTATTGAAGGTTCAAAAACTTTAATGTTAACGTCGTCCATCAGTGGAGAAGGGAAAACATTTTGTTCAATTAACATTGCCACTGTTTTTGCATTAAGTGAAAAGAAAACTATAATATTAGGCCTTGATTTACGTAAGCCTAAAATCTTCGATGATTTTAACATTAAAAATGATGTGGGAATTGTAAACTACTTAATTGGTCAAAAGAAGTTAGAAGAAGTTATTCAAAAAACACACGTGCCTTATCTTGATGTTATTACTTCTGGACCTATTCCTCCAAATCCCTCTGAGTTGATTTTAGGAGAAAGCATGAAAGAAATGATGTCTGAATTAAAGAAGAAATACGATTATATAGTGTTAGATACACCTCCGGTAGGTCTAGTGTCAGATGCTCTAGAATTAGCTCAATATTGTGATGTGACTTTGTATATTGTTAGACAAAACTTTACCAAAAAAGAAATGTTAACTCTTCTCAATAACAGAGCTAAAAGAGGAGAATTAAATAATATTAGTATTGTTTTCAATGGTTATGAAAACAAAGCTAAGTACGGAGTAGGATATGGTTACGGATACGGCTATGGATATAGTTATGGTTATGGAAATGGAAGTGGATATCATGAAGAGGATGAGCCTACCGGTCTTTTTGCTAGATTATTTTACAAAATATTTAAGTCTAAAAAGTAATGAAAGATAATAAGATATCCATACTTATCACGGGAGGCGCTGGATTTATTGGATCTAATCTTTGCGAATATTTTTTAGCAAAAAATTATAAGGTTACTTGTTTGGATAATTTTTCTACGGGACACAAACATAATATTGAGTCTTTTCGGTTACATCCTAATTTTAATTTAATCGTAGGAGATATAAGAGATCCACTCATATGTGCTGCTGCTGTTGAAAATCAAGATTATGTATTACATGAAGCGGCTTTAGGTTCTGTTCCACGCTCAATAAATGATCCGTATACTACCAATGAAGTTAATGTCTCTGGTTTTTTAAATATGCTTATTGCATCACGTGATGCAGGTGTGAAACGTTTTGTTTATGCAGCTAGTTCTTCAACATATGGTGACTCTGAAAGCCTGCCCAAAATAGAAGAAATAATTGGAAAGCCACTTTCTCCCTATGCAATCACGAAGTATGTTAATGAATTGTATGCTGAAATATTTGGTAAAACTTATGGTATGGAAACAATAGGTTTACGCTATTTTAATGTTTTTGGAAGAAGACAAGACCCTAATGGAGCCTACGCGGCGGTAATTCCAAAATTTGTATTGAGTTTAATTAAACACGAAAGTCCAGTCATAAATGGAGATGGTAATTTCTCTAGAGATTTTACTTATATTGATAATGTTATTAAAATGAATGAGTTAGCTTTGTTTGTAGATAATCCATTAGCAGTAAACACAGTGTTTAATACGGCATATGGAGATAGAATTACGCTAAACGAAATGGTTAATTGTCTTAAAACGTTTCTTTCAAATTTTGATACAAAAATAGCAGAAGTACCTATTTTATACGGCCCTAATAGACCAGGAGATATTCCTCATTCGTTAGCTAGTATAAAAAAAGCACAAAAATTACTAAATTATAAACCCGATTTTTCATTTCAACAAGGCTTAAGTGAAGCTGTAAAATGGTATTGGGATAACTTGAAATAATAATAAAATGGAAATTAAAACAATATGTTGTATCGGAGCAGGATATGTTGGCGGACCAACAATGGCTGTTATAGCTCAAAAATGCCCGCATATTAAAATCACCGTTGTCGATTTAAATGAAAAAAGAATCGCTGCTTGGAATGATAATGATATTAACAATATCCCTATTTATGAACCAGGTTTGCCAGAGATTGTTGCAAATACACGAAATAAAAATTTGTTTTTTTCAACTGAAGTTGAAAAAGCAATTGATGAATCAGAATTGATTTTCATCTCAGTTAATACGCCAACAAAGACCTATGGTACTGGTAAAGGTATGGCTGCTGATTTAAAATATATAGAACTATGTGCTCGTCAGATTGCAAAAGTGGCAAAATCGGATAAGATAATCGTAGAAAAATCGACTTTACCAGTAAGAACTGCTGAGGCTCTAAAATCTATATTAGATAACACGGGAAACGGGGTTCAATTTCAAATATTATCAAATCCTGAATTTTTAGCAGAAGGAACTGCTGTCCCAGATCTATTAAACCCAGATAGAGTTCTTATTGGAGGTGAAAATACAGCAGAAGGGCAAAAAGCTATAGACGCTTTGGTAGAAGTTTATGCTAATTGGGTGCCTAAAGAACGCATCTTAAAAACGAATGTTTGGTCTTCAGAATTGTCTAAATTAACAGCTAATGCTTTTTTAGCACAAAGAGTTTCTTCGATAAATGCCATATCTGAATTATGTGAAAAAACTGAAGCTAATGTAGGTGAAGTTTCAAAAGCAATTGGTATGGATAGTAGAATTGGCGATAAGTTTTTAAAAGCTTCAGTTGGTTTTGGAGGTTCTTGTTTCCAAAAAGACATCCTAAATTTAGTATATATTTCAAAAGCTTTTGGTTTAAATGAAGTGGCCGATTATTGGGAACAAGTAATCATCATGAACGATTATCAAAAAAGGCGTTTTTCTAGAAATATAGTGCAAACATTATACAATACTGTTTCAGGTAAAAAAATCACCTTTTTAGGCTGGGCCTTTAAAAAAGACACTAATGATACTAGAGAATCAGCAGCAATTTATGTGGCCGATGATTTAATTAATGAACAGGCTAATATTGCGCTCTATGATCCAAAAGTTAATTACCAGCAAGTAGTGTCAGATTTAAATTATCTTGAAACAAGACAGGCTTCAATTAATGAAAAACACATTGTAGCTTTTGGTAATCCATATGAAGCTTGTAATAATGCTCATGCCATTGCTGTATTAACAGAATGGGATGAATTCAAGGAATACGATTGGAAAAAAATATACGATAGTATGCTTAAACCAGCATTTATTTTTGACGGCAGAAATCTTTTAGATGCTGCTAAAATGAAATCGATAGGTTTTGTATATCAATCGATTGGTACTAAATAAACTAAATTTGAAAATTTAACTTTAGGATTTTATAAATAAACATGGATTCAAAAATTGCAATAATTGGACTTGGATATGTTGGCTTACCTTTGGCAAGATTATTTGCTACAAAATATTCAGTAGTAGGTTTTGATATTAATCAAAAAAGAATCAACGAATTAAATTCCGGGAATGATGTTACGCTTGAAATTGACGAAATAACACTTAAAAAGGTATTAGTAAGTAATTCTTCCGCTGAAAAGGGCCTTTTTTGTTCCCATAATTTAGAGGACATAAAAGATTGTAATTATTATATAGTTACAGTGCCAACTCCAGTGGATAAGAATAATCGTCCTGATTTAACACCTTTATATAAATCAAGTGAAACAGTTGGTAAAGTATTGAAAAAAGGAGATGTTGTTATTTATGAATCTACAGTTTATCCAGGAGTGACAGAAGAAGAGTGTATTCCTGTTTTAGAAAAAGTCAGCGGACTTAAGTTCAATGTTGATTTCTTTGCAGGCTATTCTCCTGAAAGAATTAATCCAGGGGATAAAGAACATACTGTCGAAAAAATCCTAAAAGTAACATCAGGTTCTACTCCAGAAATTGGGATTAAAGTTAATGAGTTATATAAATCAGTCATCATTGCAGGGACTCATTTAGCACCTAGTATTAAAGTGGCAGAAGCTGCAAAAGTAATTGAGAATTCACAACGTGATATTAACATTGCATTTGTTAATGAACTTGCAAAAATTTTTAATCTTTTAGAAATCGATACGCAAGCAGTACTGGAAGCTGCCGGAACTAAATGGAATTTCCTTCCTTTTAAACCAGGATTAGTAGGCGGACATTGTATTGGAGTTGATCCGTATTATTTAGCGCAAAAAGCACAAGAAAAGGGCTATCACCCTGAAATTATTTTGGCAGGAAGACGCCTAAATGATAGCATGGGAGAATATGTTGCTTCTCAAGTAGTGAAGTTGATGATAAAAAAAGGAGTCACGATTAATGGAGCCCAACTGTTAATGCTAGGTTTTACTTTTAAAGAAAATTGTCCCGATGTTAGAAATACAAAAATTGTAGATGTAGTAACAGCATTAGTAGATTATGGTATCCAAGTAACTATCTATGATCCATGGGCAAAGCCTGAAGAAGTATGGCACGAATACCAGTTAAAAACTACCAACGAATTGCCTACTAATACTTTTGATTCACTTGTATTAGGGGTAGCACATAAAGAATTTCAAACGCTTGACCTTACAAAGTTAAAAAATGATAATTGTGTGGTGTTTGATGTAAAAGGAGTATTAAAAGATAAAGCAGACGGAAAATTATAGATGAAAAAGTTAATAATCACAGGCGGAGCAGGTTTCATTGGGTCACATGTTGTAAGACGTTTTATGACCAAATATCCATCATATCATATTTTTAACCTAGATGCTCTTACCTATGCAGGAAATTTAGAAAATATTGCTGATATTGAAAAATTGCCCAATTATACCTTTATTAAAGGAGATATAACTGATGCAGAATTCATTAATGATCTATTCCAAAAACATCAATTTGACGGAGTAGTTCATTTAGCAGCTGAATCACATGTTGACCGTTCGATTACTGATCCATTAGCTTTTGTTAAGACAAATGTAATTGGTACCATGAATTTGTTAAACGCGTCCAAATCTATTTGGTCAAATAATTATGAGGGGAAGCGTTTTTATCATATTTCAACAGATGAAGTATATGGCAGCCTAGGAGCTACAGGCTTGTTTACCGAAACAACTCCCTATGATCCTAATTCACCTTACTCTGCATCAAAAGCTAGTTCAGATCACTTTGTTAGAGCTTATGGAGAAACCTATGGATTGCCTTATGTGATAACTAATTGCTCCAATAATTACGGACCCAATCATTTTCCAGAAAAGTTAATTCCTCTTTTTATTAATAATATTATAAATAATAAACCTTTACCAGTTTATGGCGATGGGAAATATACCCGTGATTGGCTTTTTGTAGAGGATCATGCAGTAGCTATTGATTTAGTATTTCATGAAGGTAAAAATCATGAAACCTATAATATTGGAGGTTTCAATGAATGGCAAAATATTGAATTAGTTAAATTGTTGTGCCAACAAATGGATATAAAACTAGGACGTGTGTCTGGTGAATCTGAAAAATTGATTAGCTATGTCAAAGACCGTCCAGGCCACGATTTGCGATATGCAATTGATGCTACTAAAATTAACAAAGAATTAGGGTGGAAACCATCAGTTACTTTTGAACAAGGGTTAGAAAGGACTATCGACTGGTATTTAAATAATACTGAATGGCTGGACAGAGTTACCTCAGGGGAATATCAAAAGTACTATGATAGTCAATATTCAAAATAAGAATTCTTTAATGTCAAGTTAATCCTTAGCTCAATAAATAAAAGTTTTAGCATTTAATGCTTAATAGATATCTTTAATAGAAGCTAAATCATGCAAAAAAAAATACTTGTTTTAGGCGTTGGTCAGCATAACTTTTTATACTATTTGTATTCGGCATTAAAGGCATACAATAATTCGTATACGGTTGTCGCTCCCTTTGTTCGAGAACTCGATAAAAGCGTGAAAAGTGATAATTCAATTTATAATAATGAATTGGTTTCTAATAAAGTAAGCCTATACAATTATGTGCGTGCTTTCTTAGTACTTCCCTTCGACGGATTCATATACCAAACTTTCTTCTTTATTCTATTTGTTGAAAGAAAATTCAAAAAGGCAGCTCATTTCGTGCTCAAGTATAGTCAAGCTAAAGCCTTCTTTCTACAAAATGATAATTTTAAATCATTTGACATCTTCCATTTTCATTATCTGCAATACAGTTATGTCCGGGAACTTTTTTTAATCCCAAAAGGAAAAAATATAGTGTGCACTTTTTGGGGTTCTGATTTATTGCGAACTGCCGATATCCTCAATTTGTACATCATCAAAAAGGCACTAAATAAAGCTTCAACTATTACCTGTCAATCTTTAGAATTAAAAGAAATTATTCTGTCAAAATACGGAAGACATCTTGAAAGTAAAATAAATGTTGTCATGTTTCCGATTGATACTAAAACCTATGATGCAATTGAGGTATATAAAAACAAGCAAGTGTCTATAAATGAGTTTAAAGCAACTTATCACTATTCAAATGAAAAAATCAATGTGTTAATCGGACATAACGGTAGTATGTTTAATAACCACGAAAATATTATTAAAGCACTTGGGCAATTACAACAAAAAGAAAAAGTACATCTTATTGTAAATCTTAATTATGGTTTGCCCGAATCTGAAAAGGAATCCTATAAAAACAAACTTACCCAGGTACTTGAAAATACTAAGATAAGCTTTGTAGTACTGGAGAACTTTTTTTCAGGTGATGAATTAGCAATCGCTAGGTTGGCTTCAGAGGTGTTTATTCATATGCCTATTTCCGATGCCTTGAGCGGAACAATGTTAGAAATGCTCTATGCCTCCAATATTGTCATAACCGGTTCTTGGTTACCCTACAAAACTTTTGTAAATGCAGGTTTAAAGTATCATGAAGTGAGTGATATTTCAAAACTTCCAGCCCTTTTTGATACTATTATTAGTCACTATGAAACTGAAAAAGAAATAGCCAAACAAAACCATAATGCGATTAAAGTATCATTCTTTGGAAATAGTATTATTGCCAAGTGGAATCAGATTTTAAAATAACTAAAATGGATTTAAAAAACAAAGTTAAAAAGAGTTTGATATGGACTTTTGGAGATCAAATCGTTACTCAGATAGTCTTTGTTCTTTTTGGTATTTTTCTAGCAAGGATTTTATCTCCAGCTGTATTTGGTGTGGTAGGAATGGTAACTATGTTTACCAATTTTGCAGCCCTATTTATTGATATGGGTTTTGGAGTAGCTTTAATCCAAAAGAAAGAGGCAGATAACGAACATTTTTCCTCTGTATTTTGGCTTAATATAGGGATTGGCTGTTTTCTCTATTTGCTGTTTTTCTTTTTGGCACCACTGTTCAGTATATTTTTTCATCAACCCCAACTAACGATATTAGTTAGAGTCATCTGTTTGTCATTTATCATTAGCTCTCTTACTTCCGTTCAATCTAATCTACTAGTGCGCGAACTTAAATTCAAACAAAAAGTATTGTTCAACTGGATTTCTGTTATCCTTGGATATTCAGTTGCTTTTTTTTTAGCTTTGAATGGTTACGGAGTTTGGGCGGTCGTATGGATGACTCTAGTCACAGCAACTTCTAATTCTCTGCTCTACTGGATTTCTTCAGACTGGCGTCCTTCTTTTCTATTCAATAAAAACAAAATAAAAGAATTATCAAAATTTGGATTCAATGTGCTAGGGGACACCTCTGTTAATTATTGGTCGAGAAACTTTGATAATTTTATCATCGGCAGAGTGTTGGGAAGTACCCAACTAGGCTTGTATACTAGAGCTTATTCGTTAATGTTATTACCACTTAGAAATATTTCTTCAGTAATAACCAAAGTTATGTTTCCTGCTTTTTCCAAAAAACAAGATGATGTAGCCAGTATTAAACGTCATTATCTTCAAATCATCAAATACATTTCTTTAGTTACGTTCCCGGCCATGATCGGACTTTCTTTGGTGTCTAGAGAATTTGTTTTGTTATTTTTCGGTAAGAATTGGATAGGAATGATTCCAGTATTAGCAATTTTAAGTTTAGTAGGGGCAGTGCAGTCCATCTTTTCTTTAAATGGAATGATCTATAATTCTTTAGGAAAAGCTCATATTGCTTTCAAAGTTTCATTATTAGTTAATGTCGTCTTAATAATAGCTTTTACTATCGGCGTTAATTTTGGTATCGTGGGTATGGCATGGAGCTATTTAATAGCAAGTGTCTTATTATTTTTCCCGATATACAATACTGCGATAAAGCAACTAAATACTTCCTTATCTGAAGTTTTTTTTACTTTAAAGGGTAGCATAACAGCAACCTTCAGTATGGCAATGGTTATGATAGTTTTAAATAATTTTTTAATTACCTCCTTATTATTTGGCTTTGCAGTCAAAACTTTTGTTGGCACACTTATTTATTTTATAATTGTATATAATTTGGAAAAAGCACTAGTGAAAGGGTTACTTTTAAAAGTTAAAAAACTACTCAAAATACGTTAAATCAAGGATTTATATCCAACTTTATGAAAATAGTCAGAATTACTACACTTCTTGATTTTGGTGGACAAGAAAGAAAATACATCTCTTTTACACAAAATCCTTCATGGCTAGTGAATGACTATATTTTTGCGGCGATTGGACACGGGGGACATGCTGAAAAAAAAATAAAAGAACGTGGTTTCGAAGTGGTTATTTTTAATCAAAAACCCAATATTTCTAACCTCAAAAATATCTGGACACTATACAAATGGTTTAGAAAAATAAAACCTGATCTTGTTCATACCGCTGCAGCCGAGGCCAACTTTCACGGCACTATTGCGGCAAGGTTAGCAGGAGTAAAAGTGGTAGTGACCGAAGAAATTGGATTCCCTACCCATTCCAATAAGGCTAGAGCGGTGTTCAGAATGATATACAATTACTGTGATAAAGTGATATGCGTTTCAAAAGCAGTACATCATTTCTTAGTGGAAATAAACGAAATTAAACCAGAGCAAGGAGTGCTTATTTATAATCCTGTTGGCGAACCCAAATCCATCGAAAGAAATCTGTCCAATGAGTTTACTATGGTATGTGTGGGCCGTTTGGAAAAAGTGAAAAACCAACAATTGCTGATCAAAGCATTTGCTAGATTAAAGGATAAAAATACTAAGTTAATCTTAGTAGGTGATGGGAGAGAAAAAGAGAATCTACAAAAATTGATAGCCGATTTAGATTTAAGTAAAAGAATTGAGATTACAGGTTTTTCTGCAGAACCCGAAAAATATTTAGCCAAAGGAAACCTTTTTGTTTTGCCTTCTTTGTCCGAAGGATTTGGTATTGCGGTGGTTGAAGCCATGCAACAAGGCCTGCCGTGTTTATGCTCATCCATTGGAGGTATACCCGAATTCATTGAGGAAAATAAGACAGGATGGATGTTCAATCCAAATAATGAAGAGGAATTATATGAGAAACTAGAAGTTATCACGGCACTTCCACAATTGGAATTAGACAAAATTGGCGCTCAGGCAAAAGCCTATGTGTTACAAAATTTTTCAGAAAAAAAATACGTAACCGAGTTAGAAACGCTATACCAACAACTACAATGATTAGAGTGCTCAATATCATAGAAACCATAAGCTCTGGTGGAGTAGAAAGACGAAGATTGTCAATGGCAAAGCTGTTGGATAAATCGAAATTTGAGTTAAAAATTATTTGTACCAATATCTACGGTGATTTTGCTAATGAAATAAGAAAGGAAGGCGTTGAAGTAATTGAAATAGGACCATTGAAATCTTTTATGGATAGTAAACAACATCAAAAGGTAATGAAAGTGATTAATGATTATAAACCCCATATAATTCACGGAGCCATTTTTGAAGGCGTAACCATGGCTTCCATTAATGGTTTTCTTTCCCGCGTACCCATTATTGTTGTTGAGGAAACGTCCGATCCGCAAACGCGTTCATGGAAAGGAAATCTCCTGATGAAATTACTAACCTTACCAGCCAAAAAAGTCATAGGCGTTTCACCAGCAGCGACCGACTATTTAACGCAAACCCTAAAGATCAATATAAATAAAGTGCAACTGATTACCAATGGAATCGCTTTACCAAGGGTCGTAGGTCCAGAAGAAACAGCCTTGTTGAAAAAAGAACTCAATATCGCTCCAAACGAAATAGTAATTGGTTCGGTCGGCAGAATGACAGATGATAAAAACAAACGCTTTTCCGATTTAATTAAAGCTTTCGCACAATTGATTCATAATAATATTCCAGCAAAATTGGTTTTGGTCGGTGATGGCGTCGAAAAAACAAAATACATACAACAAGCCATAGCATTAAACATTGAAGAACATATTGTTTTTGCAGGATATCAAAAAGATACTGCGTTGTACTATAGCATTTTTGATGTTTTTACCCTAGTCTCGTCCCATGAGTCTTTCGGATTAGTATTAGCCGAAGCTATGTTTCATAAATTACCTATATTAGCCACCCGTGTGGGAGGCATGAAATATATTGTTGATGAGAATGAAACAGGCTTCTTAGTCGAAAAATATCAAGTAGATCAAATTGCAGAAAAACTGCAAATACTTTGTAATAATAAAGAGTTAAGGACCCAATTTGGAGAAAAAGGATATAAAAAAGCTAAAGAAAATTACACAGAAGAACGTTACGTTAATAATGTAGAATCCCTTTATTTAAGCCTTGCAGAACGCTATTTACCCAGATAATAAAACATTAAAGATACTAAACCACAAAACAAATGAAAAAAAAGATAGATTACATCCTTAGAAAATTCTTTCTTCACAAAAACGAAGAACTTCCAGCATTTCTAATCCAAAAGCTATACCATCAAGGCAGCTATTTACCCTATACTACATCCTCATTAAAATTTCGTTTTTTAGCCTGTTTGGTAAATGATATAGTAGTCAATGGAAGAACGTCAGTGTTAGAATTCGGTTCTGGAATTTCGACAATCATAGTAGCTCGTTTAATTAAAATGAACAATTTGAATTGTACCATCACTACAGTAGACGAAAGCGCCGAATGGCAGGAAATCATCAAAAAAATACTAAAAGAAGAGAACCTATCAGACTATGTAAATTTTGTATGTGCTCCTACTGTAAAAAGTACTGATTTAGACTTGTCTTTTGAATACAATGGCGATGTGGTTTTTGCGGCTAATGGCGACAAAAAATTCGATCTAGTTTTGGTGGATGGTCCATCAGCTTGGCAAAAAACCAACATCATGAGTAGAGCCTCCAACTTAAAATTCATGAAAAACAATATGGCCGAAAACTATACCATTTTTGTTGACAATTCTGATCGTCCTGGTGAGACCGAATTAGCCAAGCGCATCCAAGCCGAACTTAATGTAAGACCAATATATCTTGATCCAACTTTCATGACGTTCTCTAAAGGACAACATTTCAATTACGTTATCTAGTTTTTAGCATGAGTGATAAAATATACCTTCCGGGATTAAACGGAATCAGGGCGATTGCGGCTTTATCAGTTGCCTTCAGCCACATCAACAATAGGTTAGATTACTACAATTTGCCCAAAAGCGAATTGCTGGATTTGGCTAATTTTGGAGTGACTATATTTTTCACCTTAAGTGGGTTTTTAATTACCTACTTATTATTAAAAGAGATTGAAAAAACAGGGACTATAGACGTCAAGAAATTCTATATGCGTAGAGTGCTTCGTATATGGCCGCTCTATTACCTTTACTTGTTTATCGTCATTTGTATCACCGGCATTGAAAACGTACAATGGCCCATTCTGTTCTATTTATTTATAATACCCAACTTTAAGAACTCCTTCAACGGAGTTATTGCCACCATTGTGGGAAGCCGCACCTTAGTGTTCATGGTAGGTCATTATTGGTCCTTAGGGGTGGAAGAACAGTTCTATGCGTTTTGGCCTTGGATAGTGAAGAAATCAAAGGTGTTCTATAAATTCTTAATTTATTTTCCAATAGCTTATATAGTGTTAAAAGTAGCACTTAAGTTAGGCCATGCACCCAATGGCTTGCTTACATTTTTCCATTATACACGCTTTGGATGTTTGACCATCGGAGCTTTAGGAGCCTATTTGTATTATAATAACAGCCCAAAAGTACAATGGATTATCAGTAAAGCCTGGTTAGAAGTATTCGCTTGGATAATGTTGTTAATTGTCGGATTTAACAAATTCCATTTAGCATCAGTAATTGATCACGAAATCATCTCAATAGTAACGCTCATTATTATTTTTAACCAAATTGGTAACCCAAAACGATTAATTTCCCTAGAAAACAAACTCTTTGATTATTTGGGAAAAATTTCTTTCGGACTCTATGTCTACAATCCTTTAGTGATCTATGGGATGTCTTTTTTGGTCAATCAATTCGTAATAGAAAACCAACTCCTAAAACAAGTATTGATCTATACAGCCGTAGTGCCCGCGATAGTCCTAGTAGCACATATTTCCTATAATTACTATGAGAAACGTTTCTTGAAATTGAAGTTTAATTACACCACGGTCCATAGTGCTGCCAGTAAATCAGAATCTCAAAGCTAATGAAAAAAGTGCTTTTTATAACCTGGGATGGACCTCAAACTAGTTATATGGAAGGCTTGTTTATGCCCATTTTAAACGAAGTACAAAATAGCGCCCCCTATGCCATTCACGTCATTCAATTTACCTGGGGAACGAGAGAAAGAATTGCCATTACTCAAGAAAAAGCTCGGGAATTAAATATAAAATACACCGCACATTCTATTTCTAGAAAGCCAGTCGCTGCAATAGGAAGCTTAATTACCTTGTTTAAAGGCAGCAAGTTTTTGAGCAACTACATAAAGAAAAACAAGATTGACATAGTCATGCCACGAAGTACTATGCCTGCTATAATGGTGAACCGATTAAAAGACAGAAAATTCAAAGTTCTTTTTGATGCTGATGGATTGGCTCTTGAAGAACGCATCGATTTTTCGGGCTTATCTCGCCAAAGCAAGCAATACCAATGGCTTAAAAAAGCAAAAACTAAAATGCTGCTGCAAGCCGATGGGGTGATTACACGCTCCCAAAAAGCCATCGACATCCATTTAAAAACAATAAATAACCAACAACCAGAAAAATTTACGGTAGTATTAAACGGCAGGGATACCCATTTTTTTAAACCAGAGGCACAAGTTAGAAAACAAGTGCGTGCAGAACTGAATATTCCAGAGGATGCCAAGGTATTTGTATACTGCGGTTCACTTGGTCCACAATACGGTTGGGAGGAAATGATGGAAATCTTTCAAAAGTACCAACAAAACCACGGCGACGCTTGCTTTTTAATCCTTACAGGGAATACAGAATTCGCCCTCCAACGCATCCCAAATAAAAAAGAGGATAGTATCATAGTTAAAAAAGTTCCTTTTGAACAAGTGCCAAAATACCTTAACGCTGCAGATGTGGCTTTTGCACTGCGCGAACCGAAATACAGTATGCAAGGAGTAGCACCTATCAAGCTAGGGGAATACCTTTTAATGGGGATACCTACAATTGCTTCAGCGGGAATCGGTGATTCCGAAGCCATTATGAGTCAAGTGCCCAATACTTTTCTATTCCATCATGAAAACCCTGAGGCAATTAAAGAAGCACTACAATTTGTGGAAGATTTATCCCAAGTGGACCACCAAGGCATTCGAGCCTGCGGGATAACCTATTTTTCTATTGAAAAAAGTGCCGAAGCCTATATCCAATCTTTCAATAAATTATCTAATCTTTGCAGTAACTAAGGTCATTGTCTAAAGACAAATAAAAAGTCATGAAAAATAAGGTGTTAATAACTGGAGGAGCCGGATTTATAGGTTCTAACTTAGCGTTGAAATTACTTAATTTAGGATATGCAGTAACGGTTTTGGATAACCTGTCAGAACAAATTCATGGTGATCCAGAATCCTCTAGTTTGTATCAATCCATTAAAGATAAAGTTACTTTTATTCAGGGCGATGTAAGAGTGAAAGCCGACTGGTATACAGCATTACAAAATCAAAATATAGTAGTGCATCTGGCAGCCGAAACGGGTACAGGACAATCGATGTACGAAGTGCAAAAATATGTGGATGTCAATATAAATGGGACGGCATTGTTTTTAGATTATTTAGTCAATGAAACACACGACATTCAAAAAGTCATCATAGCCTCCTCAAGAGCTATTTACGGTGAAGGGAAATACCGTTGCGCAACCCATGGGGATGTTTATCCTACCGAACGACTGGAAAGTGATTTGCTGCAGGCTGATTTTGAACCAAAATGTCCAACATGCCAACAAACGGTAAGTATTCAAGCCACTGATGAAGATTCCAAAATACACCCTTCCTCTGTATACGGTATTACAAAGCAAAATCAAGAACAAATGGTTTTGAATGTTTGTAAGTCTATTGGAGTGCCTGCAGTGGCCTATCGTTACCAAAATGTATATGGACCAGGTCAGTCATTAAAAAACCCATACACAGGAATACTTTCTATATTTTCTACCCAAATCAGAAATGGCAATAACATCAATATATTTGAAGACGGAAATGAAAGCCGTGACTTTGTCTATATCGACGATGTCGTAGAGGCAACCTTACTCGGAATTCAAAGAGACGCTGCCAATTACGAAGTGTTTAATGTAGGTTCTGGCGTAGCAACAACTGTAATGCAGGTGGCGCAAACCTTAAAAGACTTTTATGAAGCTCCTATCGAAATCAATATTTCAGGAAACTTTAGACTAGGAGATATTCGTCACAATTATGCCGATTTAAGCAAAATAAAAAACAAACTCGGATTTGAAGCGCAGTATTCCTTTGAAAGCGGCGTGAAACAATTTGTAAATTGGGTAGTAGCCCAAGAAGTAATGGAAGACAATTACTCCAAATCGATAGAAGAAATGAAGGCTAAAGGTTTATTTAAATAGGATGCGGTTCGTTTTCTTTTCTATGAACGATTTTAGTCATGAGGGTGGTGGTACCATCCGCATGCAAGGCATCATGAATGAATTGGCCAAAAAAAACCACGAGGTTATTTTTATTTCCAACACTACAAAGTTCCATTTGTTTGAAGCTAATATTCAGCAGGTTGCCCTAAACGTTCCCTTTTCAAGAAAGCAAAAAAGAATATTCCAAGGTTTATTAGGGATCATACCTGTATTGTTAATAAAAATGCTTTACGCATCAGTATTCAAGAAAATTAACAACACCCTCAAAGGAAAGTTTGATAACGACCGGGTCTACTTTTGTGAATACCTAGATAACTCTATAGGGTACTGTTTAAAGTCGTTTGGTATGATCCAAGAGTATATAAACGATTTACACGGAGTAGCAACCTTAGAGTTCAAATTTCAAGCACAACACGCCACTTCGGTAAAAGAAAAAATAAAGTTCTATACAAAATACAAAGTGTCTGATTGGTTAGACAGCAAAGTTTGCAATGCAGCTCACGGACTGATATTCGCCAGTAAGGCCATGGAAGAATATTTCATAGCGCAATACCCCAAGGTGAAAGATAAACGCAATTATATAGTGCCCTACGTACTGAGTTCCGGTTCAATAAGCGACACCGTTGATTCCGAATTAAAGCAACAATTAATCCAAAAATACAATCGTAGACCCGAAGAGAAGATCATTTTCTTCGCGGGCGCATTCAAAAAAACAGGAGGGGTGCCCGATTTGATCTCAGCCTTTAATGCCCTAGTGAATAACTATGATGCCCGACTTTTAATCGTCGGAGATGGGCCCACTATGAATGAGTGCCTAGCTTTGGTCAAAGAAAACAAACTAGAAGATAAAGTCATTTTCTTAGGACGAATTCCCTACCACCACCTGCGAACCTATCAAGATTTAGCAGATGTAATTGTTTGTCCCGATAAGCAAAATGTCTACTCCGAACTCATCGTACACGTGAAATACTTAGATTCACTCATGTCAGGTAAAGTAGTGATTAACGGTAGTTTTAAAAGTGTACAAGAAGTCAATCCTGATGAAATGTTATCGGTAAATTTTAAACCTTCAGACGTAGCCTCCTTAACTCAAGCTATTTCTTATTCCCTAGATAATTATGATGAGTTGTTAGTGCGTTATAAAAACAACGTTTCTTACGTTTCTAAACAGTTAACCTATGCCTCACAAGTGGAGGTCTTAACACTTTGATGGGGGTTAATTAAGGTTTCAAATCCAAGGATTAAATACAGTTACGTTAATAACTGTATTTAGTGTTTTTAGCACTTTGTTCAATCTACAATGACCTACTTTATAAAGTAAGCTTTTAGTAAATAAAAAATGCTATTTTTGTGCCAACAGTAAAGCTTCTTGAATTAAGAGTTTTGAAATGTAAAGTATGGATTTTATAGTAGTTTTATTAAGTGTAGCCTTGGGGTTCTTATTTATTCAGTCATTCAAGAATAAATTAGCAGCCAACCATTTAACTACGTTAAGGAAATTGTTTTTATACCATATCTTTTTTGGCTTATACAATTACTTTTATTTAGGGAGTGATCCCATTCGATACTGGGCCCTGGCCAAAAACATCAGTTTTCAGGAATTTGTGACCTATTGTACTGAAAAATCAGGAACTTATTTCATGTTAGCCATAGATTATTATCCTTCCCAAATCTTAGGTTTATCCTATTTTACGGGGACCATGATGTATACTACTATAGGTTTTATCGCAATTGCATATTTTTACATAGTGGCCTTAGAACTCGTGCCTTACAATTCAAAATTTAAAGGCTATGATCTTTTTCCACTCTTGTTTTTCTTGCCCAATCTACACCTTTGGAGTTGTACAGCAGGTAAAGACACCATCTCATTCTTTTGTGGAGCTATTTTTTGTTACGGGGTTTTAAAACCTTATAGTCGGATTCTATTCATCCTGGCGGCGATTGCCTTCTCCTATGCCGTGCGTCCCCATGTATCGTTGTTCTTAGTAATTGGCTACGGAATGGGATTCGCACTGAGTTCTAAAGTAACTCCCTTCCAAAGGTTCATATTTGCTATGGTTTTTATTACAGCAGCCTTTTTCATATTACCTTCCGTAATGGAATATGCCAAAATTGAAGAAACATCCCTAGAATCGTTCAATGAGTTTTCTAGCGAAAAAGCCGATTTGTTGAGTAGATCAACCGTAGGGTCTCGTATTGATATTTCTTCCTATCCATTACCGTTAAAGTTATTTACCTTCCTTTACCGCCCTTTGTTTTTTGACATCAATGGGGTACCCGCTCTAGCAGCTTCTATTGAAAATTTATTTTTATTACTATTAACAATACGAGTTTTTAAAAATAAGCCTATTGAAACCTTTCGAAAAGCACCAGTGGCGATTAAAGGTATGCTGCTGTATCTAATAGTAGGAACCTTGGCCTTTTCGCAAACCTTAGGAAATTTAGGGATCATCATCCGTATGAGAAATATGTTCCTTCCGGGCTTATTAATTTTCTTCCTTTGGTCGTTTTCCTATGCTAAAGAAAAAAGTATCAAAAACTCCAACAACACTAAACCTGTTCTTCCAACATGATATTCAATTCAGAAGCATTTGCAGTTTTTTTTCCTATAGTGTTTTTATTGTATTGGTTTGCTTCCAATAAAAATCTTAATCTTCAAAATTTTTTATTGCTAGTAGCCAGTTATGTTTTTTACGGCTGGTGGGATTGGCGCTTTTTATTCCTGCTTGTTTTTTCGACTTCGTTAGATTATTACACGGGCTTGAAAATGTTTAAAGCCCAAAACAAAAAAGGGAAAACCTTCTGGTTTTGGTTAAGTGTGGGAATAAATCTTGGTTTTTTAGGGGTTTTTAAATACTACAATTTCTTCGCTACTTCTGTAACCGATTCCTTGAATGCTATAGGATGGCATGTAAACCCAACAACGCTAGCAGTCATTCTACCAGTAGGCATCTCATTTTATACCTTCCACGGTTTGTCCTATGTAATTGATATTTACAAAGACCGAATCGAACCCGAAACCAACGTGGTCACCTATTCCTTATTTGTAAGCTTCTTTCCATTATTAGTGGCCGGACCAATAGAGCGCGCCACGCATCTGTTACCTCAAATAAAAAAGAAGCGTTTCTTCGAAGATTCAATGTTCAGAGAAGGGATACTTCAAATCGCAGTAGGCTTTTTTAGAAAAATGGTGATCGCCGATAATTTAGCGGTGTACGTAGATAGTGTGTATGGAAATTCCGCCATTCACAATTCAAGCTCCTTACTAATCGCTTCAGTCTTTTATGCTTTTCAAATCTATTTTGATTTTTCGGGCTATTCCGATATTGCAATTGGAACGGCCAAACTATTTGGGTTCTCCCTCAAAGAAAATTTCAACCTTCCGTATTTTTCAAAATCACTAACAGAGTTTTGGAGACGCTGGCACATGTCTCTTTCTTTTTGGTTAAGGGATTATTTATACATTTCGTTAGGAGGAAACAGAAAAGGAATTAAGATCACCTACCGCAACTTGATGATCACCATGTTATTGGGCGGTTTATGGCACGGCGCGTCTTGGAATTTTGTGATTTGGGGTGGTATTCACGGACTAGTATTAAGTATTGAAAAATTTACCTTCCAAAAATTAAAGATTACTGATTTTGGCTTTTTGGGCGGAATAGTAACCTTTGCAATTGTCGTGCTAGCCTGGGTATTTTTTAGATCCCCCGATATTCACACCTCCCTTTACATAGTTTCTAAATTCTTTACCCTAGATTATGGCATGCCTTTCATTGGCGATATAAATATTTTATCCAATACATTAGCCATGTTGGCAATCGGAATCACCTTTGATACTTATTTATTCCGTTCCAACATCGTCATAGAAAAGTATGGCAGCCAAATCAAAACAGCAGGCTTAATTGCCTTAATTTCACTTTTTGTAATGTGTGTGGTCTTATTCTTTTCAAATACTACTAATTTTATTTATTTCCAATTTTAATGAAGTCGCTTAAATTAGCCATAGGTATTATCCTCATCTTGTTTTTACTAGATAAAGTAGTTTTTTTCGGCTTACTATCGATAGAGAAAACCGTAATGTGTGGTGAAGGGGTAGGGAAGCTCAATCAGTTTGATTTGGTTAAAGATACGACCCAATATATCGTTTTTGGAAATTCTAGAGCCAATCACCATATCAACCCAGAAGTATTCGGAAAATCTGCCTACAATATAGGAGTAGGAGGAAGAAAAATGGCTTTTAGTGCGACCTTAATTCAAACACTACCCAAGAAAAAGAAACAGTATGTCCTACTGCAAATAGATCCTCCTTATGTTTTTGACACCACCTATATCGGAAGCGATATAGACGCCTTATATGTAAAATACCATCAAAATAAAGTGGTAAAAGCTAAGATTGATGAAATTCACCGCCAAAATCCATTTTCAGTCTTCTTTTGGTCCTTAGATTATAACGGTTTGGTTTTTTCCATTTTATCTAATAAGTTCAAACCAAAGTATGATTATAAAAAGTATAAAGGCTATGACCCTATTGAAAATACCGCTGCCGAAAAAGCGATGTTCCTAAAACGTCTAAAGGATTTGCCTTATAAAGAGTGTAATACTACCCCATCTACATTGGAAAGAATGTACTTAAAACAAATCAAAGAATTTTGTGCGCAAAATAATAAAGTCTTAATTTTATTTACGTCTCCAGTCTATAGAGACAATTGTAAAAAAGATAACGTTGCTATGGCCAATTTGATGAAAGAGTACAACTTGAAGTACTATGATTTCACCGATTATTTTCAGCAAGTTAATAACATCGATTACTGGAAAGACGAAAACCATTTGTCTAAAACAGGAGCAGATAAATTTTCAGTAGTTTTGGCTAATACCCTTAAGAATGATTTGAAATAATATGGGAAGCAAGAAAAATAAAATAGTAGTTATTCTTTTTCTTTACCATTTAATCATCACGGTGTTCTCCTACCAATATGCGCTAGCTCATAGGGGCGATTCTCATTTTTATTGGGGAGAAACCTTCGATATTCTTAAGTATAAATGGTTGGATTTTGCTCATTTTGGTAACGATACCCTTCTTTTTATCAATTATCCCTTCCTTAAACTAGGCACACCTTTTTTAATTGGCTTTCTCTTATATAGTTTGGTTGGTTTCTTGGGGATATTAAAAGCATTGGAGTGGGCAGCATGCGTGACACAAAACAGACTACAATTTAAAGGAATCAATCTAATTTATGTGGTTTTCTTTCTTCCCAACCTTCATTTTTGGACCGCTACCCTTGGTAAAGAACCGTTGGTGTTTTTAGGTATTGCATCAGTGTTCTATGCTATGGCAACTCAAAAGTATAAAACAGTTTCTTTTGTGATAGGAGGATTGTTACTTGTGCTTATACGGCCCCATGTAGCCATGATGCTGTTCATGACAGTAATGATTGTTTACTTATTCCAAAATAAATGGAGTTTTGCACAAAAAACAAAAATCGGTTTAGCTGCCCTAGCGTTAATGGGATTACTGTTCTATAGTACCCTTCAATTAGCCAAAATCTATTATTTCAATTGGAGTAGAATACAATACTACAACGAGTTTTCAATCCGTTCTTTTAAACACTCAGGGTCTTACGTCCCAATGCTTGACTATACCATACCGCACAAAATAGAAGCGTTTTTATTCCAACCTCTTTTTTTTGACGCACATTCCCTAATAAGCTTCCTAGCTAGTTTTGAAAATATAATTGTGCTCACAATCCATTTAGTTGCAGTATACTTGATAGGAATTAGATTTTCTAAAATTCAATGGCAAGATTGGATGAAAATAGCATTGCTTTTCACACTTATTTCAAGCCTTTTGTATACCCAACGCTATGCTAATCTCGGGATTTTTATGCGAACTAAAATTCAATTCATGCCCTTTGAATTAATTGCGTTATTATATGTTATAAAACAAGGACTTGGCCAACCCAATGCGACTAATTAAATGGAAAAGCAAAAGTTAATTCGAATCACTACCGTACCACTTTCATTAGACAAATTGTTGTCCGGACAATTGCGCTTCATGAGTGCGCACTACGAAGTTATAGCCGTAGCTGCAGAAAAAGAATATCTTGAGAAAATAGGAGCAAAAGAAAAGGTTCGAACGTTTCATCTAGAGATGTCTCGCAAAATTACACCACTAGCCGATTTACTTGCCGTCATCCGCTTGTATTTTTTCTTAAGAAATGAAAAACCCTTCTTAGTGCATTCGCATACGCCAAAAGCGGGTATAGTGGGGATGTTAGCTGCAAAATGGGCGGGTGTACCCCATAGACTTCATACGGTGGCAGGATTGCCTTTGCTTGAAGCAAAAGGGTTTAAAAGAAAACTATTAGATTTTGTGGAGAAAGTAACCTATGCCTGCGCCACAAAAGTATATCCCAACTCTATTGGCTTAAAGGATATCATTATCCAAAACAATTACAGCTATCCCGGTAAGTTAAAAGTTATTGCGCAAGGAAGTAGTAACGGAATCGACACCGCTTTTTTTAACCCCGATTTGTTTTCAGACGAGCAAAACCAACTCCTAAGAGAAAAATGGGGACTAACTAGGAAACACTTTGTTTTCATATTCGTCGGAAGGTTAGTGAAAGATAAAGGGATTAATGAAATGGTTGAAGCGTTCCAAGAAGTTCATAAAACGCACGACAAGGCGAGATTATTGCTAGTAGGAGATTATGAACAGGATTTAGACCCACTTTCACCCAAAACACTGGAGGCCATCGAACATAATATGGCCATAGTCGCTGTCGGTTTTCAATACGATGTCCGACCATTTTTTGCCATCGCCAACGCCTTGGTTTTTCCAAGCTATAGAGAAGGATTCCCAAACGTGGTGATGCAAGCCGGAGCTATGAATTTACCTTGCATTGTCTCAGATATAAACGGCTGTAACGAAATCATTCTCGAAGGCGTTAACGGAACCATAATTCCTGTGAAAAACACCGCAGCTATTGTAGAAAAAATGAACTGTTTTGTGGAGAAAACAGCCTATCATAAGCTACTACAATCCAATGCCCGAAAAATGATAATCACACGGTACGATCAACATGTGGTTTGGGAAGCGATTCTGGACGAATACCATTTATTGAAATAGTATGCTGAAAGGATAAACCTTAACAGTGCCTATTATTTTTTTCCTTCTTTTAAGATTTACCTTAAATCAAATACATTAAACATCGATAAACTGCATTTCAACCCTAAAAAAATGCTATTCAAACATATAAATCAGCATTTTATCTTAAAAAAATTTGCTTAACAAAAATGCAATCCCTTACTTTGCCTACATAATTAACATTTTTTTTAGTACACTTTGCATGTACTTGAAATTTGTTTTTTAAAAAATGACTTAGCCACATTGGTCTGGGTCATATTTTTATTTACATAAATCAAAAAGCTCACAAATCTATAATTATAAATTACTAAGTATGAAAAGATTATTACTCAATTCGAAGACGCTTATCAACAAAGCCCCGTTGTTAAGTAGGTTTGAACTAAATGAAAATAGAGGTTTTTTTTCTAAAAAGATTTTATTCCTTTTAGTTATAGGGTTATATGCAATCGGTATGCATGCCGCTACCATAACAAGTACAGCAACTGGAGGTGCATGGGCAACGGGTTCTACTTGGATTGGCGGTGTGGCTCCTGCAACAGGTGATACTGTTATTATTGCAACTACAGGTGCTGGTTCAGTAAATATTGCAGCCAATCTTACACAAACAGCTGCTGGTTCGGTAACGATTAATAATGGTGCAGTTTTAACTACCAATACAACGGGAGTTACCGTAGTTTTTGGAGCCTTAACGGTTGCAAGCGGAGGTACTATTACCCTTAAAAGGAATACTACAATCTTAGGTGCTACCAATATAACGGGTAGAATTAATTTTGGATCTACAAGTGCTTCTGTCCGTACTATTACTTTTACGGGTGCTGTAACACTTAATGCAGGAGCGGTTTGGGATGAAACCAATGTCGGTACTAGTACCGTGGCTAATACCTATGTTTTCAGTAATAATTTAACTAATAATGCAACTACTTTTACTCCGGTAACCGCTAGTCCTCATAATTTTAATGGTGCAGGTACTCTTTCTGGAACGACAACTACAGCCATGCCCAACGCTACCTTTACGGCAGCCTATACAAATAATGGAATTTTAACTTCTTCAACTTTATTAACCGTTACGGGTGTGACTTTAACCAATAACGGTACTATCACCGCCACTGCGGCTTTGTCAGGTACGGGAGGTGTTACTCAAGGAACTACCGGTATATTAAATGTGGGCGGAGCCTCTGCGATTACCACACTGACTGCAACAGC
>CANBOV010000013.1 GCA_947371275.1 Flavobacteriaceae bacterium | reverse complement strand
TAGCCCAAGTGAGGTGTCAGGTTTACAGATAGGAAATCGTTATGCATCAGGTGTGTATAATGTAGTAGTAACACAAGGAAGTGATGTTAAAACACTTCGTGTTATCAAAAGATAATCACCTTTAGGTTTATAATAGAAACCCTCTCTGGTAACAGAGAGGGTTTTTTTTGTTTCAAGTTTCAAGTTTCAGGTTTCAGGTTTCAAGTTTCAGGTTTCAAGTTTAAGGTTTACTACGCTGCGCTTCGTCGGTCGCTTCGCTCGTGTCAGGTTTGGAATTTGGAATTTGATCTTGTGGATGATTTATTGTGCTGCGCTCGAACTAGGTTTGGATTTTGCAGTTTGTAAACTGTTGGAACGGAAGAGGAATATACGGGTACTTGTAGATAAATGTAGTCATAAAAAAACCTTCAAAAGAATTTGAAGGTTTTTTTATTATGCTTTTTTGTTTTGCTGTTTATATACATTGAAAACAAATAGAGTTCCGATTATTGCGATTACTACTAGTAGTGAGTCAATAGAAGCAGGAGGAGGGTCATTTCCTTCAAGTCCACCACCACCTTGATCATTACCTGGTTGAGCAAACGTCATTAGGTTAGACAACAAGAGTAAGGCAAGTAGTGATAATTTTGTGCAATTCTTCATTTTGGGCATACAATTCATTTGGCAAATATAACAAAGATTTCTTAACTTAGAAAACTTAACTATTAATTTAATGTTATTTAGTCGAATTCCGAGGTGAAAAATAGCTTAACATTTGGGAATTTACTTTGGGTCATTTGTATCGTGAATTCAGAATCGGCCAAGAATACTAACTGTCCGTATTTATCATGTGCCAGGAACTTTTGTTTTATTCTTTTAAATTCTTTGAATTCCTCGCTTTTTGGGTCTGTAGGTTTAACCCAACACGCTTTGTGAACGGGGAAGTTTTCATAGCTGCATTTGGCTCCGTATTCATGTTCTAAGCGGTATTGTATTACTTCGTATTGCAGCGCACCTACGGTTCCAATTACTTTTCGGTTGTTCATTTCGAGTGTAAACAGCTGGGCTACTCCTTCGTCCATTAACTGGTCTACTCCTTTATCTAGTTGTTTAGCTTTTAGTGGATCGGCGTTATTAATGTATCTAAAATGTTCTGGAGAAAAACTTGGTATTCCTTTGAAGCTCATTATTTCTCCTTCGGTCAATGTATCTCCAATTTTAAAATTACCTGTGTCATGAAGGCCAACGATGTCTCCTGGATAAGAGATGTCTACAATTTCTTTTTTTTCAGCAAAGAAGGCATTGGGGCTGGAGAATTTTAAGTTTTTGTTTAGACGAACGTGCATATAGGGTTTGTTTCTTTCAAAAGTTCCTGAGACTATTTTGACAAAAGCTAAGCGATCTCTATGTTTAGGGTCCATATTGGCATGTATTTTAAATACAAAACCACTCATTTTTTCTTCATCGGGTTTTACGAGACGAGTTTCGGATTCTTTAGGTCTAGGCGTGGGGGCTATTTGAATAAAACAATCTAGTAATTCTCTAACGCCAAAATTGTTTAAGGCCGAGCCAAAAAATACTGGTTGCAACGAGCCGTTAAGGTAGGCTTCGCGATCAAAGGCAGGATATACTTCGTTGATGAGTTCTAATTCATCACGCAATTTACCTGCTGGTTTTTCTCCAATTATTTTTTCAAGTTCTGGACTGTTGATGTCTGAAAATGCAATGGTGTCTTCTATATTTTTTCGGCTGTCTCCGCTAAATAGGTTGATGTTTTGTTCCCAGATATTGTAGATTCCTTGAAAATCATATCCCATCCCAATGGGAAAGCTTAAAGGTGTCACATTTAAACCTAATTTTTGTTCCACTTCATCCATCAGGTCAAAGGCATCCTTACCTTCACGATCTAATTTATTAATGAAAACAATCATAGGGATGTTTCGCATGCGGCAAACTTCTACCAGTTTTTCGGTTTGTTCTTCGACTCCTTTGGCTACATCAATGACTACGATAACACTGTCTACAGCGGTAAGTGTTCTGAACGTGTCTTCGGCAAAATCTTTGTGCCCAGGAGTGTCTAGGATGTTGATTTTAATGTCTTTGTAATTAAAGGCTAAAACCGATGTGGCAACCGAAATTCCTCTTTGGCGTTCAATTTCCATAAAATCGGAGGTAGCTCCTTTTTTAATCTTATTGTTTTTTACAGCACCCGCTTCTTGAATAGCTCCTCCAAAAAGGAGTAGTTTCTCTGTTAGGGTAGTTTTACCCGCATCGGGGTGTGATATAATGCCGAACGTTCTTCGGCGTTGTATTTCTTTTAAAAAACTCATGATTTTCAATAAATAGTTTGCAAAAATACTATTATTTACTCATTATTTTGGTATGATTAAAACAACTAATTTTTTCTTTAAATTCCTTGTAAGAAGGACTGTTAATAAAATTTTGTTAATACTAGCCTCGATACTTGTATAATGTGATTGAATTGTTACTTTTGTTGATTGTAACGACTGCATTTTGTTTGCCGTAGCACTGAATTAAAAATACATTTTAACAGTATTATTTTAAAAGAAGAAAATTTATAGCAATGAGTATTAAGAAATTGTTTTTCGGATTATTACTAGGGGTGACGATTACAGGAATTGCCCAAAACAAAACAAAAGAAGTTCTATTTACGGTTAATGATAAACCCTATTATACGGACGAATTTGCGAGAGTATATAAAAAGAATTTAGATTTGGTTAAAGATGAATCACAAAAGGATTTGAATCAATATTTAGAGCTGTTTGTGGGTTATAAATTGAAAGTAAATAAAGCCTATAAATTGGGATTGCAAAATAATAACCAGTATCAAACTGAGTTAAAGTCTTACCGTACACAGTTAGCCAAAAATTATTTTAACGACACCAAGATTACTCAAGCGCTTATGGAAGAAGGCTATAATCGTTTGCAAAAGGAGGTAAGAGCGTCACATATTTTAATTATGGTTGATGAGAATGCTACTCCAGAAGACACTTTAAAGGCCTTTAAAAAAATTGAAGAAATTAGTAAAAAAGCCATGGCTGGCGAAGATTTTGGTGCTTTGGCCACTCAATATTCAGAAGATCCATCGGCAAAAGACAACAAAGGTGATTTGGGTTATTTTTCTGCATTCAGAATGGTTTATCCGTTTGAAAATGCTGCTTTTACAACGGCAAAAGGCAAGGTTTCTAAAATCATTAGAACCCGTTTCGGTTATCATATATTGAAAGTTGAAGATGTGAGACCTAATCGTGGAGAAGTTACAGTAGCTCACATAATGATATTAAATCCAAAACCAGAAGACCAAGATCAAGATAAGGCTAAGAATACAATCAACGATATTTATACGAAAATACAACAAGGTGAAAAATTTGAAGACTTAGCTAAACAGTTTTCTGAAGATAAGTCTTCTTCTTCTAAAGGAGGTGTTTTGAATAGATTTGGTTCTGGGCAGTTGAGTTCGGAAGAATTTGAAAGTGCTGCTTTTGCCTTGGCAGCTCCTAACGATATATCAAAACCATTTCAATCACAATTTGGCTGGCACATCATAAAGTTAATCGAAAAGCATCCTATAAAAACTATGGATGAAATGAAGAATGAGTTAGAGTCAAAAATAGGCAAGGATGATCGTTCTAAAAAAATAGTTGCTTCTCTAAATGAGAAATTAAGAAAAAAATATACCTATAAAAAAGATGTTAAGCAATATGGTTTGCTTTCTAAGTTGGTTACTGATGATTTTTATGAGTCTAAATGGAAAGTTCCAGCTAATGTTGACGATTATAAAGCGGCGGTATTAACTATTAATGCTAAAAAGATTGAAGGTAAATCCTTTTTAGAATTTGTAGACAAGCAACAAAAAGGAGGTTTGAAAGTGAAACCAGTATCAAAATTGACCGATATTTTATTTGAAAAATTTATTGATGAGCAATTGACATCCTACTATGATGAGAATTTAGAAAATGAGTTTCCTGAATTTGCCAATGTCATGGAAGAATACCGTGATGGTTTATTGCTTTTTGATTTGATGGAAAAAGAGATATGGGAGCGTTCTAAGACTGATACCATAGGATTGAAATCATTTTATGAAGATCATAAGATGGAACATATGTGGAAAAAAAGAGTCGAAGCAACTATTATTTCCTCTACTAAGATGGATGAAATCAAAAAAGCTTTGTCTTTACTAAAGAAAAAAACGGAACCGCAGGAAATTAAAGCCAAACTTAATGTTAATAATGTTGTGAATGTTATGACGAACAGTGGCACTTTTGAAGAAGGAAATGATGCCTTACCTAAAGGAATAACCTATCAGGTTGGTATTTCAGATGTCTTTAAAGAAGGGGAATATTACTTTGTGACTAAAGTTGATAAAGTTTTGCCTGAAGGTGTTAAGACGTTTGATGAGTGTAAAGGTAAAGTTGTGAATGATTATCAGCAATATTTAGAACAACGCTGGGTTGATGATTTGAAAAAGGAATTTACCGTAAAGGTTGATCAAGAGGCCTTTGATCATATAAAAAAACAGTTAAATCCATAAAATGGTTAGAACTCGTTTTTTCTTCCTCATGTTTATGGTGTGTTCTTGTTCTTATTTTAAGCCGGAACAAAAACCAGAATCAATAGCCAGAGTAGGGAAAAGTTATTTGTATAAAAGTGATGTAGCTACTTTAGTCCCTGCAGGAACATCAAAAGAAGATAGTTTGTTATTAGTAAGAGATTATGTTGACCGATGGGCTAGTCAAAAATTATTAATAGATGCTGCGGAGCGCAATTTAAATGATCAAAAAAAGAGCGAATTTGGCATGCTGATCAAGCAATATCGTAACGATTTGTATACCAAGGCCTACATAGAGGAAATGGTTAAAAACACGGTCGATACAGTAGTGAGTCAGGTAGAATTAAAAAAATATTACACAGATAACAAGGAGAATTTTAAGACTAACGGTACTCTAGTGCGCTTGCGGTATGTCAATCTGTCTAAAGATAATCCGCGTTTTGCAACGATAAGAAGTAAATTCTTTGATTATAATAAAAAAGACAAAAAATTTTGGGATACCTATGCTCTACAGTTCAAGAGTTTTGCCTTAAATGATGCTGTATGGGTCGATATGAGTCAGGTATATGTAAAGCTTCCTGTCGTAAATCCGGATAACAGGGATGTTATCATTCGGTCTGGTAAAAAAACTGAAATTCAAGATAAGGGAGACACCTACTTGATTAAAGTAACCGCTGTAATCGACAAGAATCAAATTGCACCTTTAGACTATATCAAACCCACTTTAAAGGAAGTTATTTTGAACAAAAGAAAATTAGAATTGATAAAGAAATTTGAAAAAGAAATCACAGATGATGCCATTAAAAACAAGGATTATGAAGTTTACAAGTAGCCAATTTATATTTGCTTTAATTGCCAGCATTGGCACTGTGTTTTTTGCTAATTCACAAGAAATCATAAAAGATACTGTAAAAACAAAAACACCCACTATGCGTAAACAGAAGGTTGATGGCGTTATTGCGACAGTAGGAGATTATATTGTTTTAGATTCTGATATTGACAAATCTTTTTTAGAATTATCTAGTCAAGGGAATTCTACTAAGGATATTACGCGTTGTCAAATGTTGGGTAAATTATTGGAAGAGAAATTGTATGCTCATCAAGCGGTACAAGATAGCATTGTTATCAAAGATGAAGAGGTTAAGGAGAAGATGGATGATCAAATTAATTATATGGTAGAGCAATTGGGTTCTATGGATAAAGTGGTTCAGTATTTCAAAAAAGGAAGTGAAGAAGAGTTCAAGAGTGAGTTATTTGACATTATTAAAATTAATAAGTTAGGTGCTGAAATGCAAAAGAAGATCATTGAAAAAGTAGAGATTACTCCGGAAGAAACTCGGACGTTCTTTAAAAGCATTCCTCAAAACGAATTACCTGTTTTTGGTGCTGAGATGGAGGTAGCACAAATTGTGGTTGCGCCTAAGGTAAGTGATGAAGAAAAGCAAAGGGTTATTAAACGATTGAAAGAAATTAAAGGCGAGGTTATGGCGGGGGCCAGTTTTAAAACACGAGCTGTTATTTATTCGGATGACAGGGGGTCGTCTGCCAATGGAGGATTTTATAAAATAAATCGCAAGACACAATTTGTAAAGGAATTTAAAGATGTTGCTTTTAGTCTAGGGGAGGGTGAAATTTCAGAACCGTTTGAGACGGAATATGGTTATCACATTATCATGGTTGAGAAGATACTAGGTCAGGAGATAGAATTGCGTCACATACTTATGATGCCAAAGGTTTCAGATCAAGCCTTGAAAGATGCTAAGGAAAAAATTATTTTGATTAAAAAGAGGATAGAAGATGGAGAAATCACCTTTGCTGATGCTGCTCGTACCTTATCAGATGAAAAAGAAACTCGTGCTAATGGAGGTGTTTTAATCAATCCTAAAACGCAGGATACGCATTTTGAATTGACTAAAATGGATCCGAGTTTGTACAGTGAGGTTTCCAATTTGAAAAATGGTTCTATTACTCAACCCATTTTGGATGATGATCCAAGAGCTGGTAAGAAATATAAAATTATTACAGTGACCAATAGAATTGAAGAACATCCTGCAGACTATGCTAAAGATTATACTAAAATTAAAGATTTGGCCTTAAAGGAGAAACAAATAAAGGCTATTGCAAAATGGTCTACTGAAAAAATTAAAGAAACCTATATCAAGATTAATGGTGAGTATCGCGATTGTGAGTTTGCCAATAATTGGTTGAAAAAATAATAGAAGTTTAGTGCATTTATAATTGATTCCGTAATCCTAATACAAAACAAAAGATGTCTGATGTTACTGCTATTCAAAATTTAGTTCAAAAAAGACTTGAGCTTAAAAAAGAGATTGCCAAGATTATAGTAGGTCAGGACGATGTGGTTGACCAAATATTGCTTAGTATTTTTTCGGGAGGACATGCCTTATTGGTGGGTGTTCCAGGATTGGCTAAGACATTAATGGTTAATACAATTTCACAAGCTTTGGGGTTGGATTTTAAGCGTATACAGTTTACTCCTGATTTGATGCCTTCGGATATTTTGGGTAGTGAGATATTGGATGAAAGCCGCCACTTTAAATTCATTAAAGGGCCTATTTTTTCTAATATTATCTTAGCGGATGAAATTAACCGTACTCCTCCAAAAACGCAAGCTGCTTTATTGGAAGCTATGCAAGAACGAGCAGTTACTATAGCGGGTCAAAATTATAAATTGGATTTGCCTTATTTTGTATTGGCTACGCAAAATCCAATAGAGCAGGAAGGGACTTATCCGTTGCCTGAAGCTCAATTAGACCGCTTTATGTTTGCTATAAAGTTGGATTACCCCACATTTGCGGAAGAAGTTTTGGTTGTAAAAAGTACTACTTCGGATGCAAAGCCGGTTATAAATCCTTTATTTCAGGCGCAGGAGATTATTGATTTTCAACATTTAATACGTCGTATCCCTGTTGCAGACAATGTTGTTGAGTATGCTGTTACTTTGGTTGGTAAAACTAGGCCGAAGAGTCTATTGGCTTCTGAATATGTAAATAATTATTTAGATTGGGGTGCTGGTCCAAGAGCTTCGCAAAATCTTATTTTGGCAGCTAAGGCTAATGCTGCTTTCAATGGTAAATATTCGCCGGATATAGAAGATGTTAAAGCGGTTGCTGTTGGCATATTGCGTCATAGAATTATAAAAAACTATAAGGCAGATGCTGAGGCGATTTCAGAAGAAATGATTATTGCTAAGTTGCTTTAGTTTTTTTGAATAATACTATCTAATTCCTTATCGTAAAAAAACAAGAACATGCTACCCATCATATCTTGCTTGGTAGCCGATGTATTGTTTACTTCTAATACAATTTCGTATTCATGATTTTTGTAAAGCCAAATTCCTTCGCTAGAGGAGAAGGGTTCAATGCTGGTAAGTCCAATATTTTTTTTGTGGTTAACAATCTTACTAGAGAAAATGAAATGCTTCGTTGTTTTATCATATAAACTAATTTGGGTTGCAAAAGGATGAACGTGAAGTGCTGCAGCGTGGAGTCTTAAGCTGTCTTGGATTTGCAATTGTTGGTTGATGTCACTTCGATAGGTGTGCATTCCTGTTGGTATTACCCAATGACCTGAACGTTTATTTCCTTTACCGTCGTCATAACTATGATTTTTAGTTTCTACAGGGATGCATTGATTAGTGCCTGGATCTGTGGGTTCCTTGTAGGGATCGAATTTATCATAAGGTAGCATTATAAAAGCTGTACGACTCATTAATGGTTTTAAGTGTTTTGCCTTTGAATAGTTAATATCTACTTCATGTCTGATCCAAAGGTTGGCATCAGGAAGGTTGTGGTTTAGTGCTTCGGTTGTTACGTATAGTAATTCGTTGCCTTTCATTGGAACTCCATATCCTTCAGGAAAGCTAAAATCTTCCATGCCATGCGATAAAGAAGTTAATCGGGGATATTGTGAGCCAATGCGTTTTTCTAGGTGGAAAGCGCTAAAATATTTCACATCATTAAAATCTACATTGGTATGGCAGATAAAATCTTTGGAAATTAATTTTAGAGTTTTCGCATCTAGGGCTTTTACATGAAATCCTGTAAGCCAGAGAATAGTAGAATCTTGAGAAAGTTGAACGTAGTTAGAAGATTTTGGACCTTCCATAGATTTATAAATCCCATCGATATAGAACTCTGGTGAAATCATTTTGTAGACTTCTTGTTTGTTTTCTACTTTCCAATTTGGGTTTACGATTCCTAATTTTTCAAATAAAAAAGATTTTACAATGGCTTTATGTCTATTGGGTAAATTCCAATAAAAAATTCCTCCACCTATTAAACCCAGTAGTATCAGAACTCCTAAAATTTTATATATCTTTGATTTCGTCATACTACAAAAGTACATTTTATATGATTGGAAATCAAAATCAACAACGGATATTTGGATTGGATTTAATGCGTGCTATTGCTATATTGATGGTGTTGTTTGGGCATTGTGTATGGATTTTGCCTAATTCCAATAGTTTATTTCATCAGATGATGGTGTTGTCTGGCTTTTTAGGCGTTGAAGTGTTTTTTATCTTAAGTGGGTTTCTCATAGGGAAGATTTTGTATGATTTGTATTTAAAAGAAGATTTTACCCTTTCGAAGGTTTTTTATTTTCTTAAGCGCAGATGGTATAGAACGTTTCCAAATTATTTTTTAGTATTACTAGTTGATATAGGGATTGCTTCGATAGTTGGCTATTCAACGCCTTATTTGTGGAAGTACTTTGTTTTTTTACAAAATATCAATACTACTATGTTGCCTTTTTTTCCTGAATCATGGAGTTTGGCTGTTGAGGAGCATGCCTATATCGTTTTGCCTTTGTTCCTTTTTTTAGCGACGTGGTTCCTCAAACCCAAACATAAATCAAGGTTTTTTCTGGTTGCCGTTTTAGCCCTTATTTTTATTTTCTTTTGTGCTAAAATAAATTATGAATTGACCACAATGAATACTACGCTAGCTCAATGGAATGTCTCTTTAAAGGCAGTAGTTTTATATCGTTTGGACAGTATATTTATTGGTGTGTTGTGTAGTTGGATTTATTGTACTTACAAATCATTTTGGCAAACTAATAAGCATGTATTCTTCGTTATTGGAATAAGTGTTTTTATTTTTCAATTTGTAGCCATTGGATATTTTAGATTGATGATCGATACATATCCTTTTTTATGGAATGTATTGTATTTACCTATGGTGTCGATTGGGGTTGCATGTTTTTTACCCGTATTGTCGGATTGGAAAACAGAAACAGCATTTTATCAGAAGCCCATTGTGTTTATCAGTGTTGTTTCCTATTCTGTATATCTCTTGCATTATAGTGTTGTTTTACAGCTATTGAAGCATTATATTTCGTATGATGCGCAAAATACTTTTCAGCTCTTAGGATTTGTTTTTGTCTATGTCTTACTAACTTTCTTTTTGAGCTATTTACTCTATCGATTTTATGAAAAGCCATTAATGGATTTAAGGGATAAAAATTCATAATTTGCAGTTTTTTAGGTTTTAAATACAGATTTAATAATAAAGGCCTGCTAAAAATCCGCTTTCCATAATTCATCCTTGTGGATTAACATATTCTATTAAAAACTTTTTAGAAGTACAACGATTTCGTAAATTTGCATAGCAAACAAATAAACCTATATTACTATGGCTTTTGATATTGAAATGATTGAAAAAGTGTATGCTACTATGGCTTCTCGAGTGGATAAAGCTCGAGCGTTAGTTGGTCGTCCACTTACCTTATCTGAAAAGATCTTATATTCACATCTATGGGAAGGAATGCCTTCTCAAGCATTTAATCGCGGCAAAGATTATGTAGACTTTGCACCTGATAGAGTAGCTTGTCAAGATGCGACAGCTCAAATGGCATTATTGCAATTTATGCATGCTGGAAAAAGCAAAGTAGCAGTGCCAACTACGGTGCATTGTGATCACTTAATCCAAGCAAAAGTTGGCGCTACCACTGATTTGGCTGTAGCTAATTCGCAATCTAAAGAGGTATTTGATTTTCTTTCATCGGTATCAAATAAATATGGCATTGGTTTTTGGAAACCAGGGTCGGGTATAATTCACCAAATTGTATTAGAGAACTATGCTTTTCCTGGTGGAATGATGATTGGTACTGATTCACACACAGTAAATGCTGGTGGATTAGGAATGTTGGCCATTGGTGTTGGAGGTGCTGATGCAGTAGATGTTATGTCGGGTATGTCATGGGAATTAAAATTTCCAAAATTGATTGGAGTAAAATTAACCGGAAAATTAAATGGTTGGACCGCTCCAAAAGATGTTATTTTAAAAGTGGCGGATATACTTACTGTAAAAGGAGGAACTGGCGCTATAGTGGAGTATTTTGGTGAAGGTGCAACTAATATGTCTTGTACTGGAAAAGGTACTATATGTAATATGGGAGCAGAGATTGGAGCTACGACTTCAACTTTTGGGTATGATGATTCTATGAGAAGATATCTTGCTGCAACTGGACGTCAAGATGTGGTCAATGCTGCTGACAAAGTAGCTTCGTACTTAACAGGTGATTTAGAAGTTTATACCAATCCAGAACAGTTTTTTGATCAAGTAATTGAAATTAATTTAACTGAATTAGAACCTCATATTAATGGGCCTTTTACGCCAGATAGAGGAACGCCGGTTTCAAAAATGAAAGCTGAGGCGGCTGCAAATGGTTGGCCTTTAAAAGTGGAATGGGGCTTGATAGGTTCTTGTACCAATTCATCATATGAAGATATGGCACGTGCTGCATCAATTGTTGAGCAAGCAGTAGCGCATGGTATTACTCCTAAAGCAGAGTTTGGAATTAACCCAGGATCAGAACAAATTCGATATACAATAGAGCGAGATGGAATCATTGCTACATTTGAGAAAATGGGAACGAAAGTGTTTACTAATGCTTGTGGTCCTTGTATTGGACAATGGGATAGAGCAGGGGCGGATAAAGGAGAAAAGAATACTATAGTGCATTCATTTAACCGAAATTTTTCTAAACGTGCAGATGGAAATCCCAATACACATGCATTTGTGACATCACCTGAAATGGTTGCTGCACTTGCTATTTCTGGAGATTTGTCTTTTAATCCACTTACCGATACCTTGTTGAATGATAATGGGGAGGCAGTGCGATTGAATCCGCCAAGTGGAGATGAATTGCCTACAAGAGGATTTGAAGTAGATGATGCAGGATTTCAAGCGCCAGCAGCCGACGGGTCTGCTGTTCAGGTTGCAGTCTCACTTACTTCTGAGCGATTACAGCTATTAGCACCATTTGATGCTTGGGACGGTGATAATATAGTAGGTGCAAAATTACTTATTAAAGCTTTTGGCAAGTGTACTACTGATCATATTTCAATGGCGGGACCTTGGTTGCGTTTTCGCGGTCACTTAGATAATATTTCTAATAATATGTTGATTGGAGCTGTAAATGCATATAATCAAGAAGCCAATAAAGTAAAAAATCAATTGACAGGTGGATATGATGCCGTGCCTGCTGTTGCAAGAGCATATAAAGCGGCTAGTGTTCCTTCTATAGTGGTTGGAGATCAAAACTATGGTGAAGGATCGTCTCGTGAGCATGCTGCCATGGAACCCCGTTTCCTTGGGGTGAAAGCGGTTTTGGTAAAATCTTTTGCTCGTATTCATGAAACAAACTTGAAAAAACAAGGGATGTTGGCCTTGACTTTTGCTAATGAATTGGATTACGATAAAATTCAGGAAGATGATACAATTAATTTCTTAGATTTAACGGAATTTGCACCTAATAAGCCATTGACATTAGAGTTTGTTCATGCTGATGGAACTAAGGATCTTATTTTGGCAAATCACACCTATAATGATAGCCAGATTGGTTGGTTTGTTGCTGGGTCTGCTTTGAATTTGATTGCAGCTGGTAAAGCATAATTTTAAACAAGTATATATTAAAAAAGCTCCGTCATTAGACGGAGCTTTTTTTTTGAATTAATTCCTTTTATAAATTTCCTTATGACCATTATTCCAATCTACTGTTTCGTAGTAGAAATCGACAGCGGTTAAATCTTTCTTTTTTCTAATGATACATTTGCCCGTTACATTTGCTTCAGTCCCATTGACTGTAACTTTTTTGTTGTTTTCTAATTTGTTTGCTATAAACAAAGCATATACTTTATTGGCAATGTCTTGACGAATTGTCATTTTTGAATTGAATGTACTAATAATTATAGTTCCTTTTTTGGAACGAGCGACCAGCTCCATTCCATTATGGCCATAATTATAGGTTGTTACATTCGGGTCTTCGTGTGAAGAAAAGGCAAAACAACTTAGCGCAAAAAGGCTAAGGATTATTTTTTTCATATTTCAACGATTTAGGGCATTAGTTTGGAAGGCGAAAAGTAATAATTAATTCAATATAAAACGGCGTTATTAACAATTTTTTGTTAATAACGCCGTTTAGGTCATAAAATCCTTTTGTAATGAAGGATTAAAGCTAATATTTTAAAAATTAATAGTAGGTATATCGTCTTACTTTGGCAATGTATTTTGCTAAGCGAATTACTTGATGGCTATATCCATATTCGTTATCATACCAAACATAGAGGACTATGTTATTTCCATCATTAGACACTATTGTTGCGTTACTATCGTAAATTGATGGAGCCGAAGTTCCTACAATGTCAGAGGAAACCAATTCGTTATTTAATGAATATTTTATCTGCTCTACCAATTCACCTTCTAAGGCATATTTTTTCATAATAGCGTTTACTTCTTCAATTGTAGTAGGTTTTGAGACTTCAAGGTTTAGCACGACTAAAGATCCATTAGGAACTGGAACACGTATAGCATTTGAAGTTAATTTCCCTGCCAAGCTTGGAAGTGCTTTTGCTACGGCGGTACCTGCTCCGGTTTCAGTAATAACCATGTTTAAAGCGGCTGCACGTCCACGACGGTATTTTTTGTGCATATTATCGACTAGATTTTGGTCATTAGTATAGGCATGGATGGTTTCTAAATGACCTTTAACAACGCCAAGCGTCTCTTCGACGGCTTGCAATATAGGGGTAATTGCATTGGTAGTACATGAAGCGGCTGAGAAGATGTTTACCACATCTGGATTGTATTCATTGTGATTTACACCATATACAATATTTGGCACTCCTTTGCCAGGGGCTGTTAATAAAACTTTTTCAACACCTTTGGAGGTTAAATGGCGTTTTAAAGCTTCTTCAGTTGTAAAGGCTCCAGTGTTATCAATTACTAAAGCTTTTTCAATTCCATATAATGTATAGTCAATTTCTTCTGGACCTGATGCTGTAATGATATGAACGGTAGTTCCGTTTATGATTAAGGCGTTATTTTCTACGTCTGCTTGTACTGAGCCTTCAAAATCTCCATGTACAGAATCATAACGTAATAATGAAGCTCTTTTTTCTAAGGAAGTTGCGTCGTTTCGATCACGAGTTACAATTGCTCTTAATCGTAATTGTTGACCCTTACCTATTTTACTCATCATTTCACGAGCGAGTAAACGACCAATTCGACCAAAACCATATAAAATTACATCTTTTGGTTTTATATTTTTAGAGTTTTTTGCATTTCTGAGTTTGTCTATTACAAAGGCTCTTGCATCATGATATTTATTGTCTTCTAAATGGTATTCGTAGGTGAGTTTTCCAATATCAATTCGAGAGGGAGGTAAATCTAAATTTAAAATAGCTCTTGCGATTTCAACTGAGTCGAAAACGTTAATCGGTTTTTGAACAAATTCACCTGCGTATTCGTGCAGATTAATGATATCGCTTACGTTTCGGTCAATTAATTGATTTCTGAAAAGCACCAGTTCAATTGATTTGTCATACCATAAATCGCTAATAATTTTGATAAATTCGACTCCCGCTTTACGTCGGTCAGCTTGAAATGACAATTCCTTCTCGTATAAAGTATTACTGTTCATAAAAGAAATAAGTATTTAGTTGCGTTTAAAATAAAATTTGGCGCAAAAATAGTGATTAGCTCTCTTTTACGAAAACGATTTCGTAACTTTTTTAAATAAAAAAGCCAATCTGTTTAAGGACTGGCTTTTTTGGGAAAGTAAGTAAGGTGAATTATATAATAACCTGAATAATTTGTCCGATTCCGTTTATCATTTGAATACTCACATTTTGATTTTCGTTCTTTTTATTTAAGAATCTAGAGATTGTTTCCACATCAGTAGCTTTCACATTATCGACAGAGAGAATAATACCGCCTTTTAATTGATCATAATATGGTTTTAGATTGTCGTTATTAATTTCTTTGATACGAACTCCGTAATCAATATTGAATTTCTTTTTGTCAGTAGACGAAATGTTTTCTAATTCTAGACCTTTGAATTCAGTTGTAAAAACATCATTTTTAATAAGTGCTACAGACGCTATTTTGGTTTGACCTTCCCTTACAAAGGTTACTACTACTTTATCATTAGGCCTTTTAGTGCTAATGTATCCTGTTAATTCAGCAAAAGTAGTGATGTTTTGCCCGTCTAATTTTTTGATTACATCTCCTTTTTGCATTCCTGCTTTTTCAGCTCCTGAATTTTTCGTCACTTTATTTATATAAAACCCTTCAGTGTCTTTAATTCCAAATTCTTGAGAAACTTTGCTGTTTAGCTCAGAGCCTTCAACCCCGAGGATTCCTCTTTGTACCCCACCAAATTCCATTATATCTTCAATTATTTTTCGAGTGATATTGGAGGGGATAGCAAAAGAATATCCAGCATAACTGCCGGTTGGTGATGAAATCATTGTATTGATTCCTATTAGTTCTCCATGTGTATTGACCAGAGCTCCACCGCTATTTCCTGGGTTTACCGCAGCGTCTGTTTGGATGAATGATTGAAGACCGTTATTTTCTAAATTTCTAGCTTTGGCTGATACTATTCCCGCCGTGACTGTTGATGTTAAGTTATAGGGATTTCCTACCGCTAAAACCCATTCACCAACTTTTACCTGATCTGAGTCTGCAAAGGTAGAATAAGGTAGTTTTTCATCGGCATTGATTTTTAATAAAGCAATATCCATTTTAGAATCGGTTCCAATGACCTTTGCTTTATAGGATTTATTGTTGTTTAAGGTTACTTCTAGCTCGGAAGCATCTTGAATAACATGATTATTAGTTACAATATATCCGTCCTCAGAAATAATAACTCCAGAACCCGTTCCAATTTGTTCTTGTTGTTGACCACCTCTCGAACCATAAAAAAACTCCATAATAGGATTTGAAACAGTTCTAATAGACACATTTTTAACATGTACTACTGTGTGCACTGCGTTTTCGGCTGCTGACGTAAAATCAACTGCTTCACCATTAAAGCCAGTGTTTTTATAATAGTTTGTAGGAGCAGTAGTTACAATCGAATTGTGATTGTCTTTTCCTTCTAGAAATAATTTGTAAGCTCCAAGAGTGGTTGCTCCGCTTACTAAAGAAACTAAAAATAAACTTGATAGTCGTTTCATAATCATTACAATTTAAATTATTTTAATGTAAAATTATAAACTTTCGATTTTTTCATTAATACCATTTAACGCTCGTTTAACACTTTTTAAGTTAATCTTAATATTTGCTATATTTGTCTAAGTTAATAGTATTATGAAAATCAATTTTGCTAAATATCAAGGTACCGGTAATGACTTTGTCATGATAGACAATCGTCAAAATATTTTTCCAAAAGACAATACAGCACTTATTAAACGACTTTGTGACCGTCGATTTGGAATAGGAGCTGACGGTTTATTATTGTTAGAAAACGATAGTGAAACTGATTTCCGAATGGTTTATTATAATTCGGATGGAAATGAAAGTTCAATGTGTGGTAATGGGGGGCGTTGTATAGTAGCTTTTGCTAAAAAGTTAATGGTTGTAGAGGGCAATGAAATTGTTTTTAATGCTATTGATGGTCTACATCATGCTACAGTTTTGGATAACGGATTGATTTCACTTCAAATGAAAGATGTTGATTTTGTTAAAATAGAAAATGATTTTGTTTTTATGAATACTGGCTCTCCACATCATGTGATGATGGTAGAAACACTTAATGACTATGATGTTAAAAAGGAAGGTTCAAAAATAAGGTATTCTACTTTATATGGGCAAACTGGAAGCAATGTTAATTTTGTTAAGCAATTGAGCGATACTCATTTTGCTTTACGAACTTATGAACGCGGGGTTGAAGATGAAACTTTATCATGCGGGACAGGAGCTACTGCTACAGCAATTGCTATGAATGCAATAGGTAAAACGTCTTCTCAGCATATTCAATTAAAGGTTGAAGGAGGAATATTAGAGGTTTCGTTTGTTAAAGTAGGGGAAACCTACACTAATGTTTTTTTGCAAGGTCCTGCTGATTTTGTATTTGAAGGGGAAGTGCTATGGTAACACTTCAGGGGGATACTATTTATTTGCGAGCTCTTGAGCCTGAAGATTTAGATTTTGTATATGCTATAGAAAACGATGAATCTCTATGGGAAGTTAGTAATACACAAACTCCATACAGTAAATTTCTTATCAGACAGTATCTTGAAAATGCACATCAAGACATCTATGAAGCTAAACAATTGCGATTAGCGATTTGTATAAATTTACATAATGAAGCTATCGGGTTGATTGATCTTTTTGATTTTGACCCAAAAAATAGTCGGGCAGGAATTGGAATTGTAATTCAGAATGAAAAGCTTAGGAATAATGGTTATGGAAAACAAGCATTAGAATTAGTTATAGCGTATGCTTTCCAGCAATTACAATTGCATCAATTGTATGCAAATATAAGTATTGAAAACAAAGCGAGTATTGCACTTTTTACTACATTTGGTTTCGAAATTATCGGTGTTAAAAAGGACTGGAATTTCACTAAGGACTCCTATTGTGATGAAGGGATGTTTCAATTGATAAAAAAATAATCTAAAACAGTATTGGTTTTGAATATAAATAGAAATACGATTTTTAAAATTTTGACCGTAGTTTTTCTACTAGTTGTAGTTGTGGTTTTTGTTAAATTTTTTACATCGAATACGAATTTCGATCAAGACGAAGTATATGTTCAAGTTCCTACAGGATGCAAATATCAAGAAGTAGAGAAAATACTTTCTCCTTATATAAAGAATATAAGTGATTTTGAATTCATTGCTAATAGTAGATCTTATCCAGAGAATGTTAAGCCCGGGAGGTTTTTGTTAAAAAAAGGGATGAGTGCGTTTCAATTGGTTTCGGCTATGAGGAGGAATGTGCCTGTTAAATTGGCGTTCAATAATCAAGAAAGGCTTGAAAATTTATGTGAACGATTAAGCTCGCAAATTGAACCGGATACTACAAAGCTGTTAGAAACTTTTCGAGACACGGTTTTTCTACATAAAAATGGATTTACAAAAAATAATGTATTTGCCATGTTTTTGCCCAATACCTATGAAGTGTATTGGAATGTTTCGGCAGAAAAATTTCGAGAAAAAATGTTGGAGGAGTACAATCGTTTTTGGACCAAAGAGCGAGTACAGAAAGCTTCTAATTTGAATTTAACTCCAGTGCAAGTAATAACTTTGGCATCAATAGTCCATAAAGAGACTGTAAAGAAAAGTGAAAGACCTATAGTGGCTGGAGTATACTTAAATCGATTGGCTCAAGGGATGCCTTTGCAAGCAGATCCAACAGTTATTTATGCATTAAAATTAAGAGATCATGATTTTGAACAAGTGATAAAACGGGTTTTGTATAATGACTTGTTTATAGGTTCACCTTATAATACATATCAAAATTTAGGTTTGCCTCCCGGGCCTATTGCGATGCCTGATGTAGATGCTATTGATGCTGTTTTAAATCCTGCCAAGCATAATTATATCTATTTTTGTGCTAGTGTTGAACGATTTGGATATCATGAGTTTGCGGCCACTATGGCTCAACATGATGTTAATAGAAAAAAATATGTTACTTGGTTAAACGCCCAAGGAACGAATCGTTAATTTTTGAAAACTAAATTTCACATACTTTTTTTGTCTTTTACGAGTTTAGTTTTTGCTCAAAATTCACTAGATTCCTTATTAAAGCCATCAGATACTTTAAATAAAAGCCGGCTCAAAACGGTTGCTTTTACTGAAGCTACTGCAGGTTCGGTTGCTCTTATTGGTTTGAATCAAATATGGTATGCAGATTATCCTAGGTCAAATTTTCACTTTATTAATGACAATGCTGAATGGTTGCAAATGGATAAAATGGGACACGTTTTTTCGTCATATCAATTAGGGAGTATTGGAGCTAATTCTTTGAAATGGGCCGGCGTTAGTAGGAAAAATCAATTGATGTTTGGGGCAACTATTGGATTGGCTTTTATGACTACTGTTGAAGTTTTTGATGGGTATTCTGCGAATTGGGGAGCTTCGATTGGAGATGAAGTTGCGAATGTGTCAGGAACAGCATTGTATGTTTCGCAAGAATTACTTTGGAATGAGCAGCGTATTGTTCCAAAATTTTCTTTTCATGCAACGCCTTATGCAACTAGGAGGCCGAATGTTTTAGGAAGTACTTTACAGGAACAATTATTGAAAGATTACAATGGTCAAACTTACTGGCTTTCTGCAAACCTGTATTCATTTACAAAGTCACCTTTATTTCCAAAATGGTTAAATATTGCTTTAGGTTATGGAGCAGAAGGAATGATTACTGGAACAGATGAATTTGTAAACACAATTTTTCTGCCCGAAAGTAAAAGATATCGTCAATTTTACCTAAGCTTAGATGTTGATTTGACTAAAATTAAGACGAAGTCCCATTTTATTAAGACACTTTTAACAGTTTTTAATACTTTTAAGATTCCGGCTCCCGCCTTTGAAATCAAGGGTAATGGAGGATCAAAGATGCATTTAATCTATTTTTAAAGCGGTTTAACTGCTTGATTGTCAATTTTATAAAATTAGTTGTATATTTGCATCCGGAAATTTCATGTCGGTGACAGCGCTTGAGAAATAACAATTAATGATAAAAAAAGGAATTTTTTATACTTCAATTCTACTTACGGTGGCCTTTATAAGTTTAGGTTTTAAGACCATCAGTTCTCAAAACACTACTTTGATTAGTGTAGTACAAAACAATTTATTGTCCTATGATTATCCTTTAGAAAATGGACTTGGTACTATGGTACTTACCATACCCTATAAAGGAAAATATTTTATTGGTTATAAGGAAGCCATAGCTCGTAAAGAATCTTTAGGTCGATATAAAAAAATTAATTCTATTGGTTATTTAGGTAAATATCAATTTGGGACTCAAACTTTGAAATCGATAGGAATTGAGAACAGTAATAATTTTCTAGACAGCCCCGAATTACAAGAAGAAGCTTTTGTTGTTTTACTATCCAAGAACAAATATGAGTTAAAAGACTATATTCGTTATTTTGAAGGTAAAGTTATAGATGGAGTAAAAATTACAGAATCGGGTATATTAGCAGCAGCTCATCTTGGTGGTTCCGGTTCTGTTAAACGGTTCCTAAATACAAATGGATTAAGAAAATGCAGAGATGGATATGGAACTTCTGTTCGAACTTACCTAAGTGATTTTGGGGGATATGAAACTCAATGTATTAAAGCGGTAAAAAACGCTAAAATAGATTGATTACAATTTATGAACAATAAAAATAGTAGGTCGGTTATGTAAATCGACTTTTATTTTTTTCCACTCTGTTATTCGGTGAGTTTTGATGTATTCTGTGGGTAGAGTAATATCAGCAGCAATACATAGGTTTGTGTTAGGTTGAAGGGTTTGTAGTAGGTCTTCTAAGAGTTTGTTGTTTCGATATGGAGTTTCTATAAATAACTGAGATTGATTTTTATCAAAAGATAATTTTTCAAAGTTCTTTAGAGCAGTTTTTTTTTCGTTTTTGTCTATAGGAAGGTATCCATTAAAAGCAAAACTTTGTCCGTTCATTCCAGAAGCCATTAGTGCTAGTAGGATAGAAGAAGGGCCAACAAGGGGTATTACTTGTATTCCTTTTTCATGAGCAAGTTTTACAATAACAGCTCCGGGATCTGCTACTCCAGGGCATCCTGCTTCGCTCATTAATCCAATATTAATTCCATTAAGACAAGGAGAAATCATAGTGTTGTGTTCTGAAATTTCAGTATGTTTATTTAATGTTGTGAGTTTTAAACTAGATTGGGTCTTTTCAGGATGAACTGATTTGATGAATCTACGAGCTGTTTTTTCATTTTCAACAATATATTGATCAATACAATCTATGGTTCTTTTAACCGTTTGGGGTAAAACATCATTAGGTTCCATTTCGCCCAAAGTTGTTGGGATCAAATACAATTTTCCTTTGAGCGCAACTGGTTTCATGTGTTCTATTTAAGAATGTTTGTCGATTAATTTTTTGGCTAAAATAGTGCAGGTTTCATCTAGCATTTCGTAGACCATATCGAATCCATTTTGCAAACCATAGTATGGATCTGGCACATCAACATTTTCTCCAGGGAATAAGTGATTTAGAATCAAATCGACTTTAGCCTTATGAACTTCGTTTTTGGCTAAATCAATTATGTTGTCATAATTGGAATTGTCCATAGCAAATATATAATCGAAATTTTCGAAATCATGAGAAGTGAATTGTCTTGCTTTTTGGGAAGCGATATCTATGCCGTTTTTTTTTGCTACGTGAATAGATCTTTGGTCAGGTTGTTTTCCTATATGGTAGGCTCCAGTGCCTGCTGAATCAATAATGAATTTGTCTTTTGGAAGTTTTGATGAAAGCAATCCTTCTGCTAATGGAGATCGGCAGATGTTTCCTAAACATACCATTAAAATTTTAACGGGCATAATAAGTTATTCTAAGTTGCAAACTTAGTCAAAAAGCAAATTATAGGGATAATTTTTTATGAATATCTTCTACAAACTTTTTAAATTGTTTGTCGGTTGAAACCAAGTTATCTACGGTTTTACAGGCGTGTAATACAGTGGCGTGATCTCTATCTCCTATTTGAGATCCAATGTTAGCTAATGAAGATTTGGTAAATTTCTTAGCAAAAAACATCGCTAATTGACGGGCTTGAACAACGTGACGTTTTCTAGTTTTAGATTGCAAAGTATCTATATCTAGTTGGAAATAATCTGAAACAACTTTTTGTATATAATCAATAGAGATTTCTCTTTTTACATTTTTTACAAATTTTTCTACTACACTTTTTGCTAAATCTAAGGTTACTTCTTTTTTGTTGAAGGATGATTGAGCAATTAAAGAGATGATCGCTCCTTCAAGTTCTCTTACATTTGATTTTATATTTCTAGCTACATACTCTATGATTTCTTCTGGCATTTCAACGCCATCTCGGTAAAGGATGTTTTTTAATATAGAAATACGTGTTTCGTAATCGGGTTGGTGTAATTCAGCAGAAAGTCCCCATTTAAAACGTGATAGTAAACGTTGTTCAATGTCCTGCATATCAACTGGTGCCTTGTCAGAAGTAAGGATAACTTGCTTTCCGTTTTGGTGCAAATAATTAAAAATATGAAAGAAAACATCTTGCGTTCCTGATTTTCCAGATAGGAATTGGACATCATCGATGATTAATACGTCAATTAATTGGTAGAAATGTATAAAATCATTTCTATTGTTTTTCTTAACGGAATCTATATATTGTTGGGTGAATACCTCAGCTGAAATATACAAAACTGTTTTTTCAGGATATTTATCTTTGATTTCAACACCTATTGCATGAGCTAAGTGAGTTTTTCCTAATCCAACACCACCAAAAATTAATAATGGGTTAAAAGAGGTTCCGCCTGGTTTATTTGCAACAGCCATACCTGCTGATCGAGCCAAACGGTTTGAGTCGCCTTCTAAGAAATTATCAAAACTATAATTTGGATTTAATTGAGACTCAATTTTTAAGTTTCTTATACCAGGAATTACAAACGGATTTTTTAATTCAGGATTTAAGTTTTTAAAAGGAGCATCAACATCTTGAGATTTTATAGGACTGCGATGTGCACTTGGCAATTGTTCTGTGAACGGTTGTTTATTGCCATAAGTGTTTTCCATTTTAATTTTATAGAGTAACTTTGCGTTTTTACCAAGTTCTTTAGTTAGCGCTACTTTCAATAACTTCACATAATGTTCTTCAAGCCATTCGTAAAAGAATTTACTAGGAACTTGTATGTATAATGCATTGTCTGTTAGCTCAACGGACTTAATCGGTTCAAACCAAGTTTTAAAAGCTTGCTCTTGAATATTGTCTTTTATAAATAGTAGACAGTTTTCCCATACCGATTGCGCAGTTTTGCTCATGTTTTGTTTAAAATTATTGTAATTACTTATAGGTTTTTATACCGAAGAAGAATGTGAAAAACTTCCTGTTTTTTGGGATAACAAATATGTGAATAAAATTCGTTAAAAAAAATTTTAATGGTATTGATTTTTTAAAAATATTATTGTAAAGGAAACCTAAAACATAGATTAACTGCTAAAATGAATAGATGAAAGAACATAGTATACAAGTAAGAGTTCGTTACTCAGAAACTGACCAAATGAGTGTAGTTTATCATGGGAATTACGTGCCGTATTTTGAGATGGGACGTGTGGAATGGCTTAGAGACAAAGGGATTTCGTATAAATATTTGGAAGAATTCGGAATTGCCCTACCTATAGTTTCTATGACTATAAATTACAAAAAACCAGCACGTTATGACGACTTACTTACTGTTGTAACTAAGTTCAAAAGTCAAAGTTCAGTAAAGATTGAATTTGATTGCGAAATCCGTAATGAAAATAGCGAGTTATTAACAACTGCTTATTTTTTATTGGTTTTTGTAGATATAAATTTAGGAAAGCCTATTGCTCCACCACAATTTGTTTTAGATGTATTGAAGGATTAATTTTTTTAAATCTTTTTTATATTAATTTCAAATAAAGTGGAGAAAGTAGTTAAGATTAATTGTGCATTTTTTTTTCGGACAGCGATTTCAATTTGACAACTTTCATCCATTTTTTGCGATATAATATCTAGATTTTTTTCTTTGATTAAGCGCATTACTTTATTAATATTTTTATAATCAAAAGAAACCAAATAATGAATATTTATTGTTTTTTCTATAATTTCAGAGTCTTCTAAGGCTTTTTGAGCTGAAGTGCGATAAGAAGTTATTAAGCCACTGACTCCTAATTTTGTACCTCCAAAGTACCTCACTACTACAATAAGTACATTTGTAACTCCAAAAGATTGAATTTGTCCATAAATTGGCAAACCTGCAGAGTTGCTTGGTTCTCCATCATCATTAGCACGAAAATAAATAGTATCTGTTCCTAATTGATAAGCATAGCAAAAATGAACTGCTCCATAGTGTTGTTTACGTAATTTTTCTATGTTATGTTTTATTTCTTCTTCTGTTAGTACAGGGAAAGCATAACCATAAAATTTACTATTTTTTTCTTTAAAAAGAATTTCGTTGGATGGTTGTGCTAAAGTTTTATAAGTATCTTCAATATTCAAAATCTATAATGGCAAATGCTTTTGGTCTAATAAATTAACAACATCTTCTGATCCTACTTGTAAATTCCATACATGTATCCCTAAGTTTTGAGCAATATCAGTATTAGATTTTTTATCATCTACAAATAATGTTCGTTTAGGCGATAAATCGTGTTTTCTTAATAATGTATTGAAAATTTCTGGATCTGGTTTACGCATTCCCATTTCATATGAGTAATATACTTTTTCAAAACAGCGATAGAAATCACTATAAAACGACATCCCAACTTTGTGTTCAAAGCGATTTATGTGTATTGCATCGGTATTAGTTAAAAGAAATAGTCGGTATCTTGTTGATAGCATTTGTAAAAATTCTAGTCGATATAGCGGGAAGTCTCCGATGGAGGCATTCCAAGCATTCCGAATGTCTTGAATATTGGCGTTTGGTATGAATTTGAAGAATGTTTCAATGAACTGTAATTCTGTAATTTGCCCTTTTTCAAAAAGATCATTGCATGCTATTAAATCTTCGTTGGGGCCATCTAATCCTAATTTTGCAAATTCAGTTTTAGATGCTTCTTTGTCAAGATTGATAAAAACATCACCAAAATCGAATATAATAGTATTAATCATGGTTGTAAAAAAGTTTAAGTTCGTCGTCTTTAACCTTGCTGATTAGGGAGAACCCTTTCAGAAAAGGTGCTTTAATCCCGTCTGCTAATATTGTTTTACTTTTAAAAACTCTAGCTTCATCCCAAAGATTATCATCTATAAAAGTTTGAAGTGTTTGTTTTCCTCCTTCAATGAATACAGATTGTATTCCCAATTTATATAAAATTTCAATAATTTTTTTGCTTAGCTGATTATCAAAGATAACACTTTCGAAAATAAGATTTTCATCCGATACTAAATTTTCTTGTTCAGTGATGATTATGGTTTTGATATTTTTATCCATCACATTGAAGTTGTATGGGATTTTTCTATTTCGATCTAGAACGATTCGTATAGGATTATTGCCTTTCCAATCTCTTACGTCAAGAATAGGATTGTCGTCTAAAACGGTTTGAGTGCCTACTAATATAGCTTGTTCTTCGCTCCGCCATTTATGGACGATTTGGCGAGAATAACCATTTGAAATCCAAACGGGTTTTATCTTGTCTTTTTCTAATGGGGCTATAAAATCATCGTGACTTTCAGCCCATTTTAATATAATGTAAGGACGTTTCTTATTGTGGTATGTAAAAAAGCGTTTGTTTAGTTCATTACATTCTTTTTCTAAAACACCCACCTTTACATTAGCACCATTTTCTACTAAACGCTTAATTCCTGTTCCTGCAACTTTATTATTAGGATCAATAGTTCCTATAACGACATTTGGAATGTTATGTTTAATTATTAAATCACAACAAGGAGGTGTTTTTCCAAAATGGCTGCAAGGTTCAAGCGAAACATAAATAGTCGCTTTTGATAATAATGATTTGTCTTTAACGGAATGTATTGCATTTACTTCGGCATGTTGTTCTCCTGCTTTTCTATGCCAACCTTCACCAATTATTCTGTCTTTGTATACTATTACACTACCCACTAAAGGATTTGGGAACGTGGTTCCCAGTCCATTTTTTGCTAATTGGATGCAACGCTTTATGTAATTTTCATGTATATTCACAACACAAAAATAAGATAATACTTTTAGTAATGAGTAGTGCCTATATAAGAGAAATTCAAAAAAAAGATAATGTGCATATTGCATCCGTAATTCGTGAAGTTTTTATTTCGGATGGATATCCAAAAAGCGGAACAGCCTATGCTGATATTCAATTAGACTTTATGTTTGAAACTTATGATAAACCTAGAGCAATTTATTTTTTAGTGGAAGATAATGGTAAAATAGTAGGAGGAGCAGGAGTAAGTCAGTTAGAAAATTGTGCTGAAAATATCTGTGAATTGCAAAAAATGTATTTTCTACAAGAAGCTAGGGGAAGAGGTTATGGAATAGCGTTAATTCAAAAATGTTTGGATACGGCGATAAGCTATGGTTATGAAAAATGTTATTTAGAAACTTTGGATGAAATGTTGCCCGCTCAAAATTTATATAAGAAAGTAGGTTTTGAATATCTTTGCAAACCACTAGGAAATACGGGCCATACTACCTGTCCTGTATGGATGATAAAGAACTTATAAATGCTAGTAAAAAATTATAAAAATACTTTTCTTAAAGAGCTATCGAATATGTATGATGAGAAAGAAATTGAAAGTTTCTTTTATCTTGTATTAGAAAGTATTCACAAAAAAAAACGTATTGACTTAGCACTTGAACCCAAAATGGAAATGGATGCAAGTCAATTGTCGTTATGGCAAATTGTTTTGATAGATTTAAAAAAGAATAAGCCTATTCAATATATTTTAGGTCAAACCGAGTTTTATGGTTTGCCTTTTATAGTAAATGAAAATGTCTTAATTCCGCGGCCAGAAACTGAAGAATTGGTTGAATTGATCATATCTAGAAATAGACATGCTAAGAGCCTCAAAATACTAGATATTGGAACTGGTAGTGGTTGTATACCAATTTCATTGAAAAAGAATATGCTTTCGTCTGAAATAGAAGCCATTGATATTTCTGAAATGGCATTAGCTACTGCTAAGTTGAATGCAGAATTAAATAATGTTGAGGTAGCTTTTTTTTTGAAAAACATTATAGAAACTGATGATTTAGGCGTGCAATATGATATAATTGTTTCTAATCCTCCTTACGTTCGTATTATGGAGAAATGTGAAATTAATGCTAATGTTTTAGAGTACGAACCACATTTAGCTTTGTTTGTTGAAGATGATGATGCTTTGCTTTTTTATAGAAAGATAGCTCAGATTGCGTTAAAAAATTTAAAGTCAGGAGGAAAATTATATTTTGAAATAAATCAATATCTAAGCAAGGAGACAGTCGATTTGTTGGAAAGTTTAAAATTTAAAAATATTGAACTGCGAAAAGATATTTATGGAAATGACCGCATGATTGAAGCTACTTTATAACTATTCATAGCGCAACGCCTCAATAGGGTCTAGATTTGCCGCTTTTATTGCTGGATAGAGACCGGAAATTAAAGCCACTATAAAGCTAGTAATAAAGGCAGCTATCATTGCGCCCCAAGGAATAACAAAATCCCAGTCAGCTGCAGCACAAATCGCATAACCTATTATGATTCCAAAGATTATTCCGATAACACCACCTAATTGACCAATTGTTAAAGTTTCAATAAAGAATTGGAAAGCAATATTGCTTTTAGTTGCGCCTAAAGCTTTTCTAACTCCGATTTCACGAGTTCTTTCGGTTACAGAGACTATCATGATGTTCATTAGTGCAATAGAAGATCCTAGTATTGTGATTATTCCCATGACCCATGCCGAGATACCCAAAAAGCCTGTAAGTTCGGCAATTCTATTTATTAAATCATCACTTCGAGATATAGAAAAGTTATCTTCTTCTATAGGATTTAGTTTTCTAATTTTGCGCATGGTTACCAAAGCATCATCAACTGCTTCGTCTAACAATTCAGTTTTGCTAATCATAGCGCTCAACGAATAGTTAATATTTGGGGCAGAAAACATAGATCGAGCAACTTGAATAGGAATCATCACACGTAAATCCTGACTGTTACCAAAGGTGGAACCTTTTTCTTTTAAAACACCAATTACTTTAAATTTGGCACCTCGAATTGAAAGGGTTTTTCCTATGGGATTAATGTCTTTGAATAGACCTTTTGTAGCAAAGTCTGAACCTACAACACAAGAATATACATTATTAGAGATGTCAAAAGTAGTAAAGTTTCTTCCTTCGGTTACTTCTGTTCCTGAGTTTGGTAAATAATATTCGTCAATTCCTAAAATGGAAATTTCTGGATCGGTTTTTTGATTTTCATATTTTACTTCTGCAGAGGAAGTAGCTGTAAAAGACAAGGAAGTTTGGGTAAATGGATAGTTGTAATGTTCTTTAAAAGCTTTAGCTTCCGGGTATGTAATGATAGGATTTATTTTTTCTACTTCATCTCCTCCATGTCTTCTACTTCTGCTTTCGTATTGACTAATGTTGAATGTATTGGAACCCATTGAGGCAAAACTAGAATTCAAATTGTAATCAATTGCGGTTACTACTGTCAAAATACCTACTAACGCTGTGATTCCCAATGCGATAATGATAATGGTGAATATGGTACGAAGCAACTGAGTTCGGATAGAACTCAACGCGATTTTTACATTTTCTTTGAATAATCCAATCATAACGGTAATTTGACACTAAATTACAGCATTTGTTACAAGAATATTGACTTTGCGGTGTAAAATAGTTTTAAAAAATATGATATTTGTACCTTGATAAAATAGCAAGGTAACATTAAAGCAATGTGTAGATTGATACTTTATCACATTGATAAATTAAGTAATAAAATAAAATGGCACAAAAACCAAGTATTCCCAAAGGTACCCGAGATTTTTCTCCAATAGAAGTTTCAAAGCGTAATTATATAATGACGAAGATGCGTCATCATTTTGAGAAATTTGGTTACCAACCTATAGAAACACCTTCATTTGAAAACTCAGAAACTTTAATGGGTAAATATGGAGACGAAGGTGATAGACTTATATTCAAAATATTAAATTCTGGTGATTATTTAGAAAAAATTCCTCAAGAAGACCTGCAGGCAGTTAATTATAAACAATTAACTGGAAAGATTTCTGAAAAAGCACTACGATATGATCTGACTGTTCCTTTTGCTCGTTATGTTGTACAACATCAAAATGAAATTGAGTTTCCATTTAAGCGCTATCAAATTCAACCTGTATGGAGAGCAGACCGTCCGCAAAAAGGAAGGTTTAGAGAGTTTTATCAATGTGATGCCGATGTGGTGGGTTCGACTTCCTTGTGGCAAGAAGTTGAGTTGGTGCAATTATATGATACTGTTTTTGCCGATTTAGGATTGAATGGTGTTACTATTAAAATAAATAATCGAAAAATATTGTCAGGGATTGCAGAGATGATTGGTGCTTCTGATAAGTTGATTGATTTTACTGTGGCTTTAGACAAGCTAGATAAAATAGGCGAGGAAGGTGTAAAGAGTGAGATGTTAGAAAAAGGCATTTCAATTATTGCATTAGATAAAGTGCAGCCTTTGTTTGACTTTACTGGAACAATTCAGGAGAAGTTGGAAAAATTATCGCTTTTACTCTCTTCATCAGAAGAAGGAAAAAGAGGAATTGAAGAGTTACGATTTATTTGTGACACTGTTTTACAATTAGGCTTGAAACAAGCTAATTTAGATTTAGATGTAACATTGGCACGCGGATTAAATTATTATACAGGGGCTATTTTTGAAGTTACTGCTCCTGCTGGTGTTGCCATGGGTTCTATTGGTGGCGGTGGGCGATATGATGATTTGACTGGTATTTTTGGTTTAAAAGACATGAGTGGTGTAGGTATTTCTTTTGGATTAGATCGAATTTATTTAGTTTTAGAGGAATTAAATCTTTTTCCAAAAACCGTCACAATTGCAACCAAAGTGTTGTTTTTAAATTTGGGTGAAATTCAGGCCCATGAAGCAATGAAAGTTATAATGTTGCTGAGAGATAAAAATATCAAAGCAGAAATGTATCCCGATAATGCTAAATTAGATAAGCAGTTTAAACATGCTGAGCGGCGAAACATCCCTTTTGTAGTAAAAGAAATAGAGGGTTTGTATTATACTTTGAAAGTTTTACATACAGGTGAGCAACTTCAGCTATCATATGATGCCTTGTTACAAAAACTAATAGCAATTACATAGCATTTGTAATTTTGAATTTTATATTTCGAAATTCATTTGCAATAAAGGCTAAAGCTCCCGTTCTCGGGAGCTTTTTTGTTGTTAAATATAGAATTAAAAAGATCACTGTATTACAATTTTTTTGGTTAATTCACCTTTGTCGGTAGTTACTTTTACGATATAAGCTCCGGTGTTTAGTGTTGAAACTGGGACTTCTATAGTAGATTGATTTTGAGTTTTTATAGTAGTATTCAATACATTTTGACCTACTAAATTAAATACTGAGATTGCTTTTACTGAAGCATCTAGCGTTTCATTTTTAATAGTAATTATATTGCTAGCCATAGCATGAGTTATTGTAATTCCGCTAGTTGCATCGTTGTGGTTTATACCTAAAGCATTTGGATTGTAAAAACGTAATTCAAAGCGATTATCATGATTACCAAATGTTAGGTTTGCGATAAAAGGTTCGTTTTTAATACTTGCATACGTTTGATTAAGGGTGTCATATATGTAAATGTCTTGATTATCTGGGAAATTTTCCAATCCATCGACAGAGAAAGTTACATTACCAGGTGAAGAAACTGTTACACCAAGTGGGTAAACGTTGTTACTATTGAAATAGCCTTCACCTTGAATATTTAATTTTTTGTCGTAGTTAATAAAATACATATCATCATTTTGAATTTCAATTGTTTTTGCGTCATAGCCTTCATCATAACCAGACGTTGCTAAATCATCCATAAAACCCATTAATATCTGTCTGTGATGATTGTCGTATGAATCAAATCCTAAACGTAATCTCATATAGGTATCATCAGCAATTACATCTTCAGCGTTATTATATTCATCATTTCCTATGGCTGCTGTAGTATTACTTGTTTTGAATAACGTATTTGAGATAGAACTGTTTTCACGACTAAATGCACGTTGACTATTTTTAAACAATATGTTTCCACCAGTAGCAGATCCAGTTACGAAAAATCCTTGGCCTACTGGGATACATTTTCCAGGTATTTTAGAACTACTTCCTAAACCGCTGATTCCAGATGGAGAAACGGGAGGAGTACCTCCAACTAACGTTCTAGTAGCATAACCCCCTTGATATAATTGCGTGATATGCGAATTATTTGTGTTGTAATGTTCCCAAAAATATAAGGTTCCATTTATGGTATGGATATTATCTTTTATAAAGAGATCAGCATTAATTGCAGATGGATATGGATTTCCAGATAAATTTAAGTTACCAGCAGAGATGGGAGATACAATTGTTCCATTGTTAGGTTTTCCAACAAAAGTGTAATTTTGAGTTGGTGTTGCAGCTGCGCTACCTTTTAGTGTATATCCTTGTCCGGCTAATAGCGTTCCATTAGGTCCGATTTGTGACCAATTGGCCGCACTATTACTAACATTTTGAAATTTAAAGATCCAATAGTCGCTTAAGGTAATTGGAGTTGATGGAAATGCATCCCCATCAGTAGTCCAAGAAATGTTTTGTATATTGTTCGGGTCTGTACCATCTTTCATTACATCGGCTACCGTATATCCATTGTTGTTTGAAGTACTATTTATCGAACTTACAGGTGAAGACCAATAATTATAATTATACTTATTGGATTGCCCTTGCTGATCACGTTCAATATAACCTGAACTTGTAGTGTCTAAATCACTATTAGCGATTTGTATTAATTGAGATTTTCCTACTAAATCGATTTTACCATCTAATTTTAAATAGTGAGTTATAGATATTTTTGTGTCGTTATTAGCTGAAATAGTATGGTTGTTTACAATTAAGCCTAAGATGATTTTATTTGCAGTAGACGTAACATCATTATTTGTTTCAATAATATTCCATGTTATTTGTTTTGAACCGCTTACGATTGATGCGGTACATGGTACTGATTGAATATTTCCGTTAGCCCAAGTATTTTTGTCTGTCCATAGACCATCAGCAATCGTTTTATAAGGTAGTGGAGCCGTTTGAGTATCAACAGTTACTTTGTTGTTATAGAATACATTTCCTCTATTATGATAACTTGAATTATCGTTAATAGTTGTTCCAATGAAAGAATTCATGGTGTAGTATGCAGTTAAGTTGGCCCAGTTTATGGTGTTAAGATCATTTTTACTAATGTTAGCAGGGAGCGTTACTCCTTTGGTTTTCATGCTGTTTTTTACTATTTCTTGATTCATCATGAATCTGATTTGAGTAATAGTAATTGCTTTATTCCATAAACGGAATTCATCTATGTCTCCTTTAAAGAAATTTCTACTATCTGACTTGTTTCTATACTCTGCTCCAATTGAAAAAGAATTTGTATTTACTGCAGGATTTAATGAATTTGCAACACCATCAGCAATACCATCAATATATAATGTAGTACTTGTGGCATGAAAAATTATACTTATGTTATGCCATTCGCCGTTTGGAAGCACTGTGTTAGATACAAGATGAGTTCCTTCCCAAGATACATGAACTTTATTGTCTGTTGTTAAATACATGCGAAACCCCGAAGTTCCATCATATTTTGAAACAATAGTTCTATCTGTTGCGCTATTATTTTGACCTGTTGGTCGTACCCACAACATCATTGTAAAATTATTGTTTAAATTATTTACGTCACCAATTTTCATGATATTGTCTATGCCATTGAATGTTAGACTTCTTGATAAAACAGTTTCATGAGCAACACCAAATGTAAAAAACTGTGTGCCATCAAAATCATAAGTAGCTTCTTGATTGCTGCCATTGGCAATCAAGAAAATTGTTTCAACTTTTGTTGTTAATAGTTCATCATTAGCGACAATTAATACATAGGCATCATTTCCAGTCAACGGCGGTAATCCAGAAAGGCTACTTGTAGGTATTGAAATTTTTGTTGCTTGAACATCTCCACCTGTTTCAACAGTTTTCCAAATTTTATGAGGAATGTCTGTATGCGTAGTAACACCTGTCGTTCCTCCGAATGTTAGTGCTATATCATTGTCGGAATCATTCATATCTCCATTGTTATCACCCCAAACTAAAAACATTTTGTCTGTAGAAAACGTATTAGTATTGGCGGCGTTACTGCTGAATAGGCTCCCTAATCCAACAGATAAAAATGGATAATGGCTGCTTATGTCTTGTTTTTGATTAAGGGTAGCGGCGTCATCACGACCTATTTTAGTTACGTTAAAATTGTAACTTGAATTTACTGTAGCGTCCCAAATTAATGTAGCGCTAGAATCATATAGATTCTGACTGCTTGATAGTAGGCTAACAAACAGCATAAAAAGTAGCAAGTACTTTTGTTCTGATTTAAGTAATAATTTTTCCATGATTTGGGGTGTTTGATGAATTATTATTAAAATGAATTCTTTGTTTATTTCATTTGACACTACAAAAATATAAAGTTATTGTATATATTGTCGATAAAATACATATAAAATCGATGAAATACATATTTATTTAATTTAAAAACATAAAATTCTTACATGTAGTATCAATATAAATATTTTTTAATCTTATGTAAAATGTAAACAAAGCTCGTTTTTTGTAAATAATTGCTGTATATAAGTAGGGTATAATCAATAAAAAGCTTGGAAATTTCTTAACATTTAAAAATAAATTGCGAGGGTGTCGGCCTTACACTTAATTTGAATCCTATACCAGTACAATACAATCAACATGTTTATTGTTACAATTCGTAGTAGTCCAACAACAAAAAGTACTTCAAGATGCCTTTTGGAAAAGTTACACTTTTGAAATTGGTTTAAAATATAACGAAGCAATTAAGATTTTAAAAAGTTTTATAGGCAGTGGATAATTACCTAGTCCTGTTAAGACTTGAATGGTTGCTTTATCAATGTAAAAGGTATGATGAATCAGTCGTTGGTTATAGAATGGCTGCTGTGTTTATACTCGCTGCTGTAGAACCTTTAAATGGACTTGTGAATCTTTTATGGACAAAATAATTGGAGTGAGCTAGAGCAAGCCTGCTTAACTATCTCGAAAAATGTTGCGTAAAAAATTTGGTTAATTTTAGATTAGGACAGATTTATTATCAATTTATGAATTATTCCAAGGCTAATAAATATTTTACTAAATCATTAAATCTATAGCCTATTGATCATGATTCGTTGTCAATGAGTACGCAGAATTATTACTTCCTAGGCAGATTTAATGAAGCAAATGTTTTGTTTAATTGGGTATTGCTGAATAAGCCTATCAGTGCTTTAGCTAAAGATGGATTGTCGCATAAAACATTTTTTTTTGGTAGGTAAGTCAGCAATCTTATTTAGGTGTCGAGATTATCCTAAAGATTTCTTTAAAGCGTGACTGGTGACAAGTTCAATAAGAGAAAGTAGTTGATTTGAAATGGAATTAATTTAATTAATGAGAGATTTTATTTTAAATCGTCCACAGTTTGACTTCTTTCCTTACTCTTTTAAATTCTATTGTAATAAAATCCCATAAAAAAAACCCTTCACACTTGCAGTGTTAAGGGTTTTTTGTTTGTAGCGAGAGGGAGATTTGAACTCCCGACCTCAGGGTTATGAATCCTGCGCTCTAACCGACTGAGCTACCTCGCCAAGGTATGGCATTCCCTGAATGCGGGTGCAAATATAAAATTTAAATCAGAGGTTACAAACTTATAATGCTTATTTTTTTTATTTTTAAAAAAGGCTTTTTTTTTGGCTTTATATTCTATATATTTCCCAAAAATTTGTTCAGATTATGGATAGTAAAATTCGTTATGAGCTTGAGTTCCCTTTGAATTCATCCCCTCAATTGCTTTATCAGTATATTTCAACGCCGTCTGGTCTTCAGGAATGGTTTGCAGATAATGTTAATTCAAGAGGTGAATTTTTTACATTCATTTGGAATGATGTAGAAGAAAATGCTCGATTGGCTTCTAAAAAGACTGGAGAGAAAGTGAAATTCAAATGGGTTGATGATTCCAAGAAGGATACTGATTATTATTTTGAATTACGAATTTTAGAGGATGAGATTACAAAAGACGTGTCTTTGATGGTTGTAGATTTTGCTGAAGAGGATGAGGTGGATGAAGCAAGATTGTTATGGGAAAATCAAATATCAGATTTAAAACACGTCATAGGTTCTATTTAAATATTTAATATTACAGTATATTTGTCCCGCTAAAAACGGGACTTTTTTTATGATAAATTTTAATGGTGTTTTACAGGACTCAGACATACTACTGCGTGTAACCAATCGTTCGTTTCTTTATGGTGATGGCGTATTCGAAACGTTAAAAGTCGTCCAAAATAAAATTCTTTTTTTTGAAGATCATTACTTCCGATTAATGGCTTCTATGCGAATTATCCGTATGGATATTCCAATGACGTTTACAATGGAGTATCTTGAAAACCAAATACTAGAATTGGTTTCGGCTAGCGGTTTAAGTGAATCAGCTCGTGTTCGTTTTACTGTTTTTAGAGATGAAGGGGGGAATTATACTCCCGTAGTAAATACGGTTTCCTACACGATTGTTGCTTCTAAATTGGACAATCAAGAATTCCAGTTTCTGAATAATTCATTTGAAGTTGATTTGTATAAAGATTTTACTGTGGCTAAGCAATTGTTATCGACTTTAAAGACAAATAATAAACTTATACAAATTACTGCAAGTATTTTTGCTAAAGAGAACCAACTAAACAGCTGTTTGATTCTTAATGAGGGAAAAAATGTAGTTGAAGCCATTAATGGTAATTTGTTTATGGTAAAGGATGGTCAACTCATTACGCCACCTATTAGTGAAGGGTGTTTAAATGGTGTAATGCGAACGCAAATACTACGATTGGCCAAAACTATTGCAGAATACACTATTGTAGAAGCGCCTATATCACCTTTTGATTTGCAAAAAGCAGATGAATTATTTATTACCAATGTAATTATTGGAATTCAACCTATAACTAAATACCGCAAAAAAGAATTTGGATTTAGTGTAGCAAAACAACTCATGGAAAAGTTGAATGCATCGGTTGCTATTGACTAATTTAAGATAGGGTTTTCAGGGGCATTAGACCAAATAAGATATTCTCCGCCTAATTCAATGATTTTTTCTTTCCAAAAGTGCACAGATGCTTTGCCTAAAATGTTGTTTTCGTATACATTTTTTGTTAAAATCCAAGAGTTGGCTTGCATTTCATTTTCTAACTGTTCGGCATCCCAACCTGTATAACCTAAAAAGAACCGAATATTTTTTTTCTTTATAATCCCAGTATTGATTAATTGTTTTGTTAGTTCGAAATCACCACCCCAATAGATACCGTTAGAAATTTCAACACTGTTTGGGATTAGATTGGGCACATTATGAATAAAATATAGGTTGTCTTGTTCGACAGGGCCACCATTATAGATTTTGAATTTAGAATCAATTTCGGGGAGTAAATCTCGAACAGCATATTTTAGCGGTTTGTTTAAAATGAATCCCACTGAGCCTTCTTTATTATGATCGGCCAGTAAAATTACAGATCTATTAAAAGACAAATCACCTATGATGGATGGTTCGGCTATTAATAATTGACCTTTATGTAATTTTTCTGTAATCATTTTAAGTTAATTTTTTATTAAAACTAAGAAAAAGTATTTAAAAAAGCTAATTAAATCGGTGTTAAAATAAAAAAAGCCACATCGTTTGATGTGGCTTTTGTATATCAGAAGAACTAATTATTAGTTTACTGCTCCGTCTAATTCAGCACCAGCTTTGAATTTAACTACATTTTTAGCAGCGATTTTGATAGTTTTACCTGTTTGAGGATTTCTTCCATCTCTTGCAGCTCTTTTAGATACTGACCAAGAACCGAAACCTACTAAAGATACTCTTCCACCTTTTTTCAAAGTACCACCTACATTTCCTAAAAATGATTCTAAAGCTAATTTAGCTGCTGCTTTTGTGATACCAGCGTCAGCTGCAATTGCATCGATTAATTCTGATTTGTTCATAATGTTAGTTATTAATTGTTGGTTAAACATTTTTGTTATTGATAACAAATTTAATAGGAAATGCTTACCACACAAGCGTTTTGGTGTTTTTTTCAAACATTTGTTAATAACTTAATTTATTTGTTGATAAACTCGTGTTAGACATCTGATTTTTAAGTTAAAAACGCCTTGAGCGCCTACTCTGCTTGCGCTCTTTCAGAAAATGTTATACCGTTTAGGAGTTCATTAGCACGCATTTTTTTCTTTCCAGGAAATTGTAAGCTTTCCAATTGAATGAACCCTCCTTTGACGGCTACTTTAATTTCTTTTTTGGTAGTGATGAGTTGGCCGATTTTATGATTATGATTTTCAAGAACGATTTTGGCTTCGTAGAGCTTTACATTCCATTCTTCGTTACCGTCTTTAATGAAGCACCAGGCAGCAGGATAGGGAGAAAGACCGCGGATTAGATTATGAATTTCGGAAACGGATTTTGTCCAATCAATTTTGCAGTTGTCGCGGTTGAGTTTGTAGGCTGTTTTTACATTAAAATTATCCTCTTGAATAGTAGTGGTAGCGGTTCCTTGTTCTATGAGTTTTAAAGTTTCAATAACCGTTGTGCTTCCGATGGTCATTAAACGGTCGTGAAGTTGGCCTGCAGTTTCATTAGGGTCAATAGTTGTATCCTGGCTTAGGATCACAGCGCCAGTGTCTATTTTATCGTCTATGAAGAAAGTGGTTACTCCGGTTTTTGACTCTCCATTTATTATCGCCCAATTGATTGGTGCGGCCCCACGGTAGTTTGGGAGTAATGAAGCGTGGAGGTTGAACGTGCCTAAACTGGGCATGCGCCATACTATTTCGGGGAGCATTCTAAAGGCAACGACTATTTGCAGGTTGGCTTGAAGGCTCTCTAATTCCTTTCGAAAGGCTTCTTCTTTGAGATTGGTAGGTTGGAGTAATTTTAGGTCATGTTCTAGGGCATATTCTTTTACTGCGGAGTATTTTATTTTTTGGCCACGACCGGCAGGTTTGTCGGCGGCGGTTATGACTCCGACTACTTCATAGTTGTTTTTGATTATCGTATCTAAAATACCTACTGCAAACTCGGGAGTTCCCATGAAAACAATGCGTAACTTTTCCATTTTACTTTAAGGAATATAAATTATTAGGTTGGATATAAATTGTGTTGTTTTCCAACATATTTTGAAGGGCAAAGATAATATCGTCTGTTGGATATTTGGTTAGTTTTTGTATATCTCTAGAGCTTAAATTTTGGGTGCTTAATAATTCGATAATTTTTTCAGAGATTGTTTTTACGGGAGTACTATTTTTGTTTTTACTTAGGCAGTAAGAACAATGGCCACAATCTTCTTTTAAGACTTCGCCAAAATACTGTACGATTAATTTTTGTTTGCAGGTTGTTTTATCAAGGCAATAGTGTAAAACGGCTTGCAATTGAGCTGTTTTTAATTTGTTTTGCGATTCCAGGTATTTTGCCACGCGATTGATTGTTCGTTCGTCTTCCCGTACTTCGTTAAATGTTATTGTAGCATCATTGTTTTTGGCATTATAATCAATAATGTTTTTATCTTTTAGTTTTTGTAAAACAGCGAGTACTTCAGATTCTGTATGGTTGGCTTTTTTAGCAATTAGCACCGGGTTTATGGCTGTTTGCATTTCGTGTATACCGGGATAGGTTCTCAGAATGGCCATAATTATTGCTTCTTCCTTTGTATTAAGGCTCATATAGCGGATGACCTCTTTGGAAGAAATGCAAAACTGTAAGCTGATTTTTTCTGTGAATTCTTGTGATAGCGATATGATTCCTTGGCGGTCAAGGAATTGTAAAGCGTTATAGGTTTTTAGGATGGGGAATCCGTATTTGTTGCAAAAGGCATTGATGTTAAAGCCAAATTGTTCTTCTATTCCTTCTCCATAGGCGATTTGTAAAAAAGCACATAGTTTTAAAAATGCAAGATTTAAGAAAGCTTTATCGGGAAGGACCTTGATGAATTGGGCTTCTGCGTGCAGAACATCTGAGGGGTTGTTTAGTAAGACTGCATAAGCTTTTTTGCCATCTCTACCCGCTCTTCCTGATTCTTGATAATAATTTTCTAAATTTTGAGGAAGATGGAGGTGGATGATTGACTTGACATTGGCTTTGTCGATTCCCATACCGAAGGCATTGGTAGCGACCATGACTTGTACTTTTTCTTCCATCCAAAGCGCCATGTTGTTTTGTTTTTCTTTGGTTGACAAACCACCATGGTAGTACGTAGTTGTAAATCCGACTGTCGTTAATTGAGCGACTGTTTCGGTGCAAGCTTTGCGGGTTGTAACATATATGATGGCGGGTTCTGGATTCTTCCTGAGTATTTGTTGAAGCCAATGGTTTTTGTCTTCTGTTTCAAGAACGATGTAGCTAATATTTTCTCTATAAAACGATTTACAGAACACCTTAGGTTCTTTTAATTGCAATTGTGTGATTATGTCCTCTTTTACCCGTTCAGTTGCCGAAGCTGTTAAAGCTATGAAAGGTAGGTTTGGAAATAGTTCTTTGAGGAGTTTAATTTTTAAGTAAGCCGGGCGAAAATCATGACCCCATTGAGAAACGCAGTGTGCTTCATCAATTGCAATGAGGTTAATAGGTAAGTTTTTGATGCGTTCTACAATCCAATCATTTTGAAGACGCTCTGGGGATAGGTATAGAAATTTATAATTGCCGAATTGGCAATTGTCTAATAAATCGATGATTTCGTCTTGATGAATGCCTCCTGTTAGCGCTATGGCTTTGATTCCTTTGCTTTGTAGGTTTTGTACTTGGTCACGCATTAACGCTATTAACGGTGAAATGACTAAGCAGAGACCTTCTTGCATCATAGCGGGTACTTGAAAGCAGATGGACTTACCGCCTCCTGTAGGGAGTAATGCCAAAGTATCTGTGCCGTTCAATACGGAAGCTATAATTTCTTCTTGAGGGGTGCGGAAGGCTTCGTGTTTCCAATATTTAGTAAGAATTTCTAATGCTTTTGACATTGTTGCGATTGAAGGTTGACCAAAGCTACTTAAAAAAACAAGAAGTTGGAAATTAGGGTATGTAAAATAAACTTGAGGACCCCATTAGGTTTCATGGGGTTAGGCCAGTTGGTTTAAGATAAAATTGATTCGTTCTTCAACGGTTCCGCAAGGAACTTCAATAAGTGTGTACCCATAGGTTTGATAGGTTTCTTTTAAGTGGTCAAAGATGAGTTTAGCTTGTTCGAAGTTTTCGTAACGTGCTTCATCGCTTTGGTAAATTTCTTCCCAGGGTGGCAATATAAATACCTTGGCATAACTGTGTTCTTTGCTGGCTTGATCAAAGAAGGCAGGGTAGCTGTCTCCGATGTAATGCATATAGGCTAAGATATCGGGGATTCCACGGTCTAGGAATACGATATCCGATTGATCATGAGAGGCTTGGATGTGTTGTTTTTTTCTTCCTTCTAATAAGAGTTCGCTAAACAACAATGGTTTTTCGAGGAATAATTGTTCGATACCTTGTTTTTTGGCTTCTAAGGTAATTTGGCGTGAGATTTCGGGGAAGCACGCATAGCCTTGTTCGATGAGCGTATCGATGATGGTGGTTTTGCCGGTGCCAGGGCCGCCGGTTATGACTATGAGTTCTTTTTTCAAGCTTTTAGTAATAAGGCGCAAATTTATTGAAACTAATTAGAATAGCGAAAGCGTTTTGGTAATTTATTTGAAAAGGATTTAATTGTTATTTGCGACGTATTTTAGTTGCCTAATGGTAGTATTTAATTTTAGTCTGCTACACGATAATTAAAGTATTTGAAAATCATGATTAGACTTTGGATAGGAATTAAAGCAGGATGAAAAGAAGTTTTTAGAAAAAAGCGATTATGCTTTGAATAAAAAATAACTTGTTTTTGGGATTTTATGCAGAAGATTGCTGAAGGTTTAATAGTTAACAATTTAAACGGAGATAGTCTGCGTTTCGTCGATTAAAAATATGTTTTTATGGAAATTTTAAATAAAAAAAATACTTTTATAGGAAACAATAAACAAACTTAGGTATGAAAATTAACATTACGTGGCAACAAAAGAGTTTTGCTCAAAAGAGGAAAAGTGTGTTAAATATTGGTAGTTTAGTACTTACTTTTCTTTTTTCCTTACAATGTACAGCGAATTGTGGCGTAACTGATAGTACGCAATTAACGATCGAATGTCTTAGTATTTCCTCTCAGCCACTTAATACAACGCTGTGTGGAACTGCGGGCTCAACGGCCAGCTTAAGTGTCAGTACCAATGTTCCTGCTACTAGTTATTCGTGGCAATACCGATTAGTCACTACGGCCAACCCTAATCCGGCTTGGATTACGATAAGCAGTGCTAATGCTGCTGTTTATTCTAATTATAACACCGCTACCTTAGGCATCACTCGAACCACTACTTTGCCCATGACCGGTACGCAATACCGCGTTGTAATGGCGGGAACCTGTGGCGAATTGATTTCTACTGTTGCTTCTTTAAAAGTGGTTTCCACTACTAAAGGAGGGACAATTTCCGTTGCTTCCACCAATGTATGCCTTGGAAGTTCGTTGACTTTTACCCTCACTGGCTATACTGGAACTTCGTTGCAGTGGCAATCGGCACCAACAGCTACTGGAGCTTTTACGGCGATTGCTGGTGCTACTGGCAGCAGTTATACAGTAACCAACGCTCAACTTAATTCTAATAAATCCTATCGTGTGTTGGTAACTAACAGTTGTAATGGAACTACAGCTTTTTCAACTGTAAAAACTATTATCGTTAATCCATTGGCTGTGGCTGGAACTGCAATTGGTGGAGGATCTATTTGTTCGGGTGATTCTGATCGTCTGAGTGTAATAGGTCAAACCGGTGTAGTACAATGGCAGTATTCCACGGATGGAACGAATTTTATAAATGCTCCAAAGGCGGCTGATGGACAAACTAGTCCGTTTACTACCACTTCTGCTAGCAGTGCGATTGCGAGTTATATGATTGGTGGCATTTCGGCTAATTTGTATTTCAGAGCAAAAGTAACTTCTGGAAGTTGTGCGGTAGCCTATACGAATACCGTTCACTATACGCTTGCAAGTCAAGCTTTGGTGGGGACGGTAACGCAAGATGATGGGACTATTTGTAAAGGCACGGCAACTACCTTGCATTTGTCTAGTGCCTTGGGCACGATTACTTGGGAGAAATCTATTGATTACACGGCTGCAACCCCAACTTGGACTCCTATATCAAGTTCAAATGTGCTAACCTATTTGACTCAAACGATTATGTACAATACCGCCTACAGAGCGAAAGTAACGATTGGTAGTTGCTCTACTGTATATAGTAACATAGTTTATGTGAATGTGTATGGCAAGCCAGTGGCTAAATCGCTGCTTAGCAATGCCACTACTCCAAGTGGTACTAGTTTAGCAACAGCACTATGTGTGACTGATGGGTCTAAGGTGTTGACTATTAATGCTGGCTATTCGGGAGCGATTCAATGGCAATGGTCTACGACTTCTACTACAACAGGATTTACTGATTTAGCGGGTGAAACCGGAACAAGTTATACCATAACTAATGCATCAGTAGGGCCAAATTATTATAGAGTCCAATTCACTAACGAATGTGGCGTGCAGGCTTTTAGTCCCGCAGCGACAGCTTATTATAAGGAATGTGTTCTTGTAAAACAGCTTGCAAGTTCCTTTGAAGTTAATGCACATCCGAATCCTTATGCAGATAGTTTCAACATTGCATTACTAACTTCAAGCCAAGAGCATGTAAGTGTTGAAGTTTATGATATGATAGGAAAATTAGTAGCGCACTATGAGTTTACACCTATTGAAGCAAGTACTATGTCTATTGGTAGAAATTACCCATCAGGAATTTATAATGTAGTAGTGACTCAAGGCGAAAATAGGAAAACCTTAAGAGTGGTTAAACGTTAAGTTAATCCTTAAAAAAGATACTAGGAACCGCCTAACTTAACTGTTGGGCGGTTTTTTTAATTGTAGGGATAAGAAAACGTTAGAATGTAGTCAGTTTTTTAATAAATACGTTTAAAATTTGATATAAATAATTACATTTGAATTACATAAGAAGATTCTAAAACAAAGTCTTAATTGACATTATAACCCTTTCCGCCTAAAATGAAGCAGTTTTACTTTACCCATTTACCAAGTTCTCCTTGGAAGATTATCCGTGCTATTTGTTTGTTCCTTATTGTTTTTTTGCTGCTGCCTAGTAGGGCAAATGCTACGACAGGAACCTATACTTTTGCCTCTTCATCGGGGACTTATACTCCTTTGACTGGGGGGACTGCATTAGTTTCTGGCGCTAGTTGGGATGATACGGCTTCGGCCTTATTGACACTTCCTTTTACTTTTACTTATAATAATGTTGCCTATACTAGTTTTGGAATAAATTCTAATGGTTTTATTACCTTAGGTGCTGTCCCTACTGCTGCTTTGTACTGCGGGTTGCAGACTAG
>CANBOV010000012.1 GCA_947371275.1 Flavobacteriaceae bacterium | reverse complement strand
ATCTTAACATTACCCATCATTGGATTGTTGTTTTACGTTGGATTGACGGTGTTGGGCCGGTATCCGCATAAGTTTAATTATCCAGGAACTGTAACGGCTAAAAATGCAGAGCAATTATACCGTTCTGGCGCTCAAATGATGCGAATAATGAAATTGATGTTGATTATCGTGTTTTTTGTGATGACCTATCAAACGGTACAAACCGCAGTAGGAGGAACAGGCATTATGACTCGAGGAGGCTTGTTTATTGATTTTGCTTTACTCTTTATCCCTTTATTTTATTTCTTGATAAAAATGTCTAAAAATGCTTAATACAACACTATTTCTGAAGCGCTAACGTTTGCAGAACCCCAATTTATGATACGAACTGTGATTTTTGATATGGATGGTGTGATAGTAGATACCGAACCGGTGCACCACTATGCTTATAACCAACAATTTAAACAATTAGGGATTACTATTAGTCCTGAACTGTATGCGTCCTTTACCGGTAATTCAACCAAAAATATCTTTGAGCGTTTAAAAGAGCATTTTGATTTAAATCAAGAAGTACCAGAATTGGTAGCCACCAAGCGCCAACTTTTTAATGAGGCGTTTGATAATAAAGAAGATTTGTATCTATTGGATGGTGTTGAGGAGTTGATTAAAGAATTACATGGCAAGGGTATGCAGTTGGTTTTGGCTTCGTCATCAGCACATGTAACGATAGAACGCATCTTTAATCGCTTTAAATTGCATCAATACTTTAGTCATATTGTATCTGGTGAAGATTTTCCAAAATCAAAGCCCCATCCGGCTATCTTTTTGAAAGCGGCGGAGTTGGCTAATACACCCGTTTCAGAATGCATAGTCATCGAAGACAGTACTAACGGTATTAAGGCCGCAAAAGCGGCAGGAATTTATTGTATAGGGTACGATAGTTTTCATTCTAAAATGCAAGACTACTCATTGGCTGACCAAATTATCACTAGCTTTAGTGAATTGAATTATGAAAAAATCGCTAAGCTGACGCCATGAAAAAATTAGGCCTTTACCTTGTTTTTCTTTTTTTATCCCTAAACCTACTTGGGCAAAACAAACCGTTTTGGGATGAAATAAAAGCTTTTAGAACAGCAGACAGTATTGCACCTCCTAAAGACGGCATGGTTTTGTTTATAGGGAGTTCCTCCTTTCGGTATTGGAAAACGGTACAAGACGATTTTCATAATCCGATGATTCTCAATAGAGCTTTTGGAGGAGCCACACTTTTGGATATGATTGCCTACCAAGAGGATATTGTTTTGAAGTTTCATCCCAAAAAGATAGTTATCTATTGTGGAGAGAATGATATAGCCAGTGCTGAGACGGTTACCCCTGAGATGGTATTTGATAGGTTTAAAACATTTTATGCCACATTACGTTCTAAGTTTCCTGATACACCTATCGTTTATGTTTCTATTAAGCCTTGTATTTTGCGTTGGGCTATGAAAGATCGCATGATGGCCACTAATGCATTGATTCAAGACTATTTAAAGCTCCAAAAAGATGCTGTATTTGTTAGTATCTGGGACGAGATGTTGGAAAATGGAATGCCTAAAAAAAATATTTTTAGAGAAGACAATTTGCATATGAATGCCAATGGTTATGCCATTTGGATTAAAGCCTTGGAACCGATAGTCAATCATTAATTAACCAACTGCTTCTTTATATCGGAGTAAGCATCGTTCGCGGGCTTCTTTATGGTCCACTATTGGATCAGGGTAGTTGGGAGTGTTTACTTCGGGCACCCATTTTTTGATATACAGAAGATCTTTATCAAATTTCTTTACCTGTTCGGTAGGATTGAAAATACGGAAATAGGGTGCAGCATCGACTCCGCTTCCGGCCGCCCATTGCCAGTTGCCTACATTACTGGCTTGTTCGTAATCCAGTAATTTGTTGGCAAAATACGCTTCTCCCCAGCGCCAATCGATTAACAAGTGCTTGCATAAAAAACTAGCGGTGATCATGCGTACACGATTGTGCATGTGCCCGGTAGCATTAAGTTCGCGCATCCCGGCATCTACAAAAGGGTAGCCCGTTTTACCTTCACACCATTTTTGAAATAATGATTCGTTATTATCCCATTGAATGGCATCGTATTTTGGACGGAAAGACTGGTTCACTGTATGTGGAAAATGCCACAGTATTTGCATGAAAAACTCGCGCCAAATGAGTTCTTTGAAGAAGGTTTCGTTTTGACTTTCTATGGCTTTGGCGATCATTTGTCGTATGGAAACGGCACCAAATCTCAAGTAGATACCAAGATAAGAGGTTTTGTTCAGGGCAGGAAAATTACGAGTAGCTTCATAGTTATCGATTAACGTAGTTGAAACATCGTAGGGCGTGACCCTAAGCACACTGGGTTCGAATCCGATTTCGTTTAATGATAAAAAGGGATAAGAATGCAATGTTATTTTATTAATGTATTCTTCTGAATTATAGTGTTTTAATTGGATTTGTTTAAAGTTTTGTTTCCACTTATTCGAATAAGGAGTATAGACTACATAAGGACTGCCGTCTTCTTTGATAACTTCGTTTTTTTCAAAGATAACTTGGTCTTTACTGGTTTTGAATTCGATCTTATTATCTTTAAACAACTTGAATAATTCTAAATCGCGCTTACGAGCATAAGGTTCGTAGTCATGATTCGTATAAATTGCGGTAATGTTATTTTCTTTAACAAGTTTGGCAAACACTTCTATCGGTTCGCCATAAAACACAGCCAATGATTTCCCTTTTGCTTTGAGTTGGTCTTGTATCTTGACCAACTGTTGGTGAATAAAAGTAACACGTGCATCGTCTTTTGATAATTGAGAAAGTATTGTAGTATCAAATATAAAAATAGGCAATACTCCCGGCTCATTTTGCAAGGAATGGAATAAGCCAACATTATCTTCTAAACGTAAGTCTCTTCTAAACCAAAATACTGTCATAGATTATTATTAACTGTTAACTAAAAGTGTAGACATACCGCCATCCACAGGGAAAACTTGTCCCGATATCCAAGAACTACTATTGCTCAATAGGAAGCTTGCCATGGAGGCGATGTCTTCTGGTGTTCCAACCCGTTTCATTGGGTGACGCAGGGCTGATTTCTCTTTTTTCTCGTCGGAACTCAAAAACTTTTCGGCCAATGGAGTATCCGTTAGGGAAGGAGCTATCACATTCACTCTGATTTTAGGTGCATATTCCGCTGCCAACGCTTTGGCAAAACCTTCTATGGCGCCTTTGGAAGCGGCTACACTAGTATGGAAAGGCATTCCCATCGTGGCAGCCACCGAACTGAATAAAACTATACTGGCTTGCTCTGAAGCGGTTAAAATAGGTAAAACAGTTTGAATAACTTTAATCAAACTAAAGAAATTAATTTGCATATCGGCCTCAAACGCTTCAGGCTTTAGTCCGCGGAACGGTCGCAGATTGATACTACCGGGGCAATAGACTAAACCATCTAGTGTGGCAGGCAGTTGCTGGAGATCAAGGGTATCAGTAGTAGCATCAAAAGGGAGGTGAGTTACCGAAAGATTTGCTAGGTTATCGTTGGTTCTGGAGGCTACAAATACCTTGTTGGTGTATTGTAATTCTTGAGCTAATGCAAGTCCGATGCCATAAGAGCCCCCTATAATTAGAATGTTTTTCATGTTGTTATCCTTTAAATTCACCAAAAAGTTCAATTAATTTTGCTCTGCGGTAGTCAAAAATCTCCTTCAGTTTGGGTTTGACTAACAAGGGATGCACTAGTTGCCCGATAATACCCAAAGGAACCTTATAGTCAACGATGTCTTCCATTTCGACTCCTCCAGGAATGGCTTTTAAAAAGTGTTTGTGATGCCATAGATCGTAGGGTCCGAAGCGTTGTTCGTCTACAAAATACTTTAGCGATTCTACGTGCGTAATTTCGGTTACCCATTTCATCGGAATGCCCATAACAGGGGTTACTATGTATTGGATAATTTGTCCAGCAAACATAGCTTTATCATCTCCTGAAAGGGTTTTGAATCCCATATAGTCGGGTGTGATGACTTTTAAGTTTTTCGGGTCAGACAAAAAAGCCCAAGCTTCTTCAAGGCTAATGGGTAAATTTTGCTTGGAATGCAGGGTATAAAGCTTCATTTCTTTTTTTGGTAAAGGTATAAAATGTTTAACATATTTCAATATAAGTTAAACAAATAGATTTAAGTTATTCTTAACATCTGTCAATATATACTATTTGTAAATTTGGACAACATCTAAAAAACCCTAACTTATGAGAAAAATTATTTTTTTATTAGCAACCTTAATTGCTAATTATGTTATTCATGCCCAAGTGAAAACTCCACAACCGAGTCCGCATGCCACTGTCTCACAAGTAGTAGGACTGACGGATGTAACCCTAGATTATTCTAGACCTAGTGTGAAAGGTAGAACCGTTTTTGGTGATTTAGTTCCTTTTGGAAAGACTTGGAGAACGGGCGCTAATGCTAATACAACTGTAACGTTTAGTGACGATGTAGTAATAGGCGGAACTACTTTGAAAAAAGGGAAATATGCTTTATATACTGTTCCTAAAGCAGAGGTGTGGGATGTAATCTTTTATTCGGACAGTGACAATTGGGGAAATCCAGAGCAATGGAATGATAAGAGTGTGGCGTTGCGTGCTACTGCTACTCCGATCACCTTGGGTAATTTTGTAGAAACCTTTACTTTATCGGTAAACAACTTAACTAATGATACTGCTACTTTAGACATTGCTTGGGAAAAAACCATGGTTTCGGTTAAATTTCAAGTACCTACTCAAAAAACAGCTATGGCTAGTATAGATAAAGCCTTGGCAGGTCCAACAGCAGGAGATTATTTTTCTTCAGCACAATATTTTTTCCAATCAAATGGTGATTTGAATAAGGCCTTAGAGTATGTAAACAAGGCGTTAACTATGGTAAAGCCAGGGGAAGATGTTCCTTACTGGCAATTGCGTTTGAGATCGTTGATTCAAGCGAAATTAGGCGATAAAAAAGGAGCCATTGAAACGGCAAAATTATCATTAGCTGCAGCAACTACGGCCAAGAATGATGATTATGTTAAAATGAATAATGACAGTATTAAAGAGTGGAGTAAAAAATAATTCCCCTTTTCTATAATTAAAAAACCACGGATGCCATAAGTATCTGTGGTTTTTTTATGTTAGGTCATAGCAGTTTCTTTCTTGCCAAAGGCCCACTGAGAGAGCAAACTTAAAATAACGGTAAGTGTGGCGCCAATAAAGTTTAACCATAAATAGCCCAGTTTTTCTTCTCCAGAAGGGTAAATGTATATGGTATAATAGAAGATGAAAAAAATGGTCGTCTGACTGATTACCGCACTATAGAAAATAGCATTGGCTTTTACATATTTAAGGTAAAAACCAACCAAGAAAACCCCTAAAACGGTACCGTAAAAAATGGAACCTACTATGTTTACCAATTGGATTAAGTTCTCAAATAAGGTACCCACGCAGGCAAATAAGATGGCTATGACGCCCCACAATAAGGTAAAGGCTTTGGTGGCGTTTACAAAATGCTTCTCTGATTTTTCTCCTTTAATATTCCTTTTGTAAATATCAATAGCCGTGGTAGAAGCCAAAGCGGTCAATCCTGAAGCGGAAGATGACATGGCAGCTGAAAATATTACCGCCAATAAGAGTCCAATTAATCCTGAAGGTAAATAATGCAATATGAAATAGATGAATACATAATCTTTATCATTGGTTTCGGCTTTACCGTCTACTTTTTCTATGATTTCTTTGGCTTGATCTCTTAAATCTTTTTCTTTACCAGATAGTGATACCAATTTTCTCCTTAAAATAGGATTGTCATAGTTTTGATTAAGATGGTCAATATATAGTAAATTGTATTCTTTTTTCTCTTCTGATAAATTGGTTAATTGTTTTTCAAGGCCATTATACTGCAGGGCATATGGTGATTTCTCAACTGCTTCACGATTGATAGGATTAAAATGCAGAGGAACAGGATTAAACTGGAAAAACACAAAAACCATTACGCCGGTTAGTAATATAAAGAACTGCATTGGGACTTTCAAAAAGCCGTTCATGATTAATCCCATCTGACTTTCTTTGTCTGATTTCCCAGAGAGATAGCGGCCTACTTGCGATTGGTCAGTTCCAAAATAGGAAAGCATTAAGAAAAACCCTCCAGTAATACCACTCCAAAAGGTATAGCGGTTCTCAGGGTCAAAAGAGAAATCTAAGATGTTCATTTTGCCATTAGCTCCGGCTATGTGCAGCGCATTTGAAAAGGTCATGTCGTTGGGTAACAAATGCAATATCAAAAAGAAGGTGATGAACATGCCACTCATGATGATGAACATCTGTTGTTTTTGAGTTACATTCACTGCTTTAGTACCCCCTGCAAACGTGTAGATGATGACTAATATTCCAATGATGATGTTAAGCATGGTTAAATTCCAGCCTAAGATGGACGATAGAATGATAGCGGGTGCATAGATGGTTAAGCCCGTTCCTAATCCACGTTGTACCAAAAACAAGATAGCCGTAAAGGAGCGTGTCTTTAAATCAAAACGTTGCTCTAGGTATTCATAAGCAGTGAAAACTTTCAGTTTATGGTAAATCGGAATAAACGTAATGGAGATGATGACCATAGCAATGGGTAGTCCAAAATAGAATTGCACGAATCCCATTCCGTCATGATACGCCTGTCCAGGAGTCGAGAGAAAGGTAATGGCACTGGCTTGTGTGGCCATCACGGATAGTCCGACGGTCCACCATGGCGTTTCCTTGTTGCCTAGGATATAATCTTCTACATTCTTGCTTCCCTTGGTTTTATAAACCCCATAGAAAACAATGAATAATAACGTTACCGAAAGTACAATCCAATCCAGTTGCTGCATATCAAGAAAATAATTGCATTAAAATAAAAAAGAGAATAATGTAAAAGATATTGATGACCAATACCCACGTATAACTGTTCTTCCAAGTCGATTTTTTTGTTTCCATGATTATTTGCCTACAGCGATTAAGTTAGCCATCAGTCTAAAAGCTCCGGGTACGCCTTCGGGTAATTCTCTGAAAAAACTAAGTCCAGTATAGATATAAGTCCCTTTGCCGTATTGCGCTACTAATAATGCGCCGTCTTTAGGTTTTTCACCTTTATCATTGGCGGATAGGATAGCCGTAAAGTGGGAATCCCATTCGTTTGGATAATATAAACCTTGTTCTTGTTTCCATCCTTTAAAATCCTCGGTGGTTATTTTGTTCGGGTAATTTAAAACAGGATGTTTTGCTACTAAGAAGCGCACTTCAGCATTTTCTTCGGTTACACGGTCTCTTGAGATTTTGAATGGGAAGGGAGCGATGTCTTTAGTAACCAAGTCATCAGTCGTATTGTACTGTACTATCATTGTTTTTCCGTTTTTGACAAAATCCAAGAGGATACTTTGTTTGAATGCCAGTGCATTGTCAACATTATAAGCTCTGATACCTGTCATGACGACATCGAAGTCCTGTAATTTATCGGTAGTGATTTCTTCTGGTTTCAGCACACTAACTTCATAGCCCATTTGCATCAAACTCTTTGGAACTTCATCTCCGACTCCCATAATATAAGCAATTTTCTCGTTCTTGGTTTTGATTTTAAGGCGGATACCTCTAGCTTCGGCAGGTTTTAAAACCATTTGTTTATTGATGTGCGGATAGTTGATGTCGATTTTGTTTTGGGTATAGTCTTGCCCATCAACCGTAACGATGCTTTTGATGCTGACTTCGCCTGCTTCTTTCGAAGGAGATACACTAAAAACAGCCATGACCTCTTGGTCTTTTTTGTCAATAGTAAACGGAATCGACATTGGCGTTACTTCCCAGTTGGGAGGCAAGTCTAGTTTAACGGTCCCTGTCAGGTTGTCTTTGCCAGCTTTCACTTTAACGGTTAGGGTTTTGCTGCGATCATTATTAAAAACATATACTTTCTCAGCTATGGACGATGTCGCCATAGGAACGATATCAAGCGGTTGGAATACTTCGCCTTTAACATCGTCATTGTATTTATACACCACTTCGCGGTCAAAAGGGATAAGGGTTCCGTTAATCTCAATAAAAAAGAGAATACCAACTTGACGAATCACATCGGGTTTACCTATGATTCTTTGATTATCGACGCGATACATTCCCACCGTACCGGATTCATTTAACCAATAGGGATTAGTATAGTTCATTTCTGAAGGTAATGGAATATCTAAGGTGATGATTACTGGCTGGTTACAGCCTAATGGCTTAGTGTCTTGCAGATTATTTGAAATCGGAATAGAAACAATATTTTTCAATTTTAAGTCTAAGTTACTCCTATTGGTAATCTCCAATTTTACTTTTAAAGTACTTCCGGGTGTGGCTTCTTGCACATCGGTAGTGGCTTCTAGGTATAATCCCGCACAGCCCGCTATGGTTTTTATAATTTCTTCGGTTTTGATGGCTTTCCAATGGGAATCCTCTAAGTTTTCAATTAGACCATAAGCTTTGACTAGGTCAGGAACACTTGCACTCGGGTTTTTAAAATCAAAATTCTTTTCTACTAACGCAAGGAGATCGCCTATGGGTTTGCCATTTTTTAAGCGGTTCCATGTGGTATCAATACCTTCAAATAAATTATTGGGGTCTTTGGGAGCCTCTCCCTTTAAAAATTCCAAATACTCATCTTCTTCACCACGAGAACCTGTAGAGCCAAAACCTTGGGATTGGTGCCGACTTCTGCTAAGGGCTGCAATCTCTTGATTAGATTTTCCTAAAGATGCATAATAGGTCCCTATGGATAGCTTAGTCAGTTTGCCTTTATCTGCGGCATCAAACTTTTCTTTGCTGCCATAAAACCACCAAGAGGTGTTGAAAAACAAGCGTTTGGGTTGCCAAACAGCAACTTCTTGTAATTGATTTGGATACACCGAAGCATCGTTTACTTTGTCAAAGGCTTCTACACTGAGTAGGGCAGAAGAGGTATGGTGACCGTGTGTAGTTCCTGCAGTTCGATGGTCAAATCGGTTGATGATGACATCGGGTTGGAACTTACGTATGGTCCAAACTATATCACTTAATACTTGGTCTTTGTCCCATATTTTCAAGGTTTCTTCGGGATTTTTAGAAAATCCAAAATCATTGGCTCGAGAGAAAAACTGTTGACCTCCATCTATTTTTCGGGCCTCTATAAGTTCTTGCGTGCGAATGACACCCAATAGCTCTCTTAATTCGGGACCAATTAAATTTTGTCCTCCGTCGCCGCGGGTTAAGGACAAATAGCCAGTTTCAGCTTTTATATCATTGGATAAATAGGAGATGAGCCTGGTGTTCTCATCATCAGGGTGCGCAGCAATATAAAGTACCGAACCCAAAAAATTTAGCTTTTGAATTTGGTTATAAAGTTCGATAGTATTAGGTTTTTGGGGTTGTTGCGACCAACTAATTTGATAAGTAAAAAAGGAAATGACAACAAGTAGAGAGTAAAGCTTTTGCATTATATAAGGGTTGTTTATACACTAGCTTCAAATATACTGATTTAATAAAAATAGGGTTTTAATTCCCTTTATTTTTAACACTTGTAGCGCAAAAAAAAATCTGCTCTAAGGAGCAGATTCAATTATATAAAATTTGTTTGTTGCGCTTAATTCCCGCCTTGTATAGTTGTAGCATAGGCGAAACGTCCCTTGGAATTATAAGGATATATTTTTTTATGCAACAAAATCAATTTATAAGGATCATCGTCATCATAATTGGTGATTTCCACATGAGCTTTATTGTAGAGTGAATAGCCTCCATAATTTTGCGGTAGTTCAGGGGCTGTTGTCCAAACTCCGTTGTCTTTGTAATGGTATACCATTTTCAAATTATCAAAATAGGCTTCAATATTTGGAAAATAATAGTATCGAATATAACAATTGGTTTTTTTGTCAATAGGGAGCGCCTGCTTACTCAGGGACACCTGCTGTGCATTAATACTACAAGACAGCAACAAAAGAATAAGGGGGATAAAGCTTTTAGTTGTTTTCATGTTTTTGTAAATTTGGGATTAACAAAAATATTTATTCGCTACTTAGTAGAAAATAGTTTACAAATATATAAAAAAAACAACTTTATCTTCGCTAAACAAGCTTAAAAATCGACGAATAACACTATTTTATTCATTTAATAAGAATAATACTAATATATAGTATTGAATTTTACCTGTTTATCAAAATGGTATAGTTAAAAAAAATGATTTATAAAAGAGGGTTTACCCTATTTTTACTAGAAAAATACGGAACTTTATTTTCTTCCGTGTTCTCTTTGGCGACCATTATCTCTTCTTTTTTCATGATTATTGCCATTTTCTCGACCTCGACCCGACTCATTTTTACGTTCACGTTCACCATTATTGTGTTCAATTTCTTTCCAACGGTAATCGCCTTTATATTTTAACTTGTGTTCCTGGTGTAAAGCATAAGGAGTACGGCCATGGTAATCCGTTAAATAAACAGTATGCCCTTGTGCTAAATTATAGCCACGATATCTAGCCGGTAAAAAAGTCGAACGTCTCCAAGCACCATTACCAAAATAAATGTAGGTACGCGCGGGTACATCATAATATACCCCTATGTCGGGTAAGTAGTAGTATTCGACAGTTGAGGGAGCCGCAGGTGCCCATACTGGAGGAGCTCCAATATTTACGTTGATTGACACTTGTGCATGACTGCTCAGGGTAGCGACCAATAGGGCAAATGCAAGGATGATTTTTTTTATTTTCATAAGGCTGGTTTTAGTATTGGAAAAAACTAAGTGTAGTGATCCAAAAAATTAGACAATTTATAATTGTCACTAAAGATACCCGCCAATGGCTCCAACAGGGTTACACAATTCTGTGTGTCATTTATATAATTATCACTTAATCGATGAATTCTGTATCTTCATATTTTGGTTTAATAATAGAAATGCCTTTTTTTTACTGAAAGGGTACTAGGACAAGAGTTGTGTTTGACTTTGCGTTTTGTTTCCTAGTCGTTTGTCGTCTCCTTTGCTTGAGAATCGTCGGGTTTTGATTCTTCTTCAGGAGGTGATATACTGAAATTAATCGTATCAGAGGTGTTGTCGTATTGATAACGGGTCATTTTTATTTTATGCCATTCAAATGTTTTGGGTAAATCATCTCCCATTAAATAGCCCCATGGTTCCAAGGATTCTATGCGGTCAAATATTACTTTAAAAATGGCTATGATTGGAATGGCTAGAAACATTCCTGTAATTCCACCTAATACATTTCCAATAATGATACCTACAATAGAAACCAAGGCATTAATCTGTACTTTAGAATTGACAAATAAGGGCACTAATAAATTGTTGTCAATTAACTGCACTACCACATTCACTCCGATAACTCCCAATATAATGGATAAATCAGTCGAACCAGTCAAGGATACTACAATACTTAAAGCTCCAGCAAAGAGTATGCCTATATAGGGAACCAAATTCAAAATTCCTGTAATGATTCCTAACAGTATAAAATATTGAACCCCTATTAAGTAGAGTCCAATGGTGGTTAATAAAGAAACCGCAACCATTTCAAATAATAAGCCTAGAACATAACTTTGTACGGCCAGTTTAATTTGGACTAATACTTCCCGAAGTTTTTGGTGGTATTCTGGTTTGTAGAGTTTAATTAAAAAGTTGACAAAGAGGTTTTGATAGAGTAGGAATAAGAAGGTATATATCGGAATCAAAGCAAGGTTTAGAAGTATGTCGGTAAACGAACTTAAGGTACTGCCTACCATTTGCTTTCCAGAGGCCAAACCATCCATCTTGGCACTCTTGATGAATTCGTTTTGCTCTTGTTTACTCAGATTAAAGTGTACCCTTAATAGTTCTTGTATGTGCTGAAAGTGAAAATACAAATTGTCTTGAATCTTGTCCCAATCACTGGCCATACTGCTGATTTGCATGGATATAAAATAAAAAATTCCCAAAAAAAGCAATACAAATACCACGATGGCAAAAACCACTGCAATAAAATAAGGGAATCGTAATTTCTTGGTCAGAAATGAAACGATGGGGCGCAATATAATGGCAAAAAGCAACGAGAGTAATAGGGGAAAAATGATATCCTGTCCAAAATAGACGATTGCAAATAGGCTTATCAAGGAAACTAAAATGGCCGCCAGTTTAAAATAGAAAGGGTATTTTATAGTCTCTGACATGGTGTAGTATTTTAGGGAAAGGTAGTCATTTTTTAGCTCCTATCGTCAAAATTACTAAGGTACCGGTATACTTTTTCAGTGGGCAGTCCCACAACATTGGTGTATGATCCATCGATTTTGGAAATTCCTACTAATCCAATCCATTCTTGTATACCATAAGCTCCGGCTTTATCAAAAGGCTTATAATGGTCTAAATAATATCGGATATCCTCATCACTTAAAGGATTGAATGTAACCTTGGTAACATCATAAATGGTGTCGGTCTTTTGTGTGGTTTTAAAACAAACAGAGGTAATTACTTCATGGGTTTGATTGGATAACGATTGCAATATTTGAAAAGCATCTGCATAGTCCTTAGGTTTACCCAAAGCAACATTGTTCAGCCATACAATTGTATCGCTTGTAATCAATAACTCGTCTTCTTTAATTTCACCAGCGAAAGCATTAGCCTTTAATTCGGCCAAATAATTGGTAATTTCCACACCTTGTAAGGAATCTGGGTATACTTCGGCAATGTCTTTTAACCGAATTTCAAATTCTATATCTAAATCTTTGAAGAATTGTTGTCTGCGGGGAGAACCTGAAGCTAAGATGATTTTACGGTCTTTCAATTTAATGCTAAGCATGGTGTATCAAATTAAACGTAATTACTGCACTAGATAAGATTCCAAAGAAGATGATCCATTTTAATAATAGACTCAAAAAGTGGAATTCCTTTTTGGTTGCTGCGGTCCACATTCTAACGACAAAGAAAACCATCGGACTCACAACAAATAATAAGCCGTATACCGTCGCATAATACAATTGGTTGGCCATCAAATAGGTGTTAATGTACCACAATAAAACGATAGAGGCTAATACACCAAATCCGAAGACAATCTTGCCGGTTGTTTTAATTCCAATTGCAATAGGTAAGGTGTTCATTTCTTGATTTTTATCACCTTCAATATCTTCCATATCTTTAACAATTTCTCGGATAAGATTAAGTGCAAAAGCAAAGATGGCATAATCTAATAAAATAGAGAAAATCACCCCCATCTGAACGCGGTTGCTGTCAAAAGTAAGCGGTAATAAATCGTAAACGGCAATGATTAAAATACTAAAGGAAAGCACCATGGCTACCGCTAAGTTGCCAATTAACAACATTTGTTTTAAGGTCGTAGCATACATATACAATATCGTGACTATGATGATGAAGAGTCCGCCAAACGTAGGCTTCATAATCACATTAGACAAGTAGAAACCAATGCCTACGGCCGCTACATTAAGTAGGAAATAAAGGTTGTATCCCATAGCTTCCGATACTCCTTTTCCAATCACCACTCGACTGGGTTTGTTGTCCTGATCGGTTTCTTGATCCATAATATCATTGATAATATACCCAGCGGCTGCAATCATTACGGTAGCCAATACCAATAATAGATATTGCGTATTACTCAAGTATAAGTATACATTTTGGTATTTCAAAAAACCAAAGCGAAAAACCAATTGCATCATGGCAATCAGGAGTAAATTTTTATAACGTATTAAGTTTAAGTATTTCATTTTGGAGTACTGCTGTAATTTATTTATATGGTTAGGCTTTAGCTAATTATTAATCGTGTTTGCCATTATAATACAAATGCCATTTGCCTTGTACTTTCATTACTTGTTCAATCATTTCACGTACCGCCCCTTTGCCTCCTTTTTTATGAGAGATGTATTTAGAAATGGCTTTGATTTCGGCACTGGCATCCTGGGGGCATACGGGCAAACCTACCAATTGCATTACATGATAATCGGGAATATCATCTCCCATATAAAGCACTTTTTCGGGGTCTATCTTGTACAATTCGGCATATTCCTTGAATGTTTCCACTTTATCAGGAGAAGCCAAATGGATATCGGAAATACCCAAATTTTGCAGTCGGATGCGCACTCCTTCATTGTTACCTCCTGAGATGATGCATACATTATAACCACTTTCAATAGCGGCTTTCATGGCAAATCCATCGCGTATGTTCATCACTCGCAACATTTCTCCTGTTGGCGTAATGTGCACCGAACTGTCGGTCAACACCCCGTCAACGTCAAAGATAAACGTGTTAATGTTGTTGAGTATTTCTTTATAGCTTTTTCCCATTATCGATTATAGATTTTGTTAGCAATGTATAGAGTTCTTTTTGGTGTGGCTCGTTTAAATAGTTCAAATGGGCATTAATAGTTGTACTGTCTTGACGCCGTGCGGGTCCCGTTTGCGCCTCTTTAGGGGACAACGTCATTACTTTGGCGGCCGTTTCTTGAATCAAAGGCCTTAGAAGAGCAAAGTCTAAGTGGTGTTCGTCGCATAGGTCGCTTCCTAATTGGTACATATAATTCACAAAATTGCATACAAATACAGCGGCTACATGCAGGGCTTTACGTTGCTCGGAACTAATTGGGTAAGTAACTATGGTAATGGACTTGGCCACTGCCTCTAGTATAGAATAGTCAGCCGTATGTTCTGCTTCTAAGCAAAGCGGAATGTTGGTAAAATCAACTTCTTTTCCTTTCGTAAAGGTTTGCAGTGGATAAAATACCCCTCGATGATTTTTGGAATCCAAATCATGCATAGGTACACTACCCGAAGTGTGTGCGACCAATTGGTTTTCAAACGGAATTTGACTTGATACTGCAGTTATGGCACTGTCAGACACCGCAAGTAGGACTAGGTCTACTTTGACCATGTCTTCACAGTCGATAATGATTTGAGAAGGCTCGAGTAGGGGAGCGACCGCCTCCGGATTTCTAGCCACTACTTGCAGTAACGACACTCCTTCCGCTTTTTTGAAAGCCGAAATTAAGTGTAATGCTACATTTCCCGAACCAATAATACTGACGGTTATCATGCGGTAAATGTAGAAAAAAAGGGAATAGGCTACAATAATAAATTTGTACATATTTCCATAGGATATCCCTGTTTTTTTACCCTTTTAATGTAGCGACTACAGGTAAATAGCTTAAATTATTATCTTTTTTAACCTATTACTCTTTGATAATCTGCCTAATAAGTCTAACTTCGCGGCTTAACATAAAAAAAGACATATGAAAGTATTTAAATTCGCACTAATCGCCTTATTCGCTGGGTTAATCGTATCGTGTTCTTCAAGCAGTAATGGTGGAAGCTCTACCAGTGGAACCTACATCAAATTTAAAGTAAACGGAACGCAATCTAACATGGTAGACCCTTCTACTGTTACTTCGTTAATGGGATCAATTTCAGGAGCTGAAACGGTTGGACAAAGCATCCGTTCTATATTTTTTACCATTCCTAAAAACCCTACCGTAGGCGCGCACAACATTACAGATGCTTCAGGTTCTGACTTAACGGCTTATTCAGTAGATTATATGTTTGGTGATGTAAGCGTAACGGCTACAAGTGGAACTTATACTATTACTAGTATCGGAGCAGAATACATGGAAGGGACCTTTAGTTTCACTGGAGAAGATGCTGGCGTAAATTATGCGGTAACCGAAGGAACTTTTAGAGCTTATAAACCGACTAGTAATTAATAGCTATCTTAAAATAATAAAAAAAGCCTCTTCAATCGAAGGGGCTTTTTTCATGGCAATAATTAATAAGAATTGGTTAAGTGTTACTTTTTCCCAAGCCCCATGTTCTTGCGAGTTAGGGAATCATTTACTTTTTCGGCCTCGTTTGAAATATATTGAAATTCGTACAGTGGTCTTCCATTTTTCAAAGTCTGTTGTTGGTGTTCCAGCACCATAAAGTTGGTGTTGTTTTTAGTGTTGCTATACGCTTTAAAGGCAATATGTTGTTTAGCCATTAACCGGGTGCTAGCGCCGCCAAATTTAACTTCATTTAATGAACTCATAATTTTTCTTAAAGCGTTCATGTTGGTCGAAGTACAATTGGTAAAACGCACTTCACAAATCTTACCTTTTGCAGTGCTCACATTTACCTTACTGATTTTACCTATGCCATTGGGCAATATATATTCATCAGCATAATATTCATCATCCATTACTTTTCTAAACACTGAACCTCCAGGCACCGTAGTAAAAGCATTCCCTATTATTAGTGGTTCGAGGCCATTAAATTCAGCTGTTTCATGATTACATGAAAGGCATAATAGTAATAAGGAGGCAACAATCAAAATGTTTTTCATAAGGCAGTCTAGTTTAAAAAGTGAAGCATTAAAACATTAAGCTCAACAATATTTAATTAGAAAAGGTCTATTATCTATCATCTATAAGTCTATCATCTATAATCTATTATCAACTTTCTACCCCTCCAACAGCTCCTTCAATTTAATCAAACTCTCCCGCATATCCTTGGCAACCGATTTTTGCATGACGGGGATTAATAGGTTGAGAGGGTAGTTTAAACGTCCAGCATTACTCCAACGTACTACTGTTTGCTGATTGTTTACCACTTCAGTCTCCATTACCATACGGGAGCTAACAACCATTGGTTTGACAAATCTGATTTCGGTTTCTATTCGTTTCCCTTCTTCTAGTGCTAGTATTTCTTTTTCGCCCTTTCCAGCTTCTTTGCTGCCACTCCAAGCATAGATAAATCCAACCGTCCCATCAACGCCGGTAAAGGTTTTTATACGGTCTGTGCCAGCTTGGGCATGTTTATTGAATGCCTCTTGGTTTTCTAGTAATTTGAGAAAATTATATACTTTTAAGGTGGGAGCATTAATTGTTATGCTACAATTTACATAATGATTGCGCTTCATAAAAAGGGCTATAATTAGAAGAAGCCCTATTAGAGCAACTATAATTAAGAGTATCGTACTAAGTAATGCCATAGCTAGTTATTTAAATATATTCATCTTTTCGTCATAAATCGGACTTTGCATGCCCAAAAAGTTCAAGACACTATGAAAAACATGATTTTGAGATAATAATGTATTTGGTTTTAGTTGTTTGGAACCATCAGAAACCCAAACGATAAAAGGTATTTCATATTGTTCCTTAGGAGCAATACTTAACGGTAATCCATGCATATAAAGATTCTTTTCTCCCAAGGATTCCCCATGGTCAGAAACAAAAATCATGGTGCTTTTATATTCCTTGAGCTCTTTTAAGTCTTTAATAACCTGAGCCAAAATAAAGTCGGTGTATACTATTGTATTATCATAAGCATTGATTAACTCCTCGTGCGAACATTTTCCCAATTCAACACTGTTGCATACGGGTTTAAACGTTTCAAATTGCGGCGGGTATTTCTTGCTATAGGTAGGGCCATGACTGGTACTGGTATGCAATACAATCAAGATCTTATTTTTTGTACTGGATTTAATTTGTTCTTTCAATCCTGATAGCAGTATTTCATCATATTCACATCCTGCTCCCTTACAATTTGGCGCTAAAAATTCTCTGTTTTGATAATTTTTGATATGAATCGGAGGCTCGCCCCAATTGTTCGTTCGCCATACCACCTCCACATTATTGCGGTTAAGGTAATTAGGTAATATTTCATAAAGGTCCCCCGAATTAGTATGCTCTAAAATTCCTTTCACGCCCTCAGTAGTATAGGTAGCACAAGAATTGGCGGGGAAATGATAAACATTAGGTATTTTGGAAAGCAGCGGGTTGGTATTTTTTGAATAGCCGTATAAAGAGTAATCCGCGCTTCGTGAAGATTCTCCTATAACCAAAACGACTACCGCTTTTTCATTATCTTTTTGGGTAGCATTAGGTAACATAATTTCTTTCCGGTTTTTTTGCGCTTGATGCGTATAAAAAAGGGAAATATTGACGGTATACGACCAAGGCATAGCCAGTCCGCCCAAAGTTTTCGAATTCTTATCAATCCACAACCAATTACTGGCATTAGCAAAGACTAACAGTAAAACAAATAATAAAGTCAGTGAAACAGTCACTATAAACTTTTTAAAGGGAACTGTTGTTATTTTGGTTTTGATGATGTAAAGACCTGGTAGTATGCCAAAGAATACGATGTATGCAACAAGTTTAAAAGAAAAAAAACTGCTGGCTTCTGAAAATTGGGTATTCAGCACATTCCCAATCATGCTCTCGTCAATGATGACACTATAGGTGTTAATAAAGTAGACTGCAACAGCATTGCCTATAAAAAATAGGACCAGTAAAAATTTGCCCACATAACGCGATAACGAAAAAAGCAGGTAAAAAACAAAAGCGTTTAAAACCAACATCAAGATGATTAAACTAACAATGATTGTAATGCCATTAAAGCTTTTATATTCAACATTATTAAAAACAAAGGTGTAAAAGGGAAGATGAAAGAATAAAAAAGTAAGGACACTCAGTATCGCAACAAAATGAGTGATTTTAATGTTATTTTTTAACGTAAACATAAATGATTTTATAGAGTGAAACGGCTAAACTAACTAAGGTCAAATAAAATATAAGCAAGGGCTCGTGCAACACCTTTGTAGTGATGACAATAAAACAAATCAGAAACAAGACCATAAAGATGGGATAGAATTTTTTGTTGCTAATCCACACCCATAGTTTATATTTTCGGGATATGAATAGTCCAGCAAGACCCGAAATATATCCGATTACACTTCCCGTTAAAACATCAAGTGGATAGTGAGCACCTACACCAACACGGGTAAAGACTAACAATAATCCGGTCAGGATGATAAATGCAGTCCATAGCATTTTACGGGGTAATTTAGTTGGCATAAACGAAAACAGCACTACCGTCAATATCGTAAATACCGTAATGGAATGCCCCGAAGGCAAACTGTTATGCCCTGTCAACGTTTTACCAATAATAGTAAAACTTGTAGGGTCAAACATAGCGGCTGGTCTTGGAACGGCAAAGAGGTTCTTCAATACATTAGAAAAAATAGCCGATACTAGGGACGCCGATAAAAGAGCCTCCCAAAGTTTAGGAGCATAAATAACGAATAATGATAAAAGCGATAAAAAGATCAAGGCATCCCCTAATTGTGTTAGGTTATAAATAAGCACAGGAAACTGTGATAAAGTGGCATTGATGTTCAGGAAGTAATTCTTTTGAATGGCGACATACTGCGCAACACTCAAGGCATGCTGACTGTAAAGCGCTACCAAAAGTGCCAATAAGAGGCCTAGCGGTAATAAAAACAAAGAAGGTTTGAGCTTGGAATATTTATGGATAATGCTGCTGTTCATTATTTATTGTAGGTATAGATTTCATCACAAATATAGTTAAATGAACCAATAATCCCAAGTAGCCTATTCATTGGTGATTTCTCAAATTATAAGGAGTAAAATCATAACAACAACGACTAGGTGATCCTTTGATTTATTTAGTAGTCTTCAAACCCATTTGCACCCCCATTTTCTCATATTCAACATCATTAGGCTCCCATAATTCAATTTTGTTGCCTTCGATATCCATAATGTGAATAAATTTTCCATAGCTTTCCACTTCAAGGGAGTCGCAAATCGTTACGCCATCTTTTTTTAATTGGGCAACTAGCCCAACTAAATCAGCCACGCGGTAGTTGATCATAAACTCCTTTTCTGATGGCTTAAAATAGGTGGTGGTTTCTTTGAACGGACTCCATTGTGAAAATCCTTTTTTGCTACTGTCAGACCCTTGATACCATTCAAAAACCGACCCGTATTGATTCGTATTTATACCGAGGTTAGTTGAATACCACTCTCTAACTTTTTTAGGGTCTTTGCACTTAAAAAATATACCTCCAATGCCGGTTACTTTTTTGAGTTCTGTGGGATGGAGTGATGATTTTACTACATAATTATTGAATGCAAATCCAAGAGTGAAGGAGATGGCAAGCGCCAAAGTGAAAAGCACGGTTTTTTTCATAATTTCTGTTATTTTTAAGTTATAATTTAATTGATACTAAGCTCGTTTAGGTCACTAGTTTTAATCCAACCTTTTACGGTTCGGGTTCCAAAATAAGTACTGTAGGCCCAGCCGTTTTCAATGCGTTCAATGTAAACAATATCATTTTTATCCAAATAGGATTTCAACTTTTTCGCTATGTTTTTTGCACTGTAAAGTGGAACTTTCTCCTTGATTGTATAATTAATTTGTATCCACTTTGTGGCTTTGCTAAGTTCGAAATCAACAGGTTCATCGGCAAAATGTTCTACATTCCAACACCCTCCATGCTCTTCATGTAGCTTTATTTTTAGTGATTTAGGGTTTACAAGTTCCATGCTTCCTTCAATCAAGTCATCCGACTTAGCATTAGGGAAATAAGTCTGAATTTTAAATTGATTTCCATTGACGGTTCCTTCTAAATAAAAGATACAAGAAAATTTATCGTCTTCTCCCGTATGGTTTTCATAATAGCCCGTTACTCGTTGGGTCTTCAGATTAAAAGCAAGACTCAAGGTACCGTCATAGTTTCCAGCAACCGGTACCTGTTGGCAAAAGGAACTACTAAATAAAAATAAAAAGGGGAGGAGTAGTAATTTTTTCATTTAAGTTGTCAATGGAAACAATAGCTACAGTCAGTTCAAGAATAATAGGCTATTAGCAATTTCAAATATAGAAAAAAAAGGACGGAAATAAGCTGGCGTTAGATTTGTTTTAAATAGTAAACAGTTCAGAACTTCAAAAGCCGTATTAGCGCTTAGTATCGAATTTTTTGGGTTGATATTGTTAATAATACTTGATTTTTCGTTCCGTTATGTAACTCGGAATCAAATCACCATAGGATTCTTTTTTAATCCAATTGCCTTTCTTATCATATTCATACCGGTAGTTCCAACTGTAATCCGATGTTCCATCCCCTTTGTAGGCTTTAACTTTTACTGGATTTCCTTTATCATCATTGGTATACAAGCTCCTATGGTATAAACTTCCATCATAGTCATAAGTGTTTTCTTCAATGAGCGTTCCCTTTGCGTCATAGGCATAAGTAAATCGTCTATAAAATTGTCCCTCCTCATCATAGAGGCTGGCTTCAATTTGATTGCCCCGTATTTCAGGTTCATAAAAATTCAAGATAATAGGCCTGCCCTTGCCTCCTAAAGAATCAAGAACACTAAATTTATAGAAAATTCTAATTTTTAATTTTCCCGAAGGATAATAACTATTTTCTTTAACTTGATTTCCTTTACTATCATACTTGTGCGTAGTCCGTTCATAAAATTCAACACCATTATTAAAAGCTATGGTTTCAATTCGTTTCCCTCGCTTATTATATTTATAGATAATTCTATTTTCAATACCTCCAGTAGAAGCATACTCCGTTTCGCTAATTCGATTGCCTTTAAAATTATATTTTATCGTCTCTTTATAGGGATTGGCAAAGTCTCCTTTCTCAAGTTTACCATCTTTTTCCGTGGCATGATAAGTAAAAATAGTAATGGATTTAACCTTGCCAAATAAATTTTCTTGACTATGATAAGTGGCCGGCTTTGTTTGAAAACTAAGTAGCGTTATCGCTAGTAAAAAGCAGTAAAAAAGGGTCTTAAAATTCATGAGTTAAGGTTTTCAAAACGGAATACCTTACAACGCTTTCACCCCAGACGCTGTAACTAAGTACTTCTTATGGTTCTGCACAACAAAACTCAATTCCTTCCAGGCTGTACCTTTCAAACCTGTCAATTTCAGGCCTGTTTTAGTGCGCACTAGCGTGAAATAAAAGGATGCTTTTTGATCCGAATCATAGCCTTCACTCATTCCAAAATTGTCTATCCCTTGCTCTTTTGCAGTAGTAAAGTTTAATTTGGTCCAGGCGCAGCCCTTCGAAGATTCTAATAAAATCCCCTTTTCATTGAAAGATACAGTAATACTGAAATCAGATACGGCTTCTTTGCTTTTCGTTTGTGCAAAACTGCTTTGGTTAGTAAAGATAGGTACTAACAATAGGGTATAAATAATAAATTGTATTTTCATGGCTGGTTTTGTTAAGGAGTGCAGCGTCTATTAATAAACACCTCCAATTACTAAAGGTTCTTCTCCGCTCGCTTGTGTTAATATTTCGGTCAAATTATTACCAGACAAATCGCAAGAGTAAATCGAGAAATGATAATTAGCTTGAAAAGGATCCGTCACGGTGGCAAAAAATACTTTTTGACCATCGGGAGATAATTTCACATGACTTAAATCAGCACCGCCAATCCAAGTAGAACCACAAAGATAATAATTATAAGAAACATTGGTGGGTAACGTTATCGGAATTTGTGCCTGATTACTTCCGTCATAGCTGCAAGTCCATATTTGTAATTGATTATTAACACTTTTAGTGTAAACAATTTTACCCAAAGGCGCTGCATTTGTCACGTTACTATCGGCCGAGCAACTAATTTGAAATAAAATCCCAGCGAGTGCAAAAACAGTCAAATACAAGGAGGTTCTTAAAAGATTTTTCATGAAAGAGTATGTTAAATTAATAAATGGTTTTACAATTAAGTTTAAAAATAAGAAATAACAGCATACTATAGGTGCATGATTTTCATCGTTATAAGCTACTAATTACCGCTTTCAAGTAGCCCATTTCCTTCAAAGATACTAATTTTTTTAAATCAACACTTCATTTTGAATCGTTTCGCCATAGTAAAGACAAATAATTCAAAAATGATGCTAGTAAAAATGTCAAAACAGTAAACCTTAAACAAAAAAAATCACAACAAAAATCCACTCATCAAAACAAAAAATCAACAATTTTAATTTACTTTTGTTACACTTTTAAAATCCACTTCCAACCCATGGAAAAAAAATTATACTCCGTTCTATTCTCCACTCGTTTAATGGCTGTTTTATTTCTTGGTTTTGCCACAGCCATGGCCGCAGGAACCTTTATTGAAAGCAAATACAATACCGATACCGCCCGCATATACATCTACAACGCTTGGTGGTTTGAAGCAATCATGTTGTTCTTTATGATCAATTTTTTTGGGAATATTAAAAGATACCAACTCTACAAAAAAGAGAAATGGGCCACACTAATGCTCCACTTGGCATTTATTTTTATCATTACGGGGGCGTTTATTACCCGCTACATCAGTTTTGAAGGCATGATGCCAATTCGCGAAGGGGCCGTGGCTACCCAGTTCTATTCTGATAAATGCTTTCTTACCGTTTGGGTGGATGGGCAGTATGAAGGCCAACTCAAACGCCGCATCTTCGAAAAGCCCTTACTGCTTTCTCAAGCAACCAGCAATGATTTCTCAATGAATGAAAGCTTTGCTGATACGCCCTTCGAAATCGACTACAATGATTTCCAAATGGACGTAAAGAAAACCATCAAGGAAACGTCTGGCGGACTTACCTATCTTAAATTAGTAGAGTCGGGGAGTGGCATGCGTAACGAACATTTCCTAAAAGACGGTGAGGTACAAGATATTCACAATGTGCTATTTGCCCTCAACAAACCAACCCAAGGAGCTATCAATATCGATACCCACAATAATACCATTACAACGCCTTTTAATGGGCAGTTCATGCGCATGGCCGATAAGATGCAAGGCACCGTTACAAAAGATGCGGCCGGACCATTAATGTACCGTTCGCTATATAATCTCGGAGGCGCGCAGTTTGTAATTCCGGACCAACCTAAGAAAGGGGTCATAGATTATGTGTCAAGTGGTAATTATAAAGCCAAAAATGGCGACAACGCACTTAAACTTACCGTGAAGTCGGGAGGCAAGCAACAACAAGTTACTATCACAGGGGCAAAAGGGAAGCAAGGCGAACCTCAAGTCGTAAAAGTGGGCCAACTAGAATTTACCATCTTCTATGGAAGTAAAGTATACGATTTGCCATTCAGTGTGAAACTAAATGACTTCGTAGCGCTGAAGTATCCGGGAACCGAGAAAAGCTTCTCGTCCTTTGAAAGCAAAGTAACCGTGACCGAAAGTAAAAAGAAATTCGATGCCCGCATCTATATGAACCATATCCTTGACCACGAAGGCTATCGCTTCTTCCAAGCATCATTCGATCCCGATGAAAAAGGAACCATACTATCTGTAAACCACGATTTTTGGGGAACGACCATCACCTACATTGGATACTACCTCTTATTCTTCGCCATGCTAGCCATACTCTTCGTGAAAAATACCCGCTTTGCCGATATCAAACGCAAACTAGAAAACGTGAAAAAGAAAAAAGCCAATTTGACCGTGCTATTATTATTTTTATTAGCCTTCCAAGGGTTTAGCCAAAACAACAGCGCTACCAAAAACAAATTGCCTACCCAAAAACAAATCGACTCCATCCTAAACTATTACAAAGTCCCTGAAGCGCAAGCGGCTCAGTTTGGCCGACTAGTAATTCAAGACGAAGGGGGTCGTATGAAGCCTATCAATACCTTCTCTTCTGAGTTGTTGCGTAAAGTAAGTCATAGTGATACCTACCATGGCATGAACTCTGATCAGGCGTTCATCTCCATGACGCAATTTCCAACGGTATGGTTTGAAACGCCGCTTATTTACATCAAAAGCGGTAACGATAGCATCCGCAAAATACTTGGAATCAAAGCCACCGATAAGTTTGCGACCTTCCGCTCGTGCTTTGACTCGAGAGGGAACTACAAACTGTCGCCCTACTTGGATGAGGCTTATAAGGCGGCCAATCCAGATCAGTTCCAAAAAGATTTCATAGAAACCGATAAGAAGGTTAATCTCTTGAACGCTGCCTTAAGCGGCAAAATTCTCCGCATCTTCCCAATCCCAAAAGACGAAAACAATAAATGGGTGTCCTACCTCGAAATCGAACATGCCACAGGAACGGCTTTAGACACCATCAAAACCGCCTTACCGCTGTACCTAGATGAATTAATGAAAGGTGCCACTTCAAAGAAATATACTTTAGCCAATACGCTGCTTTCGGGCATGGATAACTACCAAAAGAAATTTGGAAAAGCCGTGCGTCCTAGTGATGAAAGAATCAACTACGAGATTCTATACAATAAATATGATGTGTTCCAAAAACTACCGTATGGATACCTAATCGTAGCCGTACTAATGTTATTGTTCACCATCATCCAAATCTTCAAAGAATCCAAAGCCTTAGCGGTGACAGTGAACTTCTTCCATGTATTGGTCGGATTATTGTTTGTAATTCATACCGTGGGTCTAATTGCCCGTTGGTACATCTCAGGTCATGCCCCTTGGAGTAATGCCTACGAAGCCATCGTCTATGTTGCTTGGTCTACCATGTTCTTTGGCTTGGCCTTTGACCGTAAATCCAAACTCACCGTAGCCTCATGCGCCTTCGTAACGGCAATGATACTTACAGCAGCTTATGCCAACTGGATAGATCCAGAGATAGCCAACTTGCAGCCGGTCTTAAATTCCTACTGGTTAATGATCCACGTAGCAGTAATTGTAGCCAGTTACGGTCCGTTTGCCCTTGGTGCCATACTAGGTTTTGTCTCGCTAGTTTTAATGATGTTCACTACCAAAAAGAACAAAGCCCGCATGGAACTCAACATCCAAGAGATTACCTATATTAACGAAATGGCCTTAACCATAGGTTTAGTGATGCTAACCATCGGAAACTTTTTAGGAGGTCAATGGGCCAACGAAAGTTGGGGCCGCTACTGGGGATGGGATCCAAAAGAAACCTGGGCCCTAATTAGTATTATGGTCTACGCCTTCGTAATCCATGCCCGCTTCGTACCGTATTTACGCAACAAATGGTTCTTTAACTTGATGGCATTATACGCCTTCGTATCCATCTTGTTCACGTATTATGGGGTAAACTTCCACTTGGTCGGACTCCATTCCTACGCGAGCGGAGAGGCCAAGTCCCTCAGCTGGATATGGCTCACCCTCGGAGGCATGTCCGCCATCGGAGCCTTAGCCTACCCAAGTTATAGAAAACATTATAGAAAGAAATAAAAAAAAAGGTTCACGATGGTGAACCTTTTTTTTATAAGATAATAGATAATAGAACATAGACCTTTCTAAGAACATCCTCCATTTTATAAGTATTCGTCACTTCGAGTTTTTTTGTCTCGTCTTTTAGACGAGACAAAAAAGTATCGAGAAGCCTATCTCAAATCTCAAATTAAACTTTCCCCAACGCATACAACTTCGCCAAGGTAGGCGCCACACTACCGCCGGCAGGCTCAAGCGTAATACCAAAAGCTTCGGCACTGGCTGGATTAGTAACAGGCAATAGCGTATTAGCAGCCGTTAAATGGTCCAGTAATCCAATGCTGGTTGGGGTAAGCGGACTAAGTTTCAACGCCCATACTTGGTACACCATGCCTTTCGGCGGTGCTGGCAAATCAGTAGCGTCAACATAAGCCATTTGTTTTTCCTTGTTCCAATAAACTTTCGCACTGGCAGCAGGATCTATAGCTTGTCCCGCCAAAGCTACGACCGTAGTGTTTTTATCTCTAACTAAATTCAATAGGGTAGTAGTCTTCTGGTTCTCAGTATTTAAAACAACGACCGCTTTTTGCAATATAGTGGATTTGTCTTTGTAGATAAGCAACTCGGTTTGGTTTTGATTAAGTCGGATATACTGGTATCCTATCCCCAGTAAGAGGACAAAGGAGGCGGCCCAACCGATATATGTAGTCCAAGAGCGTCCCGTGTTAAGCGGAAGCACCTTGCTGTGTTTTAATTCTAATTGGGCTTTAATCTTCACAAACTGCTCGTGGGAGAGGAATGGCGAAAAACTGCTAGAAAGGTTGAGTACTGCCTTCTCAATTGAGAGTATTTCAGCTTTCACATCAGAATGCTTGTTAGCCATAGCGTTCACCGCATCGTTTTCTGATTCGCTAAGCAATCCGTAAACATACAGTTCCAAAATCCCCGATTCAATATATTCTTTTGTTTCCATTATATCTTTAAAAAATTACGTAGGTCGTTTATACACATGCGGTTTTGAGTCTTTACCGTACCGAGCGGAATGGCCAATTCTTCTGAGGCCTCCTGCTGGGTATATCCTTTAAAGAACAACAAGTCGATCAATTGAATGCACTTAGGTTTTAGTTTGTTGACAAACTCCTTCAACCCTATGCTGTCAATCTTTTGCGTCAAACGATTACTGTCCTCCAACAGATGTACGAAATTGTCGGCAGAGAGGTTTTTTTGACTGTTATTGAAGCCTTTGGAACGCAACTTATCAATGGCCGTATTGCGAGCAATGTTGAGCATCCATGTGTATAAACGCCCTTTGCTTTGGTGGTAGGAGTCAATGTTCTTCCAAATTTTAACAAAGACTTCCTGCAATACGTCCTCTGCTTCCTCTCGATCCGATACCAAATTCGTAATGATGCTAAACAAACTTTTCGAATACATATCGTAGAGTAGGGTAAAGGCCCTCTCCTCTTTCCTCAAGAGTAGGGGTAATAATTCTTCTTGTGTCATACCTAAAATGTTAATTTACCGTAAAAATAAAGAATCAAATTCAATTCCCCTTCAATAAATCCCAAGGTTTTTGCCTTTAAAAAACCAAACCGCTACTTTTTTCGTACTTGACTTTGAAAAAGTCAAACCCTCAAAATCAAGACACAAATAAATCGCATGACACTTCAAACCTGAAACTTGAAATGAGGCGCAGCCGACTGACGAATCGCAGTGTAGTAAACCTGAAACATGAAACATCAAACATGAAACTTGAAACTTGAAACTTGAAACATGAAACATGAAACATGAAACAACTTTGCGCCAAATTATTTCCTTTAACAAAACTTTAGTATTTATGAGGGTAGGGAAATCCAAACTTACTTTGTTATCGTATATAGAGTTAGGGAAGAATCTGCTATGAGGTTTTTCATTTTGTTTTGGTTGATAGAAAATATTTTTTCTATCATGTTTGTTAGGAGCTCAACGATTGATTAAGTCGTTGAGCTCTTTTTTTTACCAAAACTTTAAGATTGGTATAACAGCTGTTTAAACTTTGTTTGCTTACTTTTATAAAAAAATCAAACATGAGAAATTTTATATTTTTATCCTGCACTTTAGGGCTACTTTGGACCTCCCAAAATAATGCCCAAACAAAACCGGTTGCATCAACCAATAAAACCCATACCATGATTTCAGAGCATAACGCAGAAACGATTTACCAATTCAAAGTAACCGACCTCCACGGAAATATCTTTGACTTTGCCAGCCTTAAAGGCAAAAAAATATTAGTAGTGAATACCGCCTCAGAATGTGGCCTAACCCCACAATATAAAGACCTAGAATCCATCTACGAAAAATACAAAGACAAGAACTTCGTCATCATAGGCTTTCCAGCCAATAACTTCGGTGCGCAAGAACCCGGAACCAATGATCAAATCGCCACCTTCTGTAAAGCCAACTACGGTGTAACCTTCCCCATGATGAGTAAAATATCCGTAAAAGGAAGCGACAAACATGCAGTATACCAATTCCTGACAGAGAAAAAGAGAAACGGACTCCAAGACAGTGAAGTGGAATGGAACTTCCAGAAATACTTGATTAATGAAAACGGGCAGCTGGTGAAAGTACTTTCCCCTCGTACATTACCCACCGATTCCGAAATCATTAACTGGATTAACAACAAATAAATTGATTTTTAGTACAGAAAAGGAAAACCCGGTGGAGAAATTCATCGGGTTTTCCTTTTAATAATATCGACTAACGTCACACCCCTTGTGGTTTAAAGAGTTTTTTTTCCTTTAAACGATTTTTAATTAATCGTTGCCAAATAGTTAATAGTTTTGAAGTAAATAATAAAAGCCACAACATTTATTTATGAAAGATATTTTCAATCCTATATACCGACAAGATTATTTAGAAGGTTACGCCATCGGTCAAAATCCTTACGCCAAACTAAATGATAAAGAGTCCAATGAAGCCTATAAAGACGGTTTCCACCAAGGCCGATTAAACTATGAAAGTATGAACGGTGCTATCGAATACGGCATTCCGCAGTTAATAGTAACCAATAAAGTGCTAGAAGATTTTTTACTAGCCGGCATGCTAGGAATGAGCATCAGCGACGAAGGCTATACGCCTTTCCAAATCGATGTCATCGAAAAATGGTACCAAAGCGGTATTGAAAAATACGACGCCAACCAAAGCATTTACCTGCTTGCCATCCTTGAGCACAACGGTATCGAAGTCATTTAATTCCTCTTACTCAAATATAACCCAATTTTTTTTTCAAAGACCCGATGTACCCTAGCATCGGGTTTTTGTTTGTTATAAAGTAAGAATTCGCACAAATTCTTACATTTATTTGGAAGAATCTTACGCTGGATGGCCATTTGCAAAAAGCAATTGTTTTCATTCTCAAATTAGATTCCTAGCAAATAATTTCGGCTCCCCTCAACGGCCCTAACGCCTGCTGGCTCCTTCGCTAAAAAAGTCCACTGTACTGTTTCTTATCCCTCGGCCCAGTTGGGCCAATATAATCGGTGACGGGGTGTTCCTCGTAGTCTGTGTTCAATACATCAAATCTTCAATCTCAAATCCCTAGTAACTCCATACTTACTCCATGGTTTCTCCATGGTTACTCCATGGTTACTCCATGGTTACTCCATATAAAAGGGTACTAATCCCTTGTAAATAGGCAGTTATAAGCTTTTTTTCCTACAAAAGTAAGTAAATGTTGATTATGTACTAAAAGTGTTTAAATAAACCGCTGCATCAGGACACTGTGCAGCCAGCGGTCAAATTTATAACCGCTCTCCTTAATCACACCAACGGTTTCAAACCCAAAGCGCTCGTGGAAGGCAATGCTGTCTTGGTTCTCTGCATCGATAACCGCAATCATAGTGTGTAAGTTTTGGACTTTGGCAGCGGCAATTAGGGCTTCCATCAATGCTTTCCCAATCCCTTGTCCGTGCTCGTTAGGTAGCACATAAACCGAATGCTCCACCGTAAATCGGTAAGCCGCTCGAAAGCGAAACTCGCTGTAGTACCCAAATCCTACCAAACGGTCACCAATTGTAGCTACAAGGATAGGGAACCCTTTTGCTAGTTTTTCCTCCAATAAAGCTTGCTGCTGCTCTAAAGTGCGCAAGTCATAGTCATAAATAGCGGTAGAATTAGCAATGTAGTAATTCAATATCGCCACGATGCTAGCCGCATCTTCAGAGGTGTAAGGTCGTAGTTGTAGTGTTGCCATGTCAGAATTAAAGGTTAAAAGTATAAAATAACTTCCAACCTTTGTACCTTTGTTTTTTGAAACCTAAATTAAATGATTTATCCTAAAATACCTTTGGCGCAAAGCATCCTAGAGATATGTAATGCCAAAGGAGTTCACGATATAGTAATTTCACCAGGCTCCCGAAACGCGCCCCTAACCATTGGATTCACCAACAATCCTAACTTTCGATGCTATAGCATAGCAGACGAACGCTGTGCTGCCTTCTTTGCACTAGGGATTGCCCAACAAACCCGTAAACCCGTAGCCGTTGTTTGCACCTCAGGCTCCGCCTTACTCAACTATTACCCAGCCTTTGCCGAAGCCTTCTATAGCCAGATTCCCCTTATCGTAATCTCCGCCGATAGACCTCACGACAAAATTGACATAGGGGATGGCCAAACCATCCGCCAAGAAGACGTATTCAAAAATCATTCCCTGTACAACGCCAACCTGCTAGAGGAAGCCTCAGAACCCAACGATGTATTCATCAACGAAGCCATAAATGTAGCCATAGCCCATAAAGGCCCCGTACACATTAACGCACCCTTCGAAGAGCCGCTTTACGAAACAACGACGAAGCTAAGCGTAGACGCCAATGTAACGCATCTTTACAATGCCCATCGCGTAGTGCGCGTAGAAGACATCATCGCGTTCTCCACCTTGTGGAACCATAGCCAAAAAATCTTAGTAGTAGTAGGGGAGTGCCCACCCAACAGTATCGAACAGGATTGGATCGACCAGCTTGCCCAATTTCCCTCGGTGGTTGTGCTTACCGAGACGACATCTAACCTCCACCATCCGTCTTTCATAAACAATATCGATACGCTAATCACACCTTTTGGTGCTAAGGAGTTCACCAACTTGCAGCCACGAATCCTAATAACCTTCGGAGGGATGATCGTTTCCAAACGCATAAAAGCCTTCCTTCGAAAATACAAACCACGGCACCATTGGCATATTGACGAACTAAGAGCATACGATACTTTTAGTATCCTAACCAAACATTTTCAGGTGTCACCCAATCAGTTTTTTAGTCAGTTTCTACCCCACTTAGAGGTGGTAGAAAGTAACTATAAAGCGTCTTTTGAAAACATTCGGCAAGAACGTAAAGTCAAACACGAAGCCTACTTGTCGCAAGTTCCCTTCTCTGATTTCAAGGCCTATCATACCATCTTATCACAACTACCCCAAAATACACATTTGCAAATCAGCAATAGTGCCGCCGTCCGTTATGCCCAATTGTTCGATTTTGATAAATCCATCGAAGTCTATTGCAATAGAGGGACAAGCGGAATAGACGGTTGTACATCGACCGCGATCGGAGCCGCCGTTGGGAGTAAGAAACCTACCGTCTTAATTACAGGGGATATCAGCTTCTTTTACGATAGCAACGCCCTATGGAATAATTATATTCCGTCCAACTTTAAAATCATCCTAATGAATAATGGAGGAGGAGGGATCTTCAGAATTCTGCCAGGCCACGAAGAATCCGAAACATTCCATACGTATTTCGAAACATCCCACTGCCTAACTGCCGAACACTTGGCCAAAATGTACCGTTTTCAGTACCTTACCGCCAGTGATGATAAATCGTTGGCGACCGGATTGCAACAATTGTTTGCTGTAAACGACCAGTCAACCATACTAGAAGTTTTTACTCCCACAAGGGAGAATGATAAAGTACTTAAGCAGTATTTTAAAGAATTAACATAAATGCATACATTTACGAAAATCGATTCAGCTTTGAGTAATACCAACAAACTAAAAATATTCAACGACCCCATCTATGGTTTCATTACCATACCCAATACGTTGATCTACGATTTAATACAGCATCCTTACTTTCAACGTTTGCGACGCATCACTCAAATGGGCTTATCCTACCTAGTGTATCCCGGTGCCCATCATACGCGTTTCCACCACGCCCTCGGCGCAATGCACATGATGCAACAGGCCGTTGAAGTACTGCGGTTTAAAGGGGTTATCATTTCCAAAGAGGAAGAAAACGCACTCTATATTGCCATACTCTTGCACGATATCGGACACGGACCGTTCTCTCACGCCATGGAACACAGCATCGTAGAAGAAGTCAACCACGAAGCGATTTCGTTACTGTTCATGGACCAACTCAACCAGGAATTTACAGGTCAGCTAAGTCTGGCTATCCAAGTCTTCAAAGGGGAATACCACCGCAAGTTCATGCTGCAACTGATCTCGAGCCAACTCGATATGGACCGCATGGATTACCTAAAAAGAGACAGCTTTTACTCTGGTGTAGCCGAAGGAAACATCAACTCTGATAGGCTTATCCAAATGATGAATGTGGTCGAGGATGTCCTAGTCATGGAAGAAAAAGGCATCTACTCCATAGAAAAGTTCCTAATGGCCCGACGACTTATGTACTGGCAAGCCTACCTGCACAAGACAAGTCTCGTTGCTGAACTAACGCTAACCAAAACGCTACAACGTGCCAAAGAACTACTGCACAAAGGAGTAGAGATAGAATGTAGCGCTCCGCTAAAGTTCTTCATGCAGCATAAAGTAACCCTAGAAAACTTCTCGAATACTTATTTAAATACCTTTGCCCAACTAGATGATTATGATATAATTAGTGCTTTAAAAGTTTGGCAAAACCATCCCGACTTTATTTTGTCCAGTCTAAGCAAAATGATCATCAATAGGGACTTGTCCAAAGTTAAATTAAACAGCGAAAAGTTCCCGCCTGAAGTGCTAGAAGACATGACGGCACGCTTTATAGCACTGCATCACATTACTCAACAAGAGGCAAAGTACTTTATTTTCAAAGGCAAAATCAAGAACCAAGCCTACAGCAAAGAGGCCGAACCCATTCGCATACTAAAGAAAGACCGAACCATCGAAGATGTAGTAGAAGCCTCAGATCAATTAAATTTGAAAGCCCTATCGAAGCCGGTGACAAAATATTATATATGTTTTCCAAAACTACTTGAAGAATTATACCGTTAAAATTGATTTTTTTATACTTTTGTGGCAATGAAGTTTACAGCAGCTCAAATAGCAGAAATTCTAGAAGGTGAAGTGGTAGGAAACCCCAACGCCGAAGTGTTCAAATTAGCTAAAATTGAAGAAGGTACTGAAGGTTCGCTAACGTTCTTGGCCAACCCGAAGTATGTGAATTATATCTATGCTACTGAGGCTACGATAACTATAGTAAACCATAGCTTCGAACCCGAGCAAGCGCTTAAAACGACCTTAATCAAGGTGGATGATGCTTACCAAGCATTCTCTAAATTACTCGAATATTACAACCAAGTCAAACTAATGAAGTCGGGTATAGAACAACCCTCAGTGATTTCAGAGAACGTGGTCTATGGTGAGAACCTATACTTAGGCAGCTTCAGCTACATCGGTAAAAATGTAATCATTGGAAACAATGTAAAAATATACCCCAACTCCTTCATAGGGGACAACGTAAGCATAGGCGATAATACGATTCTTTTCGCTGGAGTGAAGATTTACTCCGAGTCGGTTATTGGGGCTAATTGTACCATGCATTCTGGAGCTATCATTGGTTCTGACGGCTTTGGATTTGCACCCACTGAAGAAGGTACCTTCACCAAAATTCCCCAAATTGGTAATGTAATCATGGAAGATTACGTCGATGTAGGCGCCTCTACGACCATCGATAGAGCTACCTTAGGGTCAACCATCATTCGCAAAGGAGTAAAACTTGATAACCACATTCAAATCGCGCACAATGTCGAAATTGGAGAAAATACCGTTATTGCCGCCCAAACCGGTGTGGCAGGGTCTACCAAAATTGGAAGCAACTGCATGATCGGAGGCCAAGTCGGCATCGCGGGTCATTTAACCATCGGAAACAATGTTCGCGTGCAAGCCCAATCGGGTGTAGGAAAAAACCTGACCGATGGGGAAGTAGTGCAAGGTTCGCCCGCTTTTAATTACAGTGATTACAGTAAATCTTATGTACATTTCAGAAATTTGCCTAAAATTGTAGCAGATTTAGAAGAACTAAAAAAAAATAAATCAAACTAAACATAGAAATAGCATGCCCGTAGTGAAACAGAAAACCATCCAAAACGAAATCTCATTAACCGGAGTTGGATTGCATACTGGAAAAGAAGTCAAAATGACTTTTAAACCAGCGCCCATAAACAATGGTTTTACTTTTGTTAGAGTGGATCTAGAAGGAAGCCCTATAATCGAAGCTGATGCCAATTATGTAGTAAACACACAAAGAGGTACGAATCTTGAAAAATTGGGGGTTAAAATTCAAACGTCAGAGCACGTATTAGCCGCTTTTGTGGGCTGTGATGTAGATAACGTCATCATCGAACTCAACGAGTCTGAACCTCCTATCATGGATGGCTCTTCTAAATTCTTTGTAGAAGCGATTGAAAAAGCAGGCATCGTAGAGCAAGACGCCGAACGTAGATACTACGTGGTAAGGGAAGTAATCTCCTTCACTGATGAATCTACCGGCAGCGAAATCCTTGTAATGCCTGCTGATGAATACCAAGTGACCGCAATGGTTGATTTTGGTACCAAAGTAGTGGGGACGCAAAACGCTACCATGAAAAATATTTCTGAATTCAAATCAGAAATCGCCGATGCCCGTACCTTCAGTTTCTTACATGAATTAGAAACTTTGTTAGACAACGGCTTAATCAAAGGGGGTGACCTAAACAATGCAATCGTATACGTAGATAAAGAAATCTCTCCAAAAACCATGGAGAACCTTAAAGTAGCTTTTGGTAAAGAACACATTTCAGTGAAACCTAATGGTATTTTAGATAATTTAACGTTGCATTATCCTAACGAAGCGGCACGCCACAAACTATTAGACGTAATTGGTGACTTAGCCCTAGTAGGAACCCGCATCAAGGGAAAGGTGATTGCCAATAAACCAGGCCATTTTGTAAATACCCAGTTTGCTAAAAAACTTTCCAAAATCATCAAAATCGAACAACGTAACCAAATCCCAGTGTACGACCTACACAAGGAGCCGTTTATGGACATCAATAAGATCATGGCTATGTTGCCACACCGCCCCCCGTTTTTATTGGTTGATAAGATATTAGAAATGTCAGACGAGCACGTAGTCGGATTAAAGAATGTAACCATGAATGAAGATTTCTTCATCGGTCACTTCCCAGGAGCTCCAGTCATGCCTGGTGTATTAATTGTTGAAGCGATGGCGCAAACCGGTGGTATCTTAATCTTAAGCTCTGTCCCTGATCCCGAAAATTATTTGACGTATTTCATGAAAATAGACAATGTAAAATTCAAACACAAAGTGTTGCCAGGAGATACATTGGTATTCAAATGCGACTTGATTTCTCCAATCCGTAGAGGTATTTGTCACATGCAAGCCAACGCCTACGCCAATGGAAAATTAGTTGCAGAAGCAGAATTAATGGCGCAAATTGCCAAAAAAAACTAAATTAGTAGTATATGAATCAACCGTTAGCTTATGTACATCCTGGTGCCAAAATCGCTAAGAATGTCGTTATAGAACCTTTTACTACCATTCATAACAACGTTGTAATCGGAGACGGAACTTGGATCGGTTCCAATGTTACCATTATGGAAGGGGCACGCATAGGAAAGAATTGTAATATCTTCCCCGGAGCGGTAATCTCTGCTGTACCGCAAGATTTAAAGTTTGGTGGTGAAGAATCACTAGCAGTAATTGGTGATAATGTAACTGTTAGAGAGTGTGTTACCATAAATAGAGGTACAGTAGCTTCGGGCCAAACCAAGATTGGAAACAACTGTCTTATCATGGCTACAGCTCACATTGCACACGATTGCCATATAGGTGATAACGCCATCATCGTAAATGGAGTAGCGCTAGCAGGTCACGTAATCGTTGGAAATTATGCCATCATTGGAGGTCTAGCTGCCATCCACCAGTTCATCCACATTGGAGACCATGCCATGATTTCAGGTGGTTCTCTAGTGCGTAAAGATGTACCACCATTTACCAAAGCGGCTAAAGAACCGTTATCCTATGTCGGAATCAACTCGGTTGGCTTAAGAAGACGCGGATTTACCTCTGATAAAATACGTGAGATTCAAGATATTTACCGAATATTGTACCAAAAAAATTATAATACCTCCCAAGCCCTAGGCATCATAGAAGCCGAAATGGCCGCCTCTCCCGAACGTGACGAGATCCTAGATTTCATCAGAAACTCGTCTAGAGGAATAATGAAAGGCTATTCAGGGTCGTATTAATACGCTGTACTATCCAAATTAGATAAACGAACGGCAAAGGTTCAAAATACTATTACAAACAAATAAAAGAATAACCAAATACTCAACAAAATGGCATCTACATCAGATATTAGAAACGGATTATGCATAAAATTCAATCACGATATTTATAAAATCATCGAGTTCCTTCACGTGAAACCAGGTAAAGGTCCGGCTTTCGTGAGAACTAAATTAAAATCATTAACCAACGGTAAAGTGTTAGATAACACCTTCTCTGCGGGACATAAAATTGAAGAAGTGCGTGTTGAAACGCATACATACCAATATTTATATGCGGAAGGAAATCTGTTCCATTTCATGAACACGGAATCCTACGAGCAAATCACCCTAGACAAAAAAATTCTAGACGCACCCGACTTATTAAAAGAAGGTACCCTAGTAATGGTCCAAGTAAACACCGAAACCGATTTGCCTCTTTCAGTTGACATGCCAGCTTCTATAGTGCTTGAAGTTACTTATGCCGAACCAGGAGTAAAAGGAAATACCGCTACCAATGCTACCAAACCAGCCAAAGTAGAAACCGGTGCATCTGTAAACGTTCCGTTATTCATCAATGAAGGTGACAAAATCAAAATCGATACCGCAACAGGTTCGTACATGGAAAGAGTAAAAGAGTAATTAATTTGAAAATATACTAATTTGAAAATTATTTAATTTATGTTTTCATTCATTTTCAAATTCTCAAATTCTCAAATTTTCAAATTCCATAAATGAAATTTCCAAAAATACATACCCTGAAAGAAATCGCAGCAATCATCGGATGCCCCTACGTAGGCCCCGATGATTTTGCTGTTCATGGCATGAACGAAATTCACGTGGTTTCTCCTGGTGATATTGTTTTTGTTGACCATCCCAAATATTACGACAAAGCCTTGCAATCGGCAGCTACCATTGTTCTAATCAACAAACAAGTAGAATGCCCTGAAGGCAAAGCTTTATTGATTTCGGATGATCCGTTTCGTGATTTTAATATCCTAACCAAACATTTTCGTCCGTTTGTGGCGGCCAATCTGAGTGTATCCTTATCAGCTACCATCGGAGAAGGCTCCGTAGTGCAACCCAATTGCTTCATCGGACACAACGTAAGCATAGGTAAAAACTGTTTGTTACACGCCAATGTAATTGTCTATGACAATACGGTAATAGGGGATAATGTCATTATCCATTCGGGAACCATACTTGGAGCCGATGCTTTTTATTATAAAAAACGTCCTGAAGGGTTCGACCAACTCTTATCAGGAGGCCGAGTAGTCATCGAAGACAATGTCGGAATAGGAGCTCTGTGTACCATTGATAAAGGGGTAACCGGAGATACGATTATCGGAGCCGGAACCAAAATTGATAACCAAGTTCACGTAGGGCACGACACCGTCATCGGAAAGAAATGTTTAATCGCGTCCCAAACGGGTATAGCGGGTTGTGTAATCATAGAAGATGAAGTAACCCTATGGGGCCAAGTAGGCACCACGAGCGGCATCACAATTGGAGCCAAAGCGGTAGTATTAGGGCAAACAGGCGTAACTAAGTCGATCGAAGGAGGTAAGAGCTATTTTGGAACTCCAGTAGAAGAATCACGTGAGAAGCTGAAACAGTTGGCCAACGTAAAAAGAATACCAGATCTATTAAATAAATTAAAATAACTATGAGCGCTAAAGAAATCGTTCAAAATTTTTACCAATCAGATGTACTGTTAGAAACCGATACGGTGAACAATTTTCTGCACCCTGAAGTGGTATTGGAATGGCATAGCACTAAAGGGTTTTTAAAACTGCACCACGACGAGATTATTGCGTTGAGTGGCGAACTCAGTAAAGCCTACGTCCGTTCAAAATCCAGAATCACCCACATTGTAGAAGAAGGCAATACCGTGGCCGTACGCTATTCTCATTATGTAAAAACCATAGAGAATCCTAGAGAAGAAATGCTCTTGGCGCACTTCATGGTGATTTGGGAACTTAAAAACAACAAACTCTATAGAGGCTACCAAATGAGTCAACTATAGTAATTTTGCAAAAAAACTAAGGGCGAATTACCAAATAGTAATTACTATTTTCTATTTTTGCAACACAAAAAATAAACACTAATAAACAAACACAAACATGAGCGTTTTAGTTAATAAAGATTCAAAAATAATAGTTCAAGGATTTACAGGTAGCGAAGGTACCTTCCACGCTTCTCAAATGATTGAATACGGTACGAATGTAGTAGGTGGGGTTACGCCAGGTAAAGGGGGAACAACACATTTAGATCGTCCAGTGTTTAATACCGTTAAAGATGCTGTAGAACAAGCCGGTGCTGATACTACCATCATTTTCGTTCCACCAGCTTTTGCTGCTGATGCTATTATGGAAGCGGCCGACGCCGGAATCAAAGTAATTATCACGATTACCGAAGGTATTCCTGTAGCCGATATGATTAAAGCCTACGGTTACGTAAAAGGGAAAGACTGTCGCTTAGTAGGTCCAAACTGTCCAGGTGTAATTACTCCAGGAGAAGCTAAAGTAGGTATCATGCCAGGTTTTGTATTTAAAAAAGGTAACGTAGGGATTGTATCTAAATCAGGTACCTTAACCTATGAAGCAGCTGACCAAGTTGTTAAACAAGGGTTAGGAATCACAACAGCAATTGGTATTGGTGGTGACCCAATCATCGGAACTACAACCAAAGAAGCAGTTGAATTATTAATGAACGACCCTGAAACACATTGCATCATCATGATTGGTGAAATCGGGGGTCAGTTAGAAGCCGATGCCGCTAAATGGATTAAAGCTGATGGTAACCGCAAACCTGTGATTGGATTTATTGCCGGAGTTACAGCACCAAAGGGAAGAACTATGGGACATGCTGGGGCGATCGTTGGAGGTGCTGATGATACAGCTGAAGCTAAAAAAGCTATTATGGCTTCTTGTGGTATTCATGTGGTTGACTCTCCAGCCGAGATCGGTAAGAAAGTAAAAGAGGTAATGGGATAATCCATACTAACAATAGTAAAAAAAAGCCCCTCAACTGAGGGGCTTTTTTTATTTTAATTGGAAAATGGATTGGACCATTTAGGGTCGACATAGACATTAGTTCCGGTTAGGGTCTTTAGGAAGGCAATAACAGCATTTACTTCTGCGGCCGTTAGGTTTAACTTTTGGCCAAATCCGTTGGGTTTTAATTTAGGATCTAGATTGGTGTTGCCTGGAGCCAAGTTGATAGTGCCATAATGCCCAATTACCGTTTGTAAGCTAGTAAATACACCCGTGTGCATCATGGGTCCGTTTACTGTGCCATCGGCTTTTACCAGGTCGCGTAAGGATGGCGCTCGGGTATTAGTGATATCAATTCCGGTTCCATTTAATACCCCAATAATACCGTTGTTTCCGGAGTTGGGTGCAATATCAAACTCAGGTGCCGCATGACATCCTGCACAGCCTATTCCTCCACCTGTTCGACTACCATTCGCATCGAATTGGGGCGGCGCTTGAAAGAGTTGCTTTCCTTGGTTTTCTTGATTAGTAAAATTAGGGAAGGGTTGTCCATCGTTAGCCACTTGTGCTCTTCCAATATCGTACTTGCTATCAAATGATTGGATACTACGTATGAATTGGGCTAATGCTAATTGGATTTTGTTTTCGGTAATTTCTTCTGTGCCGTAAACAAATTTGAATAGTTCTTTATAGTAGGCAATTGCGCCTAATTTAGTAACTAAATTGGTAAAGTCTTCATCACCATTTGCCCCACTATACCCCATTTCGTTGTGATTGCGTATCGGTTGGGTTGTTTGAATCTCAAGTGATCCTGCTCGTTCGTCCCAAAAGAATTTGCCTTCATTTGCAAAGCGGGTATTAATTAATCGCATGGCATGACGACCAGTAGTGCCGTTAACGCCTTGGCTAGCAACATTAGTATCACTAAAGGCATTAGTTTGTTGATGGCAACTAGCGCAAGAGATGGTATTGTTGGAAGACAAGTTCTTATCGTAAAAAAGCACCCTGCCAAGTGTAGCCCCTTTGTCGGTTATAGGATTGGCTAGTCCGTTGTCTTTTGTAATATAAGCGGGTACTGTTTGTGCTGCATAATTATCCAAATTAGCCGGATCGATTTTAGTGCCAAACGTCGCTTTTATATTGGTGTAGGGATCAACATAACTATCAGAATTGCTGCAGGACCATAAAGAAGCGAATGCCATTACTGCTATCCATTTTGTTTTCATGGGGCTTATTTGTTTATAATTACCTTGAACGATTTGTTGTTTTTACCATCAGAAACTTTAACAAAGTATACGCCATTGGTAACCGTAGCAGTATCTAAGATGGATAATGTACTTCCTTGCACTATTTTACCAGTGGTCACAACTTTTCCTAAGGTATCTATTAGTTCAACTGCCATATCATTTTCTACCATTTGAGTTTGTATGGCAATGAAATCGGAGGCTGGATTAGGATAGATGATTAGGTTTGCGTTGCCTAAATTAAAGCTGTCAGTTGCTAAGTAGGTTGTGGTTCCCGACGGTACTGAAGCTACTGTGGTAGCCGTTTTGGTTCCGTAAAACGTTGGTCCAACAACATAAGGATAAGCCGAATTATGATTGGCATCTACTGTAGCAAAGTAACAATACATCCCTAAGGGGTATTCTGGGGTAACACAAAAACGGCCATTATGGGAGTCCAAATAACTTGGGTCAGAAGGGTGTGCTACAAATTCGTAGTCTTCTCTGAAGTAGCCTAAAGGGTAGGTAGTGCTTACGGCAGGACCGTCTAATACATCGGTACCATCTGCCCAAACGGTGCGTGTAGTGATGTTGCGCAATTGGTAGCCTGATTTCATTCTAACAACACCTCCTGTACCATCGGTGTTAGCAAAGCCATAAGCGCCATAAATAGGAAATCCATCATAGGTAAAGCCTAATAAAGGAGAATGTTGCGTTGCATCAATTACATATAATCCATCCGAAGGGTATAAGGTGCAACGATCAGAAATGACTACCAAATCTAAATTAAAAGCACTTGGGTTTTGATGATGGTGGTAATTTCCCATGGCAGGGTGTGCTTTAACACAATCGAAGCCATTCTTTTCACCAACTACCGCATCTCTGTTCCATTTAGCGTCACCTGCACCTCCTAGAGGACCTCCTGCTAAGGCACTAGTTGAGTTCTTCCAGGACACACCATCGCGGTAGTCAAATAAAGCGACTCCATTTTTAAAGATGCCAATATTGCCTCCGGTTGTAGCGGTAGCGGTACCGGTGTTTTGTACTGGATTTAATGATATTTTAAATATTTTATTTTGTGCAGTAGCTAACGAAGGATTACCATCTAAAAATGGACCTGTTATATAGGCTGGAATTCCAGTTGCGGAAACATAGACCCAATTGGCATCGTATTGTACTGTTTGCACATTGGCCGCTACAGCATCGTTTATAGGGGTGTAGTTACCTGAAACATAATGACGTCCGGTAATCCCTGTAGTATTTTGTAACCAACTGGTAATAGCAGGATTGGTTTGAGCCAACAGTAGCATGTTGGATAATAGCAGACTTAATAAAAGTGTTCTTTTCATACGAAATTATTAGGGTTAGTTGATTTTCATGTTGGGTTTTACCCCACGGTAAAATATGCGACAGCCAAAGGACTCTGTTGTGGTATGTGTTAACGGTTTGTTGGCCAACAGTTGGCTTACGGCTTCTGCTAAAAAAGGCTCGGCATTTGCAGCATCACCGGCATTATCGTCAATGGCTCCCTGATATTTAATATCATAGGTACCCATTTTATTTTTCCATATTACAAACGCTTGTGGGGTATGGGTTGCATTGAATTGCTTGGCTACTACTTGTAGATTGTCTTGCAGGTAGGGAAAGGTGAGTTTGTCCTTCTTGGCTTTTTGTTGCATTAAGGAAAATGATTCCTCGGCATAGGCAAGGGTGTCCATAGCATTAATAGCTAAGAGATAAACACCTTTCGTTTTGTATTGGGCATTCAATTTGTTCAAGCGTTCCGAATAAAACTTGGCCATTGGGCATTTATTGCAGGTGAATACAATCATGAATCCTTTGGCATTTTTAAAGCTAGATAAGGAAACTCTCTTGTTGCTTACATTTTTAAGGCGGAAGTCTTTTATGGTGGAAGCCAGCGTCACAGTACCCATAGAGGTAAAGCTTGTCAAGGCAATGACAAGTAGTATTACAACAAGTAGGTGACTGATTTGCTTCATGTTATTTCTTTATAAATCTTTTGGCGGTAAGTGATTTAGACTTTTTATCCATAAGCTGAACAATATATACTCCAGAGGCTAACGAACTGATGTCAATACCGCTTTGCCACTGTGGTTGGGGTAACATCATTACTGTTCTCCCCGTAACGGTCAAGATGGTGATGTAATACACTTCTGTACTTGCATCACTTAAGTTAAGATAAAGTTTGTCGCTAGCTGGGTTAGGGTACAAACTGAAGTCGGTTGAAGGAGTAGGGTTGTTGGTTCCTAACGTACCAGTTACTATGAACTGTCCCATCATGCCGCCGTCTTCGTGACCAGCAAAGTGGCAATGGTACATGTAGGGATGTGTGACATCGGCATCGGCAAAGTCATCAAACTTCGCTACAAAGGTAACCGATTCGTTACGGGGTAGGTAAAAGGTATCTTTCCATCCACTTTCATGAGTGCCTATATTGGCAGCCGATCCATTACGAGCCACTATTTTGAATTCAATGTCGTGGATGTGAAAAGAGTGGCCAAATATGGCATTATTTGTTACCGTCCATTTTTCAATGTCGTTTAAATTAACTGTTTTGTTAATAGTGTTTAATACAAAAGCTGTATTGTCAAAAGTAAAGGGTACGTTAGGTTGGCCTCCCGTAACCGAAAGTGCTCTAGTCACCGTAGCATCAGTTGCTGTCCAATAGGTATTTGATGCCAAGACAGATGGAACCGCCGTTATAGGTGTT